>NZ_JBFODT010000024.1:0-466286 GCF_040908465.1 Aeromonas sp. R10-1
GCGGCCGGATTGCAGGTGGCGACCAGTTGGAGCTGGATGTATTGCTGGCCGGAGTAAATCCCGCCCAGGGCGATGCGGTTATCTTCGGCATTGGCTGCGAACATGTCGGCCAGCAGCCCTTCGACGAGCTTGGGGGCCTGACGGGCAATCTTGATGGCGTCGCTCATGGGCAGGCCCTCCGGTTCAAGGTGACAAAGAGCTGGTGCCAGCCTTGGCTGGTTTTGCCCTGGGCACGCAGGTTGCGCCCTTCCGACCCGCGCAAACGCACACGGGTTAATCTGGCGAGGTTAAGGGGCAGCTCTGCCGCCCGGGCCAGTGCCTCCTGTTCTGATATGGGATGAAAAATCCGGCTCATGCCTGCACCTCCGGCGTGGCGATGCCAGTCAGCAGCCAGTCGCAGTGGTATTTCAGATCCGGGTGATTGGCGATCAGCAGGAACAGACCGCCGCCGATCTCGCGGTATCCCAGCTCATAGTTCTTGAGCGTGGTGGCTGGAATGCCGAGCTGATCGGCAAACTTGGGGCGGCTCAGTTTCAACTGCTCCCGCAACTGGCGCAGGCGCTTGGCCGCATGGTGGTTCAGCAGGTTGATCTGGGTTGGTTGGGTGTGCATGGTCAGGCTCCTTGTGAAAGAGTGCAGGGATTGATGCGGCTGAACAGAGAAGCCCAAGCCAGTGCGGTGGTGCGTTCCATAAGCGCAATCCCGTCAGGGTGTTGGCTAAGGCGGGTGCCATAGCGGCCCGTCAGCTTGCGTTGCTGGATGCGAAGGTTGCGCAGGGCGCAGGGGATCGCTAAAGTTGCCATGTCGACTTCCTCATACGTTGTTGATAGAGGCCCGCTTGGAGTTGCCGCTCCGTTATGCGGGCTTTTTACTGCCCGATAGGGCGCGGGCCTTGCCCGGTCATCTGGCTTGCCGCCAGCACGGCGCGCTTCAAGCGAAGCTTTGCCGCTCTCTCTTTCTTCTCCCTCTCGATATCCCCGATGGATCTGGTGTTCAGTGCCGGATGCCAGACTTTGCTGTCACAACCGCCGTGAAAGGCTTTCTGATACTCCAGCGCGATCACAGCCAGCCTGATCGCCTCACGCTGTGCATGGGGCAGGGCTGACAGGGTGGCGGTCATCAGTTCGCCCCGTGGCTGGCGGGCAATGGCACAGATGGCCGCTTTCTTGGTCTGGCTCAGTGCCAGCCAGTCGTTATCCAGACTTGAGCGTGTCTTACTGAACAGCTCGCGCAACAGCAGGCAGCCGGCGGTATTCATGGCGAGCTGTTCGGTGGGCGTCAGGCCCGCCAAATTGCGTTGTTCATGTTCAATGCGTTGCATGGTGGTTTCCCCTTCACATGGTCGCGGCCTGCATCAGGATGTCTGATGCGCAGGCCAGGGTGGGCACCGCCTGAAAGCGGGCCTCGATGTCGTGGATCAAGATGGCGAGCGATCCCATTGCCGAGGTGGCCACGCTCACCAGGGTGTTGCGCTCCGAGCGGGTGATCCGGCCGCGGTCGGTCAGCTCCAGCGCGCGTTGGCCAATGCTGGCAATCTTGGCGTTCAGATCGATGGCCTGATGGGGCAGGGAAGGGGCCCGTTCTGCCTGGGGAATGGCAACGGCCGTCAAGCCACAGCCAAACAGGGCGCCATCGAACAGGGTTTCATCGCCCTCACTCGCCTGGGTGATGGCAATCAGCTCGGCTACTGTCAGTTCATGGGGCTGATCGGGGTTTAACTTGTTGCGCAGGAGCTGCGGATTCATGCCAGCCCGCTGGGCTATCTCGGCCATGTTGTGACTGGCGGCAAAGCGTTGGCAGGCGCTGATCCAGTGCGGATGTTTGCTGGCGTATTCGGTAAACATGCGAGCGTCTCCTTGACCCGTTATGGTGTTGGCAGATTCACGCGAGCGTCATGGTGACGTAGCGCTCGGCCTGATAACGGGCCTGCAGGAACAGGGCGTAAAGGTTGACCTCGCGAGGTGCGCCCGGGCCGTCTTGCAAGATGGGCAACTGGCCGCGGTCGGCGCGCTTTTTAACGGCCCCAATCGTTAAGCCCTGACGCTTGGCGTACTCCTCCAGGCTTTCGCTGACGCGATTGCCAAAGGGGTAATCGAGCGGCAACTGGCTCACATCGCTGGGGATACGGATGGGTTTGATTCGAGTAACCATGGTGAATCCTTCTCAGGGGGTTCAAACACAGGGGGTGGGTTGTTGCGGGGTGCTGTGCGCGCTGGCTTTCAATTTGCCGCCGGTCAGCACCTCGATCTGGTAGGCACGGCCTTGTGGAACATGGTCACGCCATTGAGAAATGGCTTGTGGCTTACAGCCCAGCGCTTGGGCCAATTTTGCAGCCCCACCAAAGTGGTCAATTGCATCTTGTTTCTTCATTTTCATCACCTTGTAAGGTTTACTTTCGAAAGCAAATGTAAAGCTAGGTGAATCATGATTGCAAGGAAAAACTTACAAAAAAGACAAGAAATCCTACGAAAGCAACTTGTAAGATTGCTTACATGAAAATAAATGAACGCATCAAACAGACACGGAAGAGACTCGGATATAGCCAAGAAATTCTCGGCTCACGAGTCGGTGTATCACGCGTTTCCATCAGTCAATGGGAGCGGGGAGAGAACACGCCTAATGGTCGCTATCTCAATGAGTTAGCTGCTGCGTTGGGGGTCACTGTTGACTGGCTCTTGACGGGGGAGGGGGATGCTCCTGCGTCATCAGGAGAGCAGCAAGTCGTCGGATATCACAACGTCGAACCGGCCGTGATCCCGCAAGGTACGCGCGTGCCTGTGCTGAGCTATGTTCAGGCCGGCCACTGGCACGAGATGTGTGAACAGGCCACGGCCTTCGATGGCAACGTCGAGTATGTGACGGCGGGGGTGGATGTCGGCCCTTGTGGTTTTGGCCTCTGGTTGCGTGGCCAGTCGATGGAACCCTTCTTTAAAGAAGGCGACCTCATCATCGTTGACCCCGACGAAGCGCCCCAACCAGGGGATTTCGTCGTGGCCAGGAACGGCAGCGAAGAGGCCACCTTCAAGAAGTACCGGCCCCGAGGCATCGACGAGAGTGGACAAGAGGTGTTTGAACTGGTCCCCCTCAATGACGATTACCCCACCATGCATTCTGACCGGCAGCACATCCAGATCATCGGCGTGATGGTAGAACACAGATCATATAGAAAAAGACAAACAGGGCGCTAATGCGCCCTGTTTTGCTAAGGAAATAAAACATGTCTCTACATGGTAAGGCAAAATATACATTGTCATTGATGTCAATATCTGTCGGTGTGTTGAAGAAAATAATGGAAGATAGAGATAGCCCAACAAGCCTAATAGCAAATATTTCTTCTGAAACAGCACTGGTGATAATTAGTGATATTGAGGCTTTAGCTAATAGCTTTAGTAAGTTCGTCAATGCTGACGTTTTTAATGAAAATAAGATGGATGGAAGGGATGAATTTTATGTCATATGGAGTAAGTATATTGATTTTATATGTAGCGTAATGAGGAAAATTATAATCTCACCAGAGATATTGCATCGTTTTAATAGTTCCGAAAGAACATTTATATATTATTGCACAATATTGTTTAGCCAGTTCCAGCAGAAAACATATATCAATGATGAAATTGTTGATTTTTCAACCTGGGATAATTACAAGCTGTTTGATGACATGGTCTCAGACCTTATTCTGACAGAAGAGCATTTTTATGACTTGGTCGATTCAGCTCAAAGAACTTCATACTTCAGTGAGTTCGAGAGGGTGAGTAGCGCCACAACCAATAAACTGCATAGCCTTATGGAAAATAAAATTAGCGAGGTTGATAAAACCATAGGGAATATCAAGGGCAGCTTAAGCGATGAAAAGAAAAAACTAGGCGATAAATTATCTAAGTTTGATAGTTCCGCATCAGATTTATTATCATTTTATTCAGAGAGATTAAGCGCCATAGAGAAGACAGAGGAAGATATTCAAAAATTATTTGGACGAGCAATAGACAGAGCTGATGGGATTTTAAAACTAGCAAGTCAAGAGGGTATGGCATCAGCTTTCCAAAAAAGACATGATGATCTAAAATGGCCTGAGATTAGATGGCTCACACTTTTTGCCTTCGCGTTAATCGGACTAACAGTTTTTGGAGTTTGGTTCGTTGAAACCGTATTTTCTACAAAGGGGATTGATTTTGCAGAGGTCGTATCTAGAATTGCCATCTCAATACCACTTGTTTGGTTGGCCTGGTTTTCAGCCAAGCAGTATAACCATGTTAGCAAATTAAGAGAAGATTATGCTTACAAGGTTGCGGTCGCAATGGCTTATCATGGATATAAAGATGAGGCCGGTCAAGTAGATAGTGAAATGAGTGGTAAGCTTTTAGAGAATATAATATTGCATTTTGCGGATAATCCCGTCCGCCTTTATAGAAATGATAATAGCGCGTCGATTATTGAAGCGCTTATAAGAAATAACAAGGTTTCCGAAGTCGTCACAGCAATTCGGGGTGATAAATGAGCAAGCTGCCATTATGCTATAGAGAAGTTACCCAACAGGATATCATCAATTTCTATAAAGGGATCGGTGTCAAAGCTGCTTGTAACCTGTGTCATCATAATGAGTTTGACATCCCTTTAATGAATAAATCCACCGCCGCAGATCTGCTGTTCATTACTGCTGGTGAACCTGCACAACCGCCTCAAGAGTATGTGCGCCCATTTTTACTGCATGACGAAGTAATAGGGGATGACATTGTTTCATTCCCGCTTACCTGTAAGCGTTGTGGCAATATCATGTTGGTGAATGCTGAGAACATCCTCGATTGGAAAGAACAGCAAGTCAAACTCCAACCAGATCAAGGAGCAGCCCATGAGTAATCTTGTTCCTTTCTCTGGTCGAAAAGGTAGGTTAAAATTTGAAGATAACTCTGGCAATGATGGTGGGGATGGTTCGATGGAAGCACGTGTAGCAAAACTAGAATCTGATGTTGGCCACATCATGCGAGATGTTTCAGAAATAAAGCAAAAAATGGAACGAGTTGCGGATGATGTCAATGACCTTAAAGTATCGATTACTTTATTGTCTGGACGACAAGATATCATTATAACAAGGCTTGATGCCGTGGATAATAAGGTCGATGGACTTGATAAAAAATTTTCTACAAAAGAAGACCTGCAAATAGCATTACATAACCAAACAAAATGGTTGATTGTATCAATGCTTGCTATCGTGGGCGGGGCCATCGGTTTTCTTAAATATGTTGGACTGTAGTCAGCATTGTAAGTATTGACAGGGTCTATCAGGTTCAATAATAAAGGTCATTTAGAATGAGTTGGCTTAAGGGATTTTCACGTCGTTTTATTTTTGTTGTCTTATGTTCAATGCCTTTTATATTTGTTTCTCTGTTATGGTGGAAGTATCCTACATGGATTGTTCATGAGTGGATGTTTGACAAGCTTCTTAAGGGAAAAGTATTTGCTCCCAGTTTAGGGGAGTTTGGGGATGTCTATGGTGCTCTAAATACTCTTTTTTCTGGCCTAGCCTTTTCAGGTGTTATAATTTCTATTGTTCTTCAATCAATTGAATTAAGAGCAACAAGAAAGGAAATGAACTCACAGGTTTTACAATTTGAGCAGCAGACTGAAGCTATGCAAAAGCAGGTTTTTGAAAGCTCATTTTTTAGTATGATGAACTTACATAATGACATATCTTCTAATCTGCGTAGTGAAGATAAGTTCAAAATACTTTTTTGGAAATTGAACGAGATTGCGGAAAAAACACCTAGTTATAGAAAAGCACTTATTGAACACTTAAACTCTGTGTATGAGAAGTTTATGCGGGAAGCCTATTCAGATATCGGTCACTACTTCAGATATATATATCAAATAATGAAATTTATAGATAAAAGTAAACTATCTGAAGATGAAAAGTCTGTTTATATGAATATACTCAGGGCTCAATTCTCAAATTATGAGTTGTTATTACTGTTTGTTAATTGCCTTTGTTATAAACGAAGTGACAAATTTAAATGTTTAGTTGAAAAGTACGGATTTTTTGAACATATATATGAAGCCGACCTCAATACACTTATGATTAATATGAATACTTTTAAAATATATGATGAAAATAAACTTCACAAGAGCCCATATGATTTAGGTGAACTTAAAATGCTATATTCGACCCAAGCGTATGGGTTATAAAGTTAAAAAAATATATGCAGTCTTAGTGTTTTATGTTCTATGTTCTATAGCAGGCTCCGTAAGCTTGGAACTGTATGCGCTTTATTTAAGTAGCTGGAATCCATTCAATTTCATGGGGTTACAGTTCCACTACCTCATCAGCCTACAGTCACCAGCTTCCCCATGTATGGCATAGCCTCAGTTAAACACTGCTAACCATCATCAAATGCTGTATAAAACCACAGTATTTTGATGGAGGGTGATGACAGTGAGAGTGCAGTGGTTGGGTACGGTGTCGGTGTGTGGGCCACGGGGATGGGTGAGTGCCTTCCTATATAAGGAGGGTCGATGAGCATCAAGTCCACGCCCGATGGGTACCTGGTCGATATCCGCCCGCAGGGGAGGGAGGGCAAGCGGATCCGCAAGCGCTTCAAGACCAAGTCTGAGGCACAGCAGTTCGAGCGCTGGGTGATCGCCACCGAGCACAACAAAGAGTGGTTGGACCGCCCGGCAGACAACAGGCCGCTCTCCGAGCTTATCGAACTCTGGTGGCGTTACCACGGCCAGACCCTGAAAGCAGGGGAGGCGGTTCGTAAGAAACTCCACAATATAGATGTAGCTCTGCGCCGACCTTTGGCTAGGCAGGTGACCCGGGCGCTGTTCTCCGAGTATCGGGCACAGCGACTGCACGCAGGCCGACAGCCCAAGACGGTTAACCGTGAGCAGGAGATGCTGGGCGGGGTGTTCTCGGTGCTCATTGATCTTGGCCACTACCACCATGAGCATCCGCTCAAAGAGATGAAAAAGGTTAAACTGGTCGAGCGGTCGATGGGCTACCTGACCCAGGACGAGATCGGCGACGTGCTGGCCGCGTTGTCAGGGGATAACCTGAAAGTGGTCAAACTCTGCCTGGCTACGGGAGCGCGTTGGAGTGAAGCGGCCAATCTGCGCCGCGAGGATGTGCTGGCCAGTCGGGTGACCTACATCAACACCAAGAATGGCAAGAACCGCACCGTGCCGATCTCGGCCGATCTGTGCCAGGAGATAACGAATGGGGTGAACCGGGGCCCGCTGTTCCGTGACCTCGACTATCTGCTGGTGCGTGACGTGCTCAAGGCCGTGGCACCGGATCTGCCAGCAGGGCAGGCGGTGCATGTCTTCAGGCACACTTTTGCATCACACTTCATGATGTCAGGGGGTAACATCCTCGCGCTGCAAAAAATTTTGGGCCATCACAACATCCAGCAAACGATGACCTATGCCCACTTTGCGCTAGACTATCTGAGCGATGCGGTGCGCTTCAACCCGCTGGAAAACCCGCTAACTGCCGCATGATGAAGTGTCCACAAATTGCCCCAAACAGGGTCGTCACGGGGCTTTTGATGTACCCTCTTGTCGCTCGTAATTCATTGATATTTATGTATGTTGTTGTTTTCATTAGACATGGAAAGGGGGCTCAGGCCTCCTTTTTTGTTGCTCATTTTTGAGCGTTGGCAGGTAGCATGCCAGGTTCATGAATGCTTTATCCTTCCATATGCCAACAAACTAGAACAAACGACGCTTGTCTCAATCCTGTTGCATCTGGCTTGTGGCTTTTCCATATAACAAAATGATTTGCAGGGAGAAAAGCCCGTCATAACTATGGTCAGCCAAGGGGCTTTTTTTGTATTATTCCCCTCTTGACCTTATTTAGCCTAAAGGCTCCTGTTCCGGGAGTGGTGACGAGGAAGACATGCAACAGCTTGAAGAAGTAGTCGGCCAGGCCAAGGCCGAAATTGAGGGCGTAAGCGACATCGCCGCCCTCGACGAAATCCGGGTCAAATATCTGGGTAAAAAGGGCTTTTTTACCGAGCAGATGAAGGGACTGGGCGCCCTGTCCGCTGAAGAGCGTCCCGCAGCGGGCGCCGTGATCA
Source organism: Aeromonas sp. R10-1 (assembly GCF_040908465.1). Classification (NCBI taxonomy): domain Bacteria; kingdom Pseudomonadati; phylum Pseudomonadota; class Gammaproteobacteria; order Aeromonadales; family Aeromonadaceae; genus Aeromonas; species Aeromonas sp. R10-1. The sequence goes on from NZ_JBFODT010000024.1 coordinate 8,070, forward strand.
ACCAGGCCAAACAGCAGGTTCAGGATGCCCTGAACGCGCGTCGTGAAGCCCTCGAAATCGCCGTGCTGAACCAGAAGCTGGCCGCCGAGACCATCGACGTCAGCCTGCCGGGCCGCCGCATCGAGAATGGCGGTCTGCACCCGGTGACCCGTACCATCGAGCGCATCGAGCGCCTGTTTGGCGAGATGGGCTTTAAGGTTGCCCGTGGTCCCGAGATTGAAGATGGCTTCCACAACTTCGATGCGCTGAATATCCCGGCTCACCACCCGGCGCGTACCGATCACGACACCTTCTACTTCAATCCTGATCTGATGCTGCGTACCCACACCTCGGGCGTGCAGATCCGCACCATGGAACATCAGCAGCCGCCGATCCGCATCATCGCGCCGGGCCGTGTCTATCGTAACGACTACGACATGACCCACACCCCGATGTTCCACCAGGTCGAAGGCCTGCTGGTTGACGAACATGCCAGCTTTACCGAGCTGAAAGGCATCCTGCACGACTTCCTGCGCAACTACTTCGAGGAAGACTTGACGATTCGCTTCCGTCCTTCCTATTTCCCGTTCACCGAGCCGAGTGCCGAAGTGGATGTGATGGGCAAGAACGGCAAGTGGCTGGAAGTGCTGGGCTGCGGCATGGTGCACCCGAACGTGCTGCGTTCGGTCGGCATCGATCCGGAAAAATACTCCGGCTTTGCCTTCGGCATGGGCGTTGAGCGCCTGACCATGCTGCGTTACGGGGTCAATGACCTACGTGCCTTCTTCGAAAACGACCTGCGCTTCCTCAAGCAGTTCAAGTAAGGGCGAGAGAACATGAAATTCAGTAAATCCTGGGTGATGGAGTGGGTCCGCACCGAGTTGAGTGACAATGCACTGGCCGAGCAGATCACCATGGCCGGTCTGGAAGTGGACGCCGTGGAAGCGGTGGCCGGCCAGTTCAACAATGTGGTTGTGGGTGAAGTGGTCGAGTGCGCCCAGCATCCGGATGCCGACAAACTGCGGGTGACCAAGGTCAACGTGGGCGAGGCCGAGCTGCTGGACATCGTCTGCGGTGCGCCGAACTGCCGTCAGGGCCTCAAAGTGTGCGTTGCCAAAGTAGGGGCGACCCTGCCGGGTGATTTCACCATCAAGAAAGCCAAGCTGCGCGGTCAGCCCTCCCACGGCATGCTCTGCTCCTTCAGCGAGCTGGGTATCGACGTCGAAGCCGATGGCATCATCGAGCTGCCGCTGGATGCGCCCATCGGGACCGATATCCGCGAATACCTCGCGCTCAATGACGTCAGCATCGACGTGGATCTGACCCCGAACCGTGCCGATTGCCTCGGCATCGCAGGCCTGGCCCGAGAAATCGGCGTGCTCAACAGCGTCGACGTGGTCGAGCCGACTTGGACGCCAGCTGTAGCCACCATTGATGCAACTTTCCCAATCCGGGTTGAAGCGCCTGCCGATTGCCCCCGTTATCTGGGTCGTGTCATCAAGGGGCTGAACCTGCACGCCCAGAGCCCGCTCTGGATGCAGGAGAAGCTGCGCCGTGGCGGTATTCGTTCCATCGACGCCATCGTCGACATCACCAACTACCTGCTGCTGGAATACGGGCAGCCGATGCACGCCTTCGATCTGGCCAAGCTGGAAGGGGAACTGGTGGTGCGCCGTGCCCACGCTGATGAGCCGATGACCCTGCTCGACGGCAACGAGGTGAAGCTCAAAGAGAGCACTTTGGTGATTGCCGATGCCAAAGGCCCTGCCTGCATGGCCGGCATCTTCGGCGGCGATCGCACCGGTGTCTCCGAGACCACCACCGACATCCTGCTGGAGTGCGCCTTCTTCGCGCCGCTCTCCATCACCGGCCGTGCCCGTGCCTACGGTCTGCATACCGATTCTTCCCACCGCTTCGAGCGCGGGGTGGATCCCGAGCTGCAGGCCAAGGTGATGGATCGTGCCACCCGTCTGCTGCTGGATATCTGCGGCGGTGAAGCGGGTCCGGTCATCGAAGTCAAATCCGATGCCCATCTGCCGAAAGCGGCACCCATCAAGCTGCGCCGCACCAAGCTCGACAAGGTGATCGGCATCAGCGTGGCGGATGCGCAGGTGGTCGAAATTCTGACTCGTCTGGGCATGCAGGTAACCGTGGATACTGACGGCTGGACCGCGCTGGCTCCCTCCTGGCGTTTCGACATCGCCATCGAGGAAGACCTCATCGAGGAAGTGGCCCGCATCTACGGCTACAACAATATCCCGAACCTCAAACCCGCCGCATCCCTCGCGATGGTGGAGCAGGCAGAAGGGCAGGTGACCCTGAAGCGGGTGCGCGACCTGCTGGTTGACCGCGGTTTCCAAGAAGCGATCACCTACAGCTTCGTCGATCCCAAGGCTCAGCAGACCCTGTTCCCGCAGAGCGATGCCATCGTACTGCCAAACCCGATCTCCGTCGAGATGTCCGCCATGCGCGTCTCTCTGTTCCCGGGTCTGGTGCAGGCGGTGGTCTACAACCAGAACCGTCAGCAGCCGCGCGTGCGCCTGTTCGAGCAGGGCCTGCGTTTCATCAAGGACGAGAATGCCGAGAACGGCATCCGTCAGGAGCCCATGCTGGCCGGCATCATCACCGGCAACCAGGGGGACGAGCACTGGGATGTCAAGGCCCGTCCCGTCGACTTCTTCGATCTGAAGGGTGACCTGGAAGCGGTACTGGATCTGACTGCAGAAGGGGCTACCTTCACCTTCGAGCGTACCGAGCACAGTGCCCTGCATCCGGGCCAGAGCGCAGCCATTCTGCGCAATGGCGTCGTGATCGGCCACATCGGCGTGATCCACCCGAGCCTCGAGAAGAAGCTGGGGCTCAAGAGCCGCGCTGTCATGTTCGAGCTGGAGCTGGACAAACTGACGCCGGCCAAGGTGCCGGTTGCTGCCGAAGTATCCAAGTTCCCGGCCAACCGTCGCGACATCGCCGTGGTGGTTGACAGACAGATCCTGGCAGGCGACGTTCTGGCAGTAATTAAAAAAGTTGGCGGAAATCAGTTAGTTGGAATAAACTTGTTCGACGTATACCAGGGCGCTGGTATGGCAGAGGACAAGAAGAGCCTGGCCATCAGCCTGGTGTTGCAAGACACCCAGCGCACCCTGGAGGAGAAAGAGATCGCCGAGACCGTGGACAATGTCGTGCGGGCCCTCGGTGAAGAGTTGAATGCATCCTTGAGGGATTGATCTATGGCGCTTACCAAAGCCGACATTGCAGAGCACCTGTTCACCCAGCTCGGGATGAGCAAGCGTGAAGCCAAAGATATGGTGGAAGCCTTCTTTGAGGAGATCAGACAGGCGCTCGAGCGTGGCGAACAGGTCAAGATTTCCGGCTTCGGTAACTTCGATCTTCGCGAGAAGAACCAGCGTCCCGGACGCAACCCCAAGACGGGGGAGGATATTCCCATCAGCGCCCGTCGCGTGGTGACCTTCCGGCCCGGCCAGAAGCTCAAGGCCAGGGTAGAAAATGTTGAACCCAACGAGTGACAAAAAGCCAGGCAATCGCCTGGCTTTTCCGTTCCGATGATAAAAATCCTTCTGTTGTCCGGCGCGCTGCTGGCCTTGCCACTGCGTGCCGCCATACTCCCGCTGTCACCGGATGCCCAGGCTTATGCCGATTCGCTCACCGGACTGACCTTCTGTTACCCGGCCCTGCAACGTCCTCCCTATCTGGAGGCGGAGGGGGGCCTGCTCATCGATCGCATGACGCGGCTGGCAGAGCTGTTGCCGGTACCGGTGCGTTTCGAGAAGCGGCCGAGCTGGGCAGCCATGACGCAGGATCTGCTGAACGGGCGCTGCGATCTCATTCCCCACGTCGGGCCTGCCCGGTCGAACTCGAGCGATACCGTCTTGAGCCGCGCCATGATGGAAGCGGAGTCCGCCATCCTCTATCGGGGTGAGCTCGATCAGGCGCAGTTTCTGGTGTCACCTATCTGGCAGGCCCAGGAGATCCTGAAGCGTCTCTATCCTGGTTCATCCCAGCAACAGCTGACCGATGCCGAGAACTGGTATGGTGCCCTGGTGGCCGGCAAGGGCAGCGCCTATCTCGGCGATTATCTGCAACTGCGCTACCTGATGCGGGAATTCCCGGATGAAGGGCTGCGCCTTCGCCGTCTTCGCAGCGATGATCTGGTCATCAGCTACCGGCTGATGATGCGCAACCAGCCCGAGTTGCTGGAGCTGGTGGATACGGCCATCCGCTATTTGCCGCCGGGCAGTCTCTACCGGGATCTGGGCAAGTATCTGCCTCAGGGTGAGCAGGATGTGAATCCTCTGCATTTTACCGACAAGGAGCAGGCCTGGCTGGTCGGCAAGGCCCACACCATCAAGATGGTGGCGGATCCCGGCTTCATGCCATACAGCGGTGTCAACCAGCAGGGAGAGCTCATTGGCTGGAGTGCGGATGTCTTGCGGGAAGTGAGTCGGCAGACGGGACTGCGCTTCGAGCTGGTGCCCGCCGCCAATCGGGAGGAGGCGCTGACATTGCTGCGCAGTGGCGATGCCGCCATGATGGTCGGGCTGATGGAGTCCGCCGCCCTGAACAAGGAGTTCAACTTCACCCGGATGGTGGCGACCAGCCGCTATGCTCTGGTCAGTCGCAGCAAGAGGGGGCCTGCCTCCCTCGCGGACGTCAGTGGCAAGGTGGTGGTCCCGAGAATGCTCTATGATCCCGGCCTGCTTGCCCAGTTCGGCCAGCATGAGTGGGAGGTGACCGACAACCTGCTGCAGGGATTGGCGGCGGTGCGGCATGGGGATGCCCAGGCCATGCTGGCGGAGTTGTACCAGCTCCAATATCCCATTCGAAACAACCAGTTGAGCGAGCTGACCATCACCGAATTGCCGGAGCGTTTCGGCCTCGGCTTTGCCATCCGGCCGGAACAGACCAGCCTGGCAGGGGTGCTGGATCAGAGCCTGATGACCCTCAATGATCGGCAGGTGGACGAGCTGGTGCAACGCTGGCGTCGCCTGGTGGTCAACCAGCAGGAAGGGGTCAGCTACGGTTTCTGGCTTGGCTCCGTGTTGCTGGCACTGCTGATCAGCATGGCGGTGATCTGGTCAGTCTGGCGTTCCCGCCAGCAACTGGCCCAGGAGGCCCGCGAGCGTCACAAGGTAGAGCAGGCGCTGGCGCTGGAAAGCAAGTTCAGGGAGTCTCTCTTCCAAGCGCTCCCCGTTCCCGTGTTCTTGCGCAATGACAAGGGGGAGGTGATCAAGCGCAACAAGCGGGCCAAGCGCATGGAGGCGCGCTACGCCGCCGATCTGGTGCTGCCCGCGCCACAGTTGCAGGGCGCCGAAGGGGAGCTGGCGCTGCACGAGCAGGTCTACTCCTATGCCCAGATCCCCTTGCGACTGGGCCCCCAGGCTCCGGCAGGGGATCTGATCGCCCTCTCCGACATCAGCGCCCTGCGCGAGCGTACCCGCCTGCTGCGTCAGGCAGAGCGGCGCCTGCGCGCCCTCACCAATACGGTGCCCGGTGTGGTGCTGCAATTCACCCTGCTGGGGGGAGCCATCACCCGTGTGGAGTTTGTGAGCCGGGGCAGTCACGAACTGCTGGGGCTGGCGAGCCAGCAGATCCGGGTCAATCCCAACGAGACCCTGACTCGCATCTCCCACCAGGACAGGCGCGAGATGCGAGCCCCCATGCTGGCCATGCTGCAAGCCGGTCGACCTTTCTCCCATCTGCTGCGCTATCAGCACCCCGCCAAGGGAACCCGCTGGCTGCAATTTTCCGGCAGGGGGCGCCGTCAGGGGGAGGGGTGGCGGATCTACGGGGTGGTGCAGGATGTGACGGCCAGGGTGGAGCAGGAGCACTCCCTGCAGCTTTCCCACGAGCAGGCCCAGCAGGCCGTGCTTGCCAAGGGGCGCTTCCTGGCCGCCGTGAGCCACGAGATCCGTACCCCCATGAACGCCATGCTCGGCTTGCTGGAGTGGCTCGAGCAGACCGGACTCAATGCAGAGCAGGCCTCGGCTCTGGCCCATGTCAGGCAGGCGGGCAATGAACTGCTCGGGCTGCTCAACGACGTGCTCGACTTCAGCCGCAACGAGACGCGTCAGTTGCGCCTCTCTGTACAGCCCACGGATCTGGTGGAGCTGTGCGAACACGTGGCGGCGGTGCACTGGTCCAAGGCGCGATCCCGCCATCTGCAACTGCGCCTGGCGCTCGACCCGGCGCTGCCCGCCTTGATGGAACTCGATCCCCACCGGGTGCAACAGGTGCTGCACAACCTGCTCTCCAACGCCATCAAGTTCAGCGAGCGGGGAGAGGTGGTGCTCTGGGCCCGGCGACAAGGGGAGTGGATTGTGTGCGGGGTAGACGACGAGGGGCCCGGGATCAGTGCCGAGCTGTTGCCCCGGTTGTTCCTGCCCTTCGAACAAGGGGAGGAGCCTGGCCAGCCCAGAGCCCAGGGAACCGGGCTTGGGCTAGCCATCTGCCGCCAGTTGATGGAGCAGATGGGGGGCGAGATCCGGGTCGAGCCTCTGGCTCGCGGGGGTAGCCGTTTCCTCTGCTCGTTGCCCCTCAGGCATGCGCAGGAGAAGGCGCCCTGGCAACCGCGCGTCAAGACGGTCTCCCTGCAACTGTTGCCCGGGGAGCTCGAATATATGCGGGCCTGGCTCGCAGAGTTTGGCGTGGCCGAGGATCCGGCGGCACCTTGCCTTGGGGCCATGCAGGACGATGGGGGCTTGCGCGCCTGGTACTGGCAGGGGGAACCCTGGATCCCGGGCTCCGTGGTCAGCCTGCTGCAGCCCAGACTCGTCCGTGGCGCCGAGGAGATCACGGACCTGCCGGGGGCAGGCAGGCGGGTGCTGCTGGTGGAAGATCACGAGGTGAACAGAATGCTGATCAGCATGCAGCTGGGTCAGCTGGGGGCCCGGGTATTGAGCGCGGCCAATGGCCGTCTGGCACTGGAGATCCTGCAATCGGAGTCGGTGGATCTGGTGCTGACGGATCTGCAGATGCCGGTGATGGACGGCGCCGAGCTCTGCAGGCAATTGCACGCCGATGAACGCTGGCAGCATCTACCCGTCTACGTGATCACCGCGGATCTCAGCGAGCAGGCGGCGCAGCGACTGGCGGAATGCGGCTGTCAGGGCCATCTGGACAAACCCGTCTTGCTCAGGGATCTGGCCGTATTGCTTCGTACCGTCTTTGGCCCCCATGAAGGGGGGAAGGCACCGCAGCCAACGGCAGCCCTTTCCCTGCCCGTGTCCCTCAGCCCGGCCCTCGTTGACATCTATCTGGCATCGGTTCACCAGGATCTGGCCGACATTGAGCGGTGTGTCACACAAGGGGACGAGAAGGCCCTCAATACGGCTTTACACAAGATGAAGGGGGCCGCCAAAATGGTGGGGGCTACCCCCCTGGTAGAGGTGATCGACCGTTGGCAGGAGGCCCCCGGACATCCCCTTGGAGCCGCCTTGAGGCAGTGCGTGGAAGAGGTCTGCCGACAACTGGGCGAGAGAGCATGACATGATCATCACAGATGAAGAGTTGATGGCCTTGCTGGAGTCTGATGACAGCCAGGAGCCAACGTTTTACCCGGTCAGCGTCTATGCCCTGGACGCCGTCTCCCATCAGGCGGTCAAGGGGGTGGGGCTGCCGGCCTATGCCAATCTGCACCGCACCCGACCCGATGCCGGCTGGCAATGGGAAGGACTGTTTGCCGCCGGGGCCATCGCCCTGTTTGATCCTGCCTCTCATCAGGGGGCCGACTATCTGCCTCATCTGCTGGCTCCCGGGGCGGGGATCTATCGCCTCAGCGATCCCTGGCTCGAGGGGTTGCAGGCACGGGAGCAGGGGTGGCGTGCCTGGCTCGCCCAGTGTCAGATCCTGCTGCTCGAAGATCACCCCTTCCAGGGAGCCTGCATTCAGCAGGAGATTCAGGGACTGGGGTTGCCCTGCCACTGGGTTCAGGATGGCGAAGGGTGCCTCAAGGCGCTGGAAGAGGGGGGCGTGAGATTGCTTATCTGTGATCTCAGTCTGGCGGAGCAGGATGCCATCAGCCTGCTGATGAGCCATCCCCAGTATCGCCACAGCGGTCTGCCCATCATCCTGCTCTCCGCTCATGATCAGACCCTGATAGACGGCGCCCGGCGTCTCCTGCACGATGCGGGTTTCAACGTGCTGGCCGCCCTGGCCAAGCCGCTGCAAAGCGACGATCTGCTGCGTCTGCTCAAAATGCTCTATCTTGGCCCCCAGCGTCAGCGCAGGCTGGGCGGGCTCAAGCGCACCGTGCGTAGCTGGCAGGGAGAGGCGAGAGGACAGCTTGGGCTGCTGGCAGATGCGGCCTCCTGCACGCTGCCGATCTGGCTGAGCCTGAGCGGCCTTTCCCCTCACTGGGAGCCGCTCAAGCTCTGGCTCGAGCAGCATGGACGAGAAGCAAGCGAGCTGACCTTGGTCATCCATCGACGGGATCACCTGCTGAGCCAGGCGGACCGTTTCGCCCTGGTGCTGCAGGCGAGCCTCGCGGGGGCTAGGCTCGCGTTGCTGCTCGATCATGCCCAGCACCTGCCGTTTGATCTCATCGAGCGTCTGCCGTTGCAATCCTTGCTGCTCGGGCAACACCTGCTGCCCGAACTGGAGGCGATGGCGGCCGACTCCTTGCTGGCCCGCTTCATCCAGCGTTCCCGGGAGCTTGGCATCGCGCTCTACCTCGACGACCCCTTCAACCTGCAGGATGCCGCCCAGTGGCAGGATCGCGGCGTGGCAGGGCGCTGGTGAATGGCTCGCTATCTTTGCTGGCCGCTCGATGAGCCGCGCTTGTGGCAGGGAATGTCGGGTTGGACGGCTCCCGCCTCTCGGGCCGCCCTGCCGATGACGATGGTGGTGGGGGGGCTGACTTGCCGCTTGCAGGAGCTGGCGGGCAGCGACCCGGAGCGGATAAGCGCGGCCTATGACGCCCTGAGCGAGCAGAGCGTCTATTTGCGCTTCATGCGGGCCAAGCAGCCTGCGACGGCCGAGCAGCTCACCTTCTTTCTCGACTACCCCAGAGAACCCCAGATAGGATTGCTGCTGACCGACGAGCAGGGGACGCCGCTTGCCATGGCCCAGTCCGTGCGCCGGCGCCTGCACCCGGACAGGGCCGAGTTCTCCTGCATCGTCGCGGATCATTTTCAGCATCGCGGCGCCGGGCGTCGCATCCTGCTGGCGCTTGCGCGACTGGCATACGGGGAGGGGATCCGGGAGTGGACGGCGGAAGTGCTCGGCCAGAATCGCCCCATGCTGGCTCTGCTCAAGGGGCTCGGGTTGCCGCTTACCCTGGTGACAGGACGGGAGATGGTCTTTGCCAGGCTGGATCTCGCGCCCATGGCGAGCTTTGTGCTCCCATCGACCTAAGACCAAGGGCGAATGGGCCGCTTCTTGCTCCTGTGCTAAGGTCAGCCTGTTACCCGTTGGAGGAGAACAACCATGGTGCAGTCAGCCAAACATATCGTGATCCTCACCGGTGCCGGCATCTCGGCCGAATCCGGTATCAAGACCTTCCGGGCCTGTGATGGCCTGTGGGAAGAGCACAGGGTGGAGGACGTGGCCACCCCTGAAGGCTATGCGCGGGATCCCGAACTGGTACAACGTTTCTACAATGCGCGGCGCCATCAGTTGCAGCGCGCCGAGATCCACCCCAATCCGGCCCACTATGCATTGGCCCGTCTGGAGCGCTTGCTGCCGGGGCGCGTCACCCTGGTCACCCAGAACATCGACAACCTGCACGAGAGTGCCGGCAGCAAGAACCTCATCCACATGCACGGCGAGTTGCTCAAGGCCCGCTGCCCGGGCTCGGGTCAGGTGATCGAGTGGCGCGGGGATCTCCATCAGGAAGAGCTGTGTTCCTGCTGCCAGTTTCCCCACCCGCTGCGCCCCCATGTGGTCTGGTTCGGGGAGATGCCCCTCGGGCTAGACCGCATCTACTCGGCCCTGGCACAGTGCGATCTCTTCATCTCCATCGGGACCTCCGGGGCGGTCTACCCTGCCGCCGGATTCGTCCATGAGGCCGGCCTGAACGGTGCCCATACGGTGGAGCTCAATCTGGAGCCGAGCGAAGTGGGCAGCCAGTTTGATGAAAAACGTTATGGTCCGGCTTCCTTGCTGGTGCCCGCTTTTGTGGATGAACTCCTGCAAAGTTGCGGAGTGCATCAGCCTCTCTCCGTCGAGGGCCATAACTGGATGGAGATGCGGGGGCCCTAATTATTGATTTTTCACACAGTTGCATTGACCCACTGAAATCGCCACACTGGCACCTAACTTCAAGATGCAGTTGGCACAACATGTCATGAACTTTCCAACGCGCGGGATGGCCTCTCTCCTGCTGGTGCTTTTCTCGTTCGGTACCCAGGCTTCCTCCTCTTCGCTATTGCAACTGATCCTGCCGGACAAGCGGGAAATCACCCTGGATGAGGCGGCGTTGGCCGCCTTGCCACAAGTGGAATTCGAGACGGCGACGCCCTGGACCCTCGGCACTCACCGCTATCGTGGCCCGACCCTGAAGAGCGTGCTGGCGGCGCAGCAGGTGGATAGTGCCAGCGCCATCGATGTCGCCGCACTCAATGGCTACCAGCAGCGGGTTGATCTCTCCCTGTTTGCCAAGGTGCCGCTGACCCTGGTGCGTTACCAGGATGACAAACCGCTCACCCGTCGCAATAAAGGGCCGCTCTGGCTGCTGGTCCCCCTCTCGGCCCATCCCGACATGGATGTGTCCGCCATCCACAACAACATGGTCTGGCAGGTGATCCGCATCGAGGTTGTCCCGTGACGCGGCGACAGCGAGATAACCTGCTGCTTGCAGCCATTTCCCTGCTGTTTCTCTTCTCGTCCCTCTGGGGTCTGCTGCTGCAGAGTCGGCACGAGCAGCTCGTTGACATGTTCTACCGCAACACCCACTGGAACATCAGCCAGGTAATGCAGGAGTCCCAGCGATTTCTCTATGATGTGCGCCTCTACCGTGCCGGGGCGCTCGACATGGCGGCCCTGAGCCTGGATTACGATCTGCTGTGGAACCGGCTGGATGTGTTCCTGATCAGTACCGAGACCGCCGATGCGCGGGCGAGGCATGGGTTGGGGGAGGTGCTTGAACGGCTCTTTGACGAACTCAAGGGGCTGGATCCTCAGATGCAGTCCGGGGAGCTGAAGAGGGGGAAAGCCCTCGATCTTGCCCTCGTCCGGCTGACCGGCTTGATCCATCAGGTGGAGCAGATTGGGGATCAGATCCTTTCCGGCCAGGAGCGGGAAGCCTCCCTCAACCAGTTGCGCCAGAGCCTGTTCTGGATCCAGATCTGGCAGTTGATCCTGCTGGTGATGGGCTGTGTGCTGGTCTTTGCCCTCATTCGAACCAATCTGCAGAATCGTCGCCTCTCCCTGCTCGATCCCATGACCCGGCTTGGCAACCGTCGGGCCTTGCAGGGGCAGCTCAGGCAATCCCTGCTGCAAGATCGGGTCCAGGCGCTGGCGGTGCTGGATCTGAAGCGGTTCAAGCAGGTCAATGATCTGCTCGGATACCAGGTTGGTGATCGCCTGTTGCAGGCGGTCGCGGCCCGGTTGCGTCAGGCATGCCCGGGCCGTGCGTACCGGCTGGGGGGCGATGAGTTCGCCGTGGTGCTAGACGACGAAGAGGGAGATCTCGATGCCCGCATGGCCGCCATGGTGAGCCTGTTGCAGTTTGAGTTCGTGACCCGGGAAAGCAGCTTTGATCTGGCGTCTCGCTTCGGAGTGGCCAGGCGCGAGGGTGGCGAGGATGCCGATGAGCTATTGGAGCAGGCCATATTGGCATTGAACGAGGCCAAGCGTGAGGGGACCACCCTGGTGTGGTATCAGAGTGCGATGAAGGCTGACCTCCACATGGCCCAGCGGCAGCTGCACCAACTGCGGGAATGGTTGGCGGGGGCCGCCCCTTCCCCCCTGGAGACCCTCTGTGAGCCGATGAGAGACGAGCAGGGCGTGCCGGTGACGGCGGTCAGCCTGCGCTGGCGGGTGAGCCAGCAGCCCTGTGACGTGGGCTGGATGCAGGAGCGTGGTGTCCTTGGGCCCGTGATGGCACGATGGCTGACAGAAGAGCCATGCAGTGGCACCTTGCTGGTAAGGCTTCATCAGCCTGCCCAGCTGGCCCCTCTGCTGGCGAGCCTGCCCCCCTTGCCACAGGGGAGGCTGATCCTGGCATTGCCTGCGCTGATACAGGATGCCACCCTGCTTGAGAAGATGCGCGAGTGTGGCTGCATGCTGGCGCTGAGCGAGCTTGGCAGCAGCGCCCCCGAACTGCTGCAAGCGGGCTGGCCAATTCGCTACTGGCTGCCAGCACCCTCTGGGTACGAGGCGCTGCTCCAGCCGTTGGCAACGGCGCTGGGGCTGCTGCGCCTGGCTCCCCGGGGAGAGGCACAGCAAGAGGATGATCTCAAGCTGAGTTGAGTGGTGGCTTGTGCAGTCTGGGGGCCGATGCCAAGGAGACAATACACAGAAGGGCGGCTCATGGCCGCCCTTCTGCTGCTTGCTGGCACTTAAACTGGTTTGCTGTCCGGTGAGGAAAAGGGAGTGCAGGAGTGTCTGATTACCAGGTCCGGATCCACGGTGATCATGCGGTTTGCGATGGGCTCGCCGTTGATGCGTGCCAAGAGCCGGGTGACGGCGAGGCGGCCCAGCTCCTCTTTCGGTTGATTGACCGTGGTGAGCGGGGGGGACATGAACTGGGCCAGCGCCACGTTGTCATAGCCGACGATGGAGAGATCGCGGGGGATCACCAGCCCCGCCTGATGGGCGGCACTGATGACACCCATGGCCATCATGTCGTTGCAGACAAACAGCGCGGTGGGACGCTCTGGCAGTGCCAGCAGGCGGGTCATGGCGGCGGCGCCGCTGGCGCAGTCAAAGTCTCCCTCCTGGATCCAGCCCGGATTGACGGTGAGCCCGGCCTCCTGCATCGCCTGCTCGAAACCCGCCTGGCGCTGGTTGGCCGGGGCGCGGCTGTGGGGGCCCGTGATGCAACCGATGGCAGTGTGACCCAGTCCCAGCAGGTGGCGGGTTGCCAGGTAGCCGCCACGATGGGAGTTGTCGGCGATGAGATCCACCTCGCCGTTCTCCATGCCCCAGTCCATCACCACGACCGGCAGGCTCTTGAGCCAGTCGAGCTGGTTGAACACCTCCTGCTGCCCTTCGCTGCACATGATGAGCAGGCCGTCGACCCGTTTCCTGAGCATCATCTTGAGGTAGGAGAGCGCCGTCTCGGCCTGTCCTTCGGTGTTGCCCAGCATCAGGTTGTAACCCTGCTCGAAGCAGTAGCGCTCCACCCCGCGCACCACCTCGGCGAAGAAGGGGTTGCTGGAGGTGGTGACCAGCATGCCGATGCTGTTGGTCTCCTTTACCTTGAGGCTGCGGGCCACCAGGCTCGGGGCATAATTGAGATCGCGCATGGCCGCGAAGACCCGCTCCCGGGTCTCTTCGGCCACGAAGCGGGTCTCGTTGATGACGTGGGAGACAGTGGTGGTCGACACTCCCGCCAGCGCAGCCACCTCCTTGATATTGGCCATCAGTGCCCCTGCGCAGTCTGTTCAAGGAGGAAGGTATCGACCTCCTGCTTGCTCGGAATGGAGCTCTGGGCACCAAACCGGGTGACGGAGAGTGCCGCCGCCCCGTGGGCAAAGCGTACGGCAGCGTCAAAGTCGGCGCCCGCGAGCTCGGCCGCCAGGAAGGCGCCGTTGAAGGTATCCCCGGCCGCCGTGGTATCCACCGCCTTGACCCGAAAACCCGGCATGAGCGCCTGTTGCTGCCCCTTGCTGCAATAGACCCCTTGAGACCCCAGGGTGATCATCACCTCACCGATGCCCATCTGGTGGAAGCGGGCGGCAGCCTCCCGGGCGCTCGCTTCGTCCGTCACCTTGACGCCGGTCAGCAGCTCGGCCTCGGTCTGGTTGGGGGTGATGAGATCCACCAGCGCCAGCAGATCCCTTGAGAGCGGGCGCGCGGGGGCGGGGTTGAGCACCACCCGGGTGCCGTGGGCACGGGCCAGACGGGCCGCTTCCTCCACGCTCTCGAGCGGTACTTCCAGTTGCAGCAGCAGGGTGTGGGCGGCGGCGATCATCGCCTCGTGACCTTGCACCACGGCCGGGGTGAGGGCGCCATTGGCTTCGGCGGAGATGCCGATGCTGTTCTCCCCCTCGTCGCTCACATAGATGATGGCGATGCCGGTGGGGAGCCTGGGGTCGAGTTCGACGGCGCTGACATCGATGCCGTCGTTGGCAAACCCGGTTTTCATCTGGTGGCCGATGGCATCATCACCGATGCGGGCGATGAAGGAGACAGGAGCGCCGAGGCGGGCGGCGGCCACCGCCTGGTTGGCGCCCTTGCCGCCGGGCACCACCTGATAGCTGTGGCCGGTCAGGGTTTCACCGGGGCGGGGAAAGTGGGGGACGCGCAGCACATGATCCGCATTCACGCTGCCGAGGACTACGAGACGATTCATTCCTATCACCCTTGGTTGAGTACATCCTGGTCTGGGTGGGCCCAGACCAGGCGGCACTGGCGGAAAAAGAGAGGGGAGGCGAACCTCCCCCAACAACTTACTTGTTGACGATTTGCAGCGGTACCGGGATGGATTTTTCCACCGGTTGACCCTTGAGCACCTTGTCGGCGGTTTCCACGCCGATGGCGCCGATGAGGGCGGGCTGCTGGGCCACGGTGGCGGCCAGTTTACCCTTGGCCACGGCGGCTTTGCCATCGTCGGTGCCGTCAAAGCCCACGATCATCACCTCTTTGCCGGCGGCCTGCACGGCGCGGATGGCACCCAGCGCCATCTCGTCGTTCTGGGCGAACACTGCCTGCACGGTCGGATGGGCGGCCAGCAGGTTCTCCATGACGTTCAGCCCCTTGGTGCGATCAAAGTCGGCGGGCTGGGAGGCCAGCACCTGCAGCTTGTTGGCGGTGACCGCCAGGGCGAAGCCTTCGCCGCGATCACGGGCGGCGGAGGTACCTGCGATCCCTTCCAGCTGGATCACCTTGGCGCCGCTGCCCAGCTTCTCGGCGATGAAGTCGCCAGCCAGCTTGCCACCGGCCACGTTGTCGGAGGCGATGTGGGCCTTGACGTCACCCTGGGCTGCGCCGCGGTCCAGGGTCAGCACCGGGATGTTCGCCTTGTTGGCCAGGCGAATGGCGTTGCCCACCGCTTCGGAGTCGGTCGGGTTGATCAGGATGGCGTTGACCTTGCGCACGGTGAGATCTTCCACGTTGGAGAGCTCCTTGGCCGGGTCGTTCTGGGAGTCCAGCACCACCAGCTCGTAGCCAAGCTCCTTGGCCTTGGCTTCGGCACCCTCCTTCATGGTGACGAAGAAGGGGTTGTTGAGGGTGGAGACCACCATCGCCAGGGTGTGATCCGCGGCCTGGGCGGTGCCCAGCACGGACATGATGGCGGCAGCGAGCAGGGTATTGAGCTTTTTCATCATTTCATTCCTTGTGTGTGGCGTGGCTTGTTAACGGTTGCTTTTGTTATCGATCATCACGGCAAGCAAAATCACGCTGGCCTTGGCGATCATCTGGTAATAGGAACTGACGTCGAGCAGGTTGAGGGCATTGTTGAGGAAGCCGATGATGAGGGCACCGATCAGGGTACCCATGATACGGCCCTTGCCCCCCATCAGGCTGGTGCCCCCCAGCACCACGGCGGCGATGGCATCCAGCTCGTACCCCATGCCGGCGGTGGGCTGGGCGGAGGAGAGGCGGGATGTGACGATGAGCCCGGCCAGTGCCGACAGCATGCCGCACAGACCATACACCGCGAGCTTGACCCGATCCACATTGATACCGGAGAGGCGGGTGGCCGATTCGTTGCCGCCGAGGGCATAGATGTAGCGGCCCAGGCGAGTGTGGTTGAGCAGGTACCAGGCCAGCAGGAAGACGATGGCCATCAGCCAGATGGGCACCGGCAGACCCAGCAGGTAGCCGGTCCCGAGCCAGGCGAAGTGATCGGCGCCGTCACTGAAGCCGGTGGAAATGGGGCGCCCCTCGGTGTAGACCATGGTGACGCCGCGCAGGGCGGTCATGGTGACCAGGGTGGCGATGAACGCCTGTACCTTGCCCTTGGCGATGATGAGGCCGCTGATGCTGCCAAGCAGGGCGCCGGCCCCCAGGGTGAGGGGGATCACCAGGCCGATGGGCAGCTCCATGGCCACCATGGTGGCGGCCAGGGCGCCGCACAGAGCCAGTACCGAGCCGACCGACAGATCGATGCCGGCGGTCAGGATGACCAGCGTCATGCCGACCGCCATGATGGCGTTGACCGATGTCTGGCGCAGGATGTTGAGCAGGTTGTCGGCGGTGAAGAAGTTGGGGCTCAGGAAGGAGACCACGCCAATCAGCACCAGCAGCGCGACCAGGGACTTGTTCTCGATCCACCAGGCCTTGCTCATGACGCCGCGGCGGGAAAGGGTTTGGGTTGTCATTGTGCTGCCTCTTGCTCTGCTTGCCACTGTTTACCGACTGCCGCTGCCATCAGCTTCTCCTGATTGGCATCGCGGGTGTTGAATTCTGCGCTGATGCGCCCTTCGTGCATCACCATGATGCGATCACTCATGCCGAGCACTTCCGGCATTTCGGAGGAGACCAGGATGATGCTCATCCCCTCCTTCTTGAACTGGTTGATGAGCTGATAGATCTCCTTCTTGGCGCCGACATCGACGCCGCGGGTCGGCTCATCCAGGATCAGCACCTTGGGCCGGGTCAGCAGCCCCTTGGCGATGGCCACCTTCTGCTGGTTGCCGCCGGAGAGGAGCTTGATCAGCTGATCCTGACTCGGGGTCTTGATGTTGAACAGACGCACATAGTCGCCCACCGCCTGGCGCTCGGCCTGGCCGTCAATCTTGCCGCCACGGATGAACTCGCCGAGGGCGCACAGGCTCATGTTTTCGCGCACCGACAGCTCCAGCACCAGGCCGTCGCCCTTGCGATCCTCGGAGATATAGGCGATGCCGGCGGCCAGACCATCGGCCGGGCTTCTGGGTACCAGGGCGTGGCCATCCACCGTCACCTGGCCAGCGCTGATGGGGCTGGCACCGTAGATGAGCTTCATCAGCTCGGTGCGGCCGGAGCCCATCAGGCCGCTAAAGCCCAGAATTTCCCCCTGGCGCAGGGAGAAGCTCACCCCGCGCACGCCGGGACCAGCCAGATCGTTCACCTGCAGGCTAACCGGGCCGAGCTCGCGTACCAGGCGCGGGTACTGCTCTTCCAGCCGGCGGCCCACCATCATCTCGATGATCCTGTCTTCGTCGAGCTCGCTCACCGCCTGCTCGCCGATCCACTTGCCATCCCGCAGCACGGTGACCCGATCGCAGATCTCGAAGATCTCTTTCAGGCGGTGGGAGATATAGACGATGCCGCAGCCCTGCTCGCGCAGTTCGCGAATGACGGTGAAGAGCTGCTCGGTCTCGGTGTCGGTCAGCGCATCGGTGGGCTCGTCCATGATGATGACGCTGGCATCGAACGACAGCGCCTTGGCGATCTCCACCATCTGCTGTTCACCGATGGAGAGATCCCCGAGTCGGGTATCAGGGCCGTGCTTGACGCCAAGTCGCGCCAGCAGGGTGCTGGCCCGTTCGCGCAGCTGTTTGTGGTCGATGCTGCCAAAACGGGTGCGCGGTTCGCGGCCGAGGAAGATATTGGCGGCGATCGACAACTCCGGCAGCAGGTTCAGCTCCTGGTGGATGATGCTGATCCCCTGATCCTGAGAGTCACGGGGGCCCTTGAAGTGAACCGGCTGGCCGCGATAGCTGATGCTGCCCGCATCGGCCTGGTAGATGCCGGTCAGCACCTTCATCAGGGTCGACTTGCCAGCGCCATTTTCGCCGAGCAGGGCCATCACCTGGCCCGGATAGACCCGAAGACCCGCTTCGTCGAGGGCGCGTACCCCGGGGAAGGTCTTGACGATCCCGGTCAGCTCCAGAATGGGTGAGAGGGGGGAGGTTGTGCTCATTTGCAGCTTCCTTGAAGAGGCTTAAAACGCCACACCGGCGCAGAGGATCAGGTTGGCGTAGGGAGTCACCTCGCCGCTGCGCACGATAGCCTTGCTCTGGCAGGAGCGAGCCTTGAACGCTTCGTGCAGGCAGTACTCGATGGCGATGGGCTTGCCTTGAGCCGCGGCGTGCGCCTCCAGCTGATCCACTAGCGCCTGATGGGTGGCGGGGCTGATCGCCTTGATCTCGCTTGCCATGATCACCTTCTCCACCACCAGATCGGTGAGCAGGGCGGTCAGTACGGTTTCAAGGCTGGGGGTGCCCGCCATCAGCGCCAGATCGATACGCTCGGGGCCTGCCGGAATGGGCAGGCCAGCGTCGCAGACGGTGATCTCGTCGGTGTGGCCCATCTGCGCGACCAGCGCGCTTAAGGGAGCATTGAGCAGCTTGCCTCGTTTCATACTGCACCTCGGCGGCCTGGGACCGCATGTGGATATTGAGTTGGGCAATCGGTTACGCAACCGGTTGCGTCATTAGGGCGAAAGATAGGTGTTAACCGTTAACGGGTCTAGGCAGTGATGACGAAAATGTGAAAACGATCTCAGTGACAGGGCAATTTCAGAAGAAACGGGTGCCAGAAGAGCACCCGTCTGAGAGGCGTCGCCGGATGTTGCCCGCACAAAAAGGCGTACCCGGCGCGAGGAGATCAGAGGGCGAGCGCCGCCTGCACTGCGGGGCGGGCCAGCATGCGCTGATAGTGATCCGCCACCTTGGGAAACTCGCTGATGGCCACCCCATCGCTCTCGAGCCAGCCTGCAATCACGAAGAGGTAGATGTCGGCCAGGCTGAAGCGCTCCCCCAGTACCCAGGGGCCGGCCAGATAGTGGCGCTCAATCTGGTCAAAGCCATCGCGCATGTTCTGGGGCATCTTGGCCTGCATGGCAGCCATGGCCTGTTCATCGTCGGCCCAGCGGCCGGGACGGCGTCCATGGGCATGGGCGACATGGACGGTGGAGACGAGGAAACTGTGCACCTCCTGCATCCTGGCCAGGAGGAAGGGGTCATCCAATGGGGCCAGCCCGGCGTTAGGAAAACGCTGGGCCACGTAGAGCAGCAGAGCCGGTGTTTCGGTCAGCACGCCATGCTCCGTCACCAGTGCCGGGACTCGCCCCTTAGGATTGATGGCGAGGTAGTCGGGGCTGCGCTGTTCACCAGCGGCCAGATCCAGGCGCTTGACAAGGTGAGTGGCACCGGCCTCCACCAGAGCGATGCGTACCGCCATGGCACAGGTACCGGGGGCAAGATAGAGCGTCAGTTCGGACATGACCGTTTTCCTTGTGTGAAAGAGAAGAGCCAGTGGACATCTCGTCCGCCAGCGTGCGCCATCATCCTACTCCCGTTGGACAGAGGGGCCAAGGGTGAGGGGAACCTCATCAAGAAGGGCTGCAAGGCCTTTGGTATCAATGGCTTTCTGAACGGAAGATAACAGGAAAAACGGCTACGCATGCCGGTTCAAACCGCTATAATGTGCCACCTTGGATCAGTCGTCAGTGAATGTTGGACAGTCAATTGAGTAATAGAATGCGGATCGGTGGAACCCTCGAACAGTCCCTCAGCCAGGGATATCGTCTGGACCTGCAAGGGGTGTTGAAAGAGGGGTGGCAACAGACTCGTCGCACCGGTTTCGGATTGGCGCTGGCCATCGCCGGGGTCATGGCAATCTGGATCCTGCTGAGCAATACCTTGCTGACGCCCTATGTCGCCCGTGAAGGAGGGGATATGGATATGGCCCTGATCCTGAGCCTGCTGGTCACGGTGATCATGTCACCCATGACCTCCTCCCTCGACATGCTGGGGTTGCAGCAGTCGGTGGGGGTGCGCGCCCGGCCGAGCCAGGTATTCGACTTCTTCCGCCACTTCCTGCGCCTGGGCAGCCTGAGTCTGCTCGGCAGCCTCATCACCAGCCTGTTTGGCCCCCTGTTCGAGCTGCTGGGCGTGCCGGTGATGCTGGCCTTCATCCCTTCCGCCCTGGTGGGCATGGGGCTGGTGTTTACCGTACCTCTGGTGCTGGAGCGCGGTCTTTCCCCGGCTCAGGCCATTCTGGTCTCCCTCAAGCTCTTTGCCCGGGGCTGGCCCAGCATAGTGCTGCTGCACGGGGTCATGCTGGCACTCTTCTTCCTGGCGCTCATCCCCATGGGGCTGGGACTTATCTGGGTGGCGCCGCTCTACTTCAACTGCAAGGGCATTCTCTACCGGGATCTGTGTGGGGTGGCAGTCGAAGTGACCGAGGTTGCCAGTGGCAACGACGGGCAGGGCCCGGATCATTTCAACGCGTAACGGGATACCAGGGGGTCAGCCGGTGTCGACCCGCCCGGAGCATGATGCAAAAGGATGGCATATGAACAAGCGATACGGGATGGCGGCGCTCCTGCTGGTACCCATGCTGGGACAGGCTGAGCCGTCCCTTGAACTCGACTACGGCACCTTCTACAGCCAGATGAAGACCTTCGCCAAGGGGGAATTTGGCCACGCCAGACTGGGCTTTTATCTGGCCAGTCAACAGAACGGTCGGCGCTGCGGGTTCACCTCGGCCCGGGTCTCGACCCCGGACAGGGATGTGCCCGCCGAGGTCACGGTGGATGGCGAACTGCGTCTGCCCTATGACGATGATCTCAACCTCGACAAGGCGATCGTGGTGGTGGGGCTCACCGAGGCCCACGCCGCCTGCGATCTGTCGGTACAGGTGATGGCTGACGCCCCCGCCACACCCGAGGTGCCGCTGGTCGAACTTGTCTCGCGCCAGCAGCAGATGCAGCGATTGCTCGACAAGATGGCCGGCATGGTCGGCCAGTATTTCCTGCCCAAGATGGAAGGAGTGAGGATCTCCATGGTGGCGCCCGCAGGCACAGCCTACCTTGTGGAGGGTGCCCGTCAGGAGGCCGTCTCCTGGCAGCAGGGGCAACTGCTGCTCAGCAATGCGCAGCTGAAGGGGTTTGCCCAGGGCAAGCTGCAACTGCAAGGGGAGAGCCTGCGCCTGACCCCCTGGCTGCACAAGGAGTAGCGACCCGAGTCCGCAGATTGCCAGAATGAAAAAAGGAGCGCCTGGCGCTCCTTTTTTGTGGGTGACGGGGCTTAGCGCACCTCAATCACGTCCAGCATGTCCATCTCGTCGATGTCCAGCAGCGGCGCCTTGGGCAGCTCAGGCGGATCAAATGCCTTGTCGCCACCATCGATGATGCCGGAGTCGCGGTTGATGCTCTTGAAGTCAAACAGCTGGTGATCGAGCAGGTGGCTCGGGATCACGTCCTGAATGGCGGTGAACATGGTCTCGAGACGGCCCGGGAAGCGGCGATCCCACTCCTGCATCATCTGCTTGATGGCCTGGCGCTGCAGGTTCTCCTGGGAGCCGCACAGGTTGCAGGGGATGATGGGGAAGGCCTTGACCTCGGCATAGCGCACCAAGTCTTTCTCCTTGCAGTAGGCAAGGGGGCGGATCACCACGTTCTTGCCATCGTCGCTCACCAGCTTGGGGGGCATGGATTTGAGCTTGCCACCATAGAACATGTTGAGGAACAGAGTCTCGAGGATGTCGTCACGGTGATGGCCAAGGGCGATCTTGGTGCAACCCAGCTCCTGGGCGGTGCGATACAGAATGCCACGGCGCAGGCGGGAGCAGAGCGCGCAGGTGGTCTTGCCCTCTGGTACCTTCTCCTTGACGATGGAGTAGGTATCTTCTTCCACGATCTTGAAGTCGATGCCGAGGGTTCTCAGGTATTCAGGCAGCACGTGCTCGGGGAAGCCGGGTTGTTTCTGATCCAGGTTGACGGCCACCAGATCGAAATGGATGGGGGCGCTGGCCTTCAGGCTCATCAGGATGTCGAGCATGGCAAAGCTGTCCTTGCCGCCAGACAGGCAGACCATGATCTTGTCACCCTCTTCAATCATGTTGAAGTCGGCGATGGCCTGGCCCACGTTGCGCCGCAGGCGTTTCTGCAGCTTGTTGAAACTGTATTTCTCTTTGGCGTTAAGCTCTTCTAGCATGGCCTCAAACCCGGGACAAAAATAAGCGGCTTATTATAGCCATGTCCCGGGGGAGGGCAAGAAACGCTTATGCAGGATGACGCCTGTCATCCACAGGGCAGCTGTAATCGTCGGGTTTGAGGATGAGAATGTCGCAGTTGAGCCTGTCCACCACGTGCTCTGCGGTGTTGCCAAGCAGGGCGGCAGAGAGTCCGGTACGGCCGACGCATCCCATGATCATCAGGGTGGCATTCAGATCGTCCGCCATGTCCGGCAGCACCTCCTCCGGCAAGCCTTCCGCCACCTTGGTCCACATGTGGTTGATGCCGAACTGATCGGCATGTTCCCGCAGCAGATCTTCATGGTGTTTGCGAATGGCATCGTTGTAGGCGTTGGGATCGAACTCTGGCAGTTCGATGGCGACATTGACCGGAGTGCCCGGGTAGGTGTTGACCAGATAGAGACTGGCACCAAGCAGCTCGGCGATGGCGATCCCCTCGCGGGTGATCCGCTCGTTGAGCACCTTCTGCTCCTTGTCATCGCTCGAGCAGTTGATGGCGGCAATCAGGTTCCCCCCCCGTTGCCAGTGCCCTTCTTTTACCAGCAGAACCGGACAGGGGCATTTGCGCAGCAGGTGCCAGTCGGTGGGGGTGAAGATGAAGGTTTGCAGGAAGGAGTGCTTGTGAGTCGCCTTGACGACCAGATCGTGACGCTGCTCCAGCACTTCCTGAATGACGCACTCGAAGGGACGGTTGTGCCAGAGCACTTTCACTTCGCATTCCAGCCCTCTGGCCCGATAGGGAGTGAGGATCTCGTCGAGCCACTCCCGACGCTGGGCGATGACACCATGGCGCATCTCTTCCCGCTCGTCTGCCGAGAGCATGGCGGTCATCTCGTAAGAGAAGTCGTAAATCGTCAGGAGCAGGGTCAGCTGGGCGCCCTCATCCAGCTCGGCGACCTTGACCGCGCGCTCGAGCGCGATTTGGCGCTCCTCCTCGGGATTGATCACCACCAGAATGTTTCGGTACTTGACCATGTTCTCCTCCTTGGCAAAAAGGCCAATGATGGCAACTCTTTAGCTATTACAGCTTAGTCCAAGGGGGGAGACGGGAAGGTGTGCCGGATCAAATTTCAGGGTGATCCGATCCGGCAAAAAAGGGAATAAACGGGGATTAACCGCAGGGAGGACGAGTGGCTCCGGCCATGACGCCCAAGGCAACGTTGTCCAGTACAGTAATGTATTTGCCTTTGACGCTGATGAGACCGGATTTCTGGAAACGGCCCAGCAGGCGGCTGATGGTCTCGACGGTGAGACCGAGGTAGTTGCCGATGTCCCCACGGGTCATGGAGAGGCGGAACTCCTTGGCGGAGAAGCCGCGCTCGGAGAAACGAACCGAGAGATTGTGCAGGAAGGCAGCGAGGCGCTCTTCGGCGTTCTTTTTGGAGAGCAGCAGTATCATCTCCTGGTCGCCCATGATCTCGTTGCTCATCAGCCGCATGATCTGCTGGCGCAGTTTGGGCATCTTGCCAGAGAGGTCGTCGAGCACATCGAACGGGATCTCGCACACCATGGCGGTTTCCAGCGCCTGGGCGAAGGAGGGGTGGGCCTGCTTGTGGATGGCGTCGAAACCGACCAGATCACCGGCGAGGTGGAAGGCGGTGATCTGTTCGTCACCCTGTTCGGTGATGGTGTATGACTTGATGGTCCCGGAACGTATGGCATAGAGCGACTTGAGCTCATCGCCAGCCTTGAACAACTCTTCACCCTTCTGGATCGGCTTTTTTCGCTCGATAATGCTGTCGAGCTGATCGAGCTCGTTGTCGTTCAGGGTGAAGGGGATGCAGAGCTGGCTGATGCTGCAATCCTGGCAATGAATTGCACAGCCACCGCTCTGAATACGTCTGCCAGGTTTCTTGTCCGGGATCATAGGCTCAAATGAATAATTGATTTATATCAAACAAGTTTACCACCATCTCATCCGTTTTGGATAGGGTTTCAAAAGGACGCCATCCCGATCCAGAGGGTGTGGATCCCGTAGGCAATAAGCAGCAAGGCGCCCCCAAGGCGCAGGCTGCGCAGGGTGAGCCAGTAGCGCAATCGGTCTGCCAGCCCCCCCAGCGCAAACAGGGTCGGCAGCGTGCCGAGGCCGAAAAAGAGCATGATGAGCGCCCCGCCACTCGCGGAGCCTGCGGCAGCGCTCCAGGTCAGCATGGAGTAGACGAGGCCGCAAGGGAGCCAACCCCATATCATGCCAAAGGGGAGGGCCTGCCAGGCTGATGTAAACGGGAGAAACCTGCCTGCCAGCGGCTTGATGAGAGGCCAGAACTTCGCACCGATGCGCTCGAGCAGCAAGACGCCATGCCACCAGCCAGCCAAGTAGAGGCCGAGCGCTATCATCAGCAGGGCGGCGATGAGGCGAAGCCCTGCCAGGGCGTGTTTGCCAGCGCCTATCTCCGTGGTGGTGGCGAGCAAACCACCCACCAGAGCCCCCGCCAGCACATAACTCAGGATGCGCCCCAGGTTGTAGTTGAGCAGATAACCGAGTCGGCCCCAAAAATGCTGCTTCTCGGCAGGTATGGCCATGGAGAGCGCTGCAGACACGCCGCCGCACATGCCGATGCAGTGGCCGGCACCGGCAAGCCCGACCAGCAGGGCGCCCATGAGGTCAAGGCTGCTGGTCATGGGGACTGTTTTCCTCTTCAGGGTGTTGTTCAGGGGGGGGCAAGGGGCGCTGCTCCTCGTCAAACAGGATGTTGGAGCCCTGCCTGTCGAGATCCTCGAACTGCTCGGAGCGGATGGCCCAGAAGAAGACGGCGCCGGCAATGACAACGAACAGGATGGCGATGGGGATGAGGACGAAGATGATGTTCAAGGCGCAGACCCTGTGGTGAAAGGGGGATGATAACCCAGCGAGGCAAGAGTTGCCGCCACCCGGGAGGATGCCAGACGGCTGCTCACCGGTTAAGCCGCATGGAGTTGGTGACCACGATGAGGGAGCTCAGGGACATGCCAGCAGCCGCCAGATAAGGGGGGAGCCAGCCACTGGCCGCCAGCGGCAGCACAAGCAGGTTGTAGCCGATGGACCAGGCAAAGTTCTCCTTGATGATCTTGCGAGTGCGCAGGGCCAGGGCCCGGGCGGCCAGCAGACGGGAGAGATCGTCGGCCAGCAGGATGGCGTCGGCGCTGTTCTTGGCCAGATCCGTGCCCCCCGCCATGGCAAAGGAGGCGTGGGCGCCAGCCAGCACAGGGGCGTCGTTGATGCCATCTCCCACCATGATGCTGATATCCCCGGCCGCTTCACGGGCCTTGAGATAGGCCAGTTTGCCGTCCGGGCTGACCCCTTTTACCAGCTCATCGACCCCCAGCTCGCGGGCCAGCATGTCCGCCTGGTCCGAACCGTCGCCGGTGAGAATGGTGGTTTGCAGGCCTGCCTCCTTGAAGGCCTGGATCAGTGCACCGGCATCGGGGCGCAGCGTGTCGGCCAGGATGAAACGGGCCAGCAGTCCGTGTTCATCGGCCAGATAGATGGCCAGTCCTTGAGCGGCATTCTCTTCTTGCGCCAGTTCGAGCCAGTGTGCACTGCCGATGCGGTAATGCTTGCCCTCAATCACTCCCTGCACGCCGTGGCCGATGACGGGGGTGACGTCGCTGGCGGCGAGCGGCACCCCGTCCGCCAGTGGTTTGCTTCGAAACGCACGGGCGATGGGGTGCTCGGAGTAGGTCTCCAGGGCATGGGCGAGTGCGAGGCAGCGGGCTGCGTCGAGCTCGCTGAGGGGCTGGGTGCTCACCAGGCTGATGTTGCCCGTGGTCAGGGTTCCCGTCTTGTCCATCACGATGCGGTTGGCCCGGGTCAGAATGTCCAGCACGTGGCCGCGGCGCAGCAGGATGCCGCTGCGGGTCAGGTTGGCAGTGGCCGAGGTCAGTGCGGTCGGGGTGGCCAGCGAGAGGGCGCAGGGACAGGTCGCCACCAGCACCGCCAGGGTGACCCAGAAGGCCCGCTCGGGCTGATGAAAATGCCAGAAGGTCCAGACCGCGGCCGCAATGATCAGGAGCACCAGGATAAAGTGGCGCGACAGCACGTCCGCCAGTTGGGCGATGGCGGGCTTGTCGTCCAGAGCATGATCCTGCAGGCGCATGATCTGGGCCAGACGCGACTCTTCAATGGGATGGCTGACCCGGATCTCCAGGGGGGCATCGGTATTGATGGTGCCTGCATAGACGGGATCCCCGGCCTGCTTGAGCAGAGGCAACTGTTCGCCAGTCAGCATGGATTCGTTGAGGCTGGCCTGGCCCAAGGTGACGATGCCGTCTGCCGGCAGGGTGGCCCCCGCGAGTACCCGCACCCTGTCTCCGACTCGCAGCGTCTTGGCGGCCACCTCGTGTTCGCCGTCATCATCGATGCGGGTCGCCATGATGGGCACCAGACGCGCCAGGTTGGAGCTCGACTCCGACGCCTTGCGCCTCGCTCGCAGTTCCAGCAGACGGCCCAACAGCAGGAAAAAGACGAACATGGTGATGGAGTCGTAATAGACCTCACCCGTGTTGAAGACCGTGGCCCAGATGGAGGCGACGAAGGCGCCGATCAGTGCCAGCGACACCGACACATCCATGGAGAGGTGCCCCTGCTTCAGGCTGCGCCATGCCCCCACGTAAAAAGGCTGGGCCGAGTAGATCATGATGGGGGTGGAGAGCAGAAGGCTTATCCACTTGAAGTAGATCATGAACTCCTCTTCCACGCTGATGAAGAGGTCCATGTAGAGTGCCACGGCGCACATCATCACCTGCATGGAGCCAAGGCCGGCCAGCGCCATGCGGAACATGTAGCTGCGCACCTCTTTGGCGTAGAGCGCTTCCTGCTGATGAGTCTGGAAGGGATAGGCGCGATAGCCGACCCTGGCAAAACCCTTGAGAATGTCGCTCAAAGAGAGCTGGGCCGGATCCCACTTGATGCGGGCGCGATGGGTGGTGGTATTGACGTTGATGTAACGCAGACCGCGCAGGGTCATCAGGTGCCGCTCGATGAGCCAGGCACAGGCGGCGCAGGTCAAGCCTTCCACCGTCAGCTGGATCTCGCGCGTCGTTTCGCGACCCGTACCGGTGTCGGTGACGAACTCCTGCTGCACCTCCGCCAGATCGTAGTGGGTGAGGGCGGCGAGCTCTTCGGGCACCAGCTCCCCCTTGATGCCGGGAGCGGTGCGGTGTTCGTAATAACTGGCGAGGCCGCATTCGAGAATGGTCTGTGCCACGGCTTGGCAGCCAGGGCAGCACATCGGCTGAACGATGCCTTTGATCTCGAGAGTAAAGTTACTGCCAGTGGGAACCGGTTCACCACAGTGAAAACAGCCGGTCATGGTGATCATCCCTCTTTGATGCAGCCCTGCAGGCCGGGTCGGGGAGAAGGGCGGCTGACCGGCGTGCCGATCACCCTGCCTTCGTGATTCAACGTCCCTTGGGATCGAGCTCAATCGCTGCCTGAGTCGGCAGTTGTGCCGTCTCCTGGAGGCGCCATTCATGGTTGAAGGCATCGACCCGCACGTGCCACTTGCCGGTGAGGGGCTTGTCCAGCATCAGGCGATAGACTCCCTTGCCATCGGCCGTCAGCAGATGTTCGCTGTCCAGGCCCGCCAACGTGGGATGAAACAGGGAGAGGTGCAGTGCTTGTCCTGGTGGGATCTTCCCTGCCAGGGGAGTCAAGGTCAGCTCTTTGTCGCTGACATTGAGGGCGATACGGATGCCGAGCGCCTCGGCGCGATCGAACTTGCTGAGATCCTGGTTAATCTCCTTGCCCTGCTTGTAGTAGTCCTCCGCTACCAGGTTGACCCCATCCTTGCTGGCAATGATGGCGGTGGCGATGCTGCCTACCACGGCGGCACAGGGGAGGGCGATGATGAACCAGGGCCAGAATTGGCGATACCAGGGTTGGGTCATGATGCTACCGAAACAAATGGTTAACGAAATGGCGGTAATTCAGCCAACACAAGATAACAAAAAGCCTCGAAGAGTCGAGGCTTTTTGCTGATTAATCACGTGCTTATCACATGTTACTGCTGATTTTGCCGATCGTTGTGGGACAAGCTGTAAACGTAGGAGGCGAGCAGGTGTACCTTGTCTTCCCCCAGAATGTCCTTCCAGGCCGGCATCACGCCGTGGCGCCCGTGGGTGATGGTCTGTTCGACCACCTGACGGGAGCCGCCATAGAGCCAGATGTTGTTGGTCAAGTCGGGTGCGCCGAAGGCGATGCCGCCCTTGGCATCCGGGCCGTGGCAGGCGGCGCACATGGCAAAGCGTGCTTCCCCTTTCTTGGCTTCCACCAGATCAACCTTGCGACCGGAGAGGCTCAGCACATAGGAGGCCACCTCCTTCACCCCGTCCTGACCCAGGATCTCGCCCCAGGCGGCCATGATCCCCTGACGACCGCCCATGATGGTGGTCTTGATCTGGTCGGGGGCGCCGCCCCACTGCCATTCGCTGTCGGTCAGGTTCGGGAAACCGCGGCCACCGCGGGCATCGGAGCCATGACACTGGGAACAGTTTTGCAGGAACAGGCGCTGACCCACCTTCAAGGCTTCCGGATCCTTGGCGATCTCGGTGATCTCCTTGTAGCTCTTGCCGTCAGCCTGATAGGTCAGCTCGCGGAACTTGGCGCCGTAGATCTCGTCGGCCTTGGCGAGTTCCCGGTCGTATTCCACCGCGCGTCCTTCGGCCTTGGCAGACTCGGCCGCCGCCTTGGACTCGGCCAGGGAACGCACATCCTGGTTGGAGCTCTGCCAGCCCAGCAGACCCTTGAAGTTGCCAAGGCCCGGGAAGGCGAGCAGGTAGATGAGCCCGGTGACGATGAAGAAGAGGAACATATAGGACCACCACTTCGGCAGGGGATTGTTGATCTCCTCGATGCCGTCGAAGGTGTGACCCATGGGTTTGCCCTCTTCGGCCCCCATCTTGTCCTTCATGCACCAGGCCAGCAGCAGGAAGCAGCCGAGAATGGTGCCAAGGCTTATGACGGTCACAAAAATGCTAAACAGAGTGCTCATTATTGCTTCGCTCCTGCGTTCTTGTTATCAGCACTGGGTTGCTCGTCATCGGCAAAAACCAGGTTGGCGGCCTCGTCGAAAGAAGCCTTGCGGCGCTTGCTGTAGGCCCAGACGATGATGCCAATCATGATGACCATCAGCAGCAGGGTGTACAGGCCGCGAAATGTGCCGTAATCCATATCCCGACTCCTTATTTCAGGGCATGGCCCAGTGATTGCAGATAGGCGATCAGCGCATCCAGCTCGGTCTTGCCCTTGACGGCCTCACCGGCGCCGGCGATGTCGGCATCGGTATAGGGCACGCCGAAGTGATCCCGGAACAGAGCCAGCTTCTTGCCGGTCAGCTCGCCGCTCAGCACATTGGTCTCGAGCCAGGGGAAGGCCGGCATGTTGGACTCGGGCACCACGTCGCGCGGGTTGATGAGGTGGGCGCGATGCCAGTCATCGGAGTAGCGGCCGCCGACCCGGGCCAGATCCGGGCCGGTACGCTTGGAGCCCCACAGGAAGGGGTGCTCCCACACGCTCTCGCCGGCAACCGAGTAGTGGCCGTAGCGTTCGGTCTCGGCGCGGAACGGGCGGATCATCTGGCTGTGGCAGACGGTGCAGCCTTCGCGGATGTAGATGTCGCGTCCTTCCATCTGCAGGGCGGTGTAGGGCTTGAGGCCCTCCACCGGCTCGTTGGTCTGCTTCTGGAAGAACAGGGGGGTGATTTCCACCAGGCCCCCCAGGCTGATGGCGAAGATGATGCCAATGACCAGCATGGGGACGCTTTTTTCAAAAATCTCGTGACGGTTGTTGTTGCTCATGCTTTAAACCCCTTCAAATCAGGCTGGCTGTGCGACGGGTTCCAGAGAACCCTTGGGCGCAGTGACGGTGCGATAGGCGTTGTAGGCCATCAGCAGCATGCCGGTGACGAAGAAGCAGCCACCCAGGAAGCGCACGAAGTAGAAGGGATAGGAAGCTTGCAGCGCCTCCACGAAGCTGTAGGTCAGGGTGCCGTCGTCGTTGACCGCACGCCACATCAGGCCCTGCATCACACCGGAAATCCACATGGCGACGATATAGAGCACGGTGCCCACGGTGGCCAGCCAGAAGTGGACGTTGATGAGCTTGATGCTGTACATGCGCCCCTGCCCGAACAGGTTCGGGATCAGGTGGTAGACGGCACCGATGGACACCATGGCAACCCAGCCCAGGGCACCGGAGTGAACGTGACCGATAGTCCAGTCGGTGTAGTGGGAGAGGGCGTTGACGGTCTTGATCGCCATCATGGGGCCTTCGAAGGTCGACATGCCGTAGAACGACAGGGAGACGATCAGGAAGCGCAGGATGGGGTCATAACGCAGCTTGTGCCAGGCACCCGAGAGGGTCATGATGCCGTTGATCATGCCGCCCCAGGAGGGCACGAACAGGATGAGGGACATCACCATGCCCAGCGACTGGGCCCAGTCAGGCAGGGCGGTATAGTGCAGGTGGTGCGGACCGGCCCAGATATAGAGGGAGATCAGCGCCCAGAAGTGCACGATGGAGAGGCGGTAGGAGTAGACGGGGCGACCCGCCTGCTTGGGCACGAAATAGTACATCATGCCAAGGAAGCCCGCCGTCAGCAGGAAGCCCACCGCGTTGTGGCCATACCACCACTGCACCATGGCATCCATGGCACCGGAGTACATGGAGTAGGACTTCATGCCGGAGAGCGGCACTTCCATGTTGTTGACGATGTGCAGTACGGCCACCGTGATGATGAAGGCACCGAAGAACCAGTTCGCCACATAGATGTGGGAGGTGGTGCGCTTGACCAGGGTGCCGAAGAAGACGATGGCATAGCTGACCCAGACCACGGCGATGGCGATGTCGATGGGCCACTCCAGCTCGGCGTACTCTTTGGAGGTGGTGTACCCCAGCGGCAGCGAGATGGCTGCAGTCAGAATGATCGCCTGCCAGCCCCAGAACACGAAGGAGGCGAGGGGACCACCAAACAGTCGGACCTGACAGGTGCGCTGCACCACGTAGAAGGAGGTGGCCATCAGGGCGCTGCAACCAAATGCGAAGATGACCGCATTGGTATGCAGGGGACGCAGACGGCTGTACGTCAGCCAGGGGGTGTCGAAGTTGAGGGCAGGCCAGATCAGCTGGGCTGCAATCAATACACCCACCGACATGCCGACGATACCCCAGACAATCGTCATGACGGTGAACTGGCGCACAACGGTGTAGTTGTACTCAGGGTGGTTTGTTGTATGGCTCATCGTTGTATTCCGCTTCCGATGCTGTTGTTTGTGTTGCCCGGTGTCCTGGGCCATTTTCACCCCGGTTTTGCAAAATCCTCTCGTTAACATCTGTTAATAAAAGGAAAAGCAAAAGGTGGTTAAATGAAAATCCATTGAGAATGATACTGAAATGACCGGTAAAATAACAGTACAAACAGTGATATATTTGGCTCCAGCGGGTCTCATGTCCGCCAGTTTTTACCTTGCGCCAGATCACGAAAATTACATTTTCAAAGTACCTTACAGAGCTGTTTTTTCATGAAAGAGAGACTCACTTCACGCAAAATCGTCCACCTGTCCATGGTGCTGGTCATTTTGCTCTCCCTGATGGCCTATCGAACCTGGTTTTCAGGCACTGGAAGCGACCATGCAGAGGGCACCAATGTTCAGATTTGTGATCTGTCCCACAGCCCCTGCCGCCTCATCGTCGGGGATCGCCCGCTGACGGTCAGCATCGATGGCTTGCCGATCCGCCCTGAACATGACTTTGTCCTGCGCCTTCAAGGGGGTGTGCCGGCCATCACGCCGGTCAAGGCCTGGCTCGAGGGCAAGGAGATGTTCATGGGGCTCATCCCCGTGCTGTTTGAACCCAGCCAAACGGGGTGGCGAGGGGTGACCCAGGTGGGAAGTTGTACGACCGAGGCGATGGACTGGCTCCTGACCATCGAGTGGAGCAATGGTCAGCGCCATCAACTGACGTTGGGCGCGGCACGTTGAACGGCCTCTCATCGGGCCCCAGGAGGGGGGATAATTGAAAATTGATTTGAAATTTTCAGGCAGGACGGTACCTTGCATTGATTATCAAGGAGTGAAGTTCATTTAATCATGATTGAAAAACAAGCATTTTATCGCATGCTCAACCAGCAGGCCCAGGCATTGCTGGAGGGCGAACCCGACATGATCGCCACCCTGGCAAACCTGTCTGCCCTGCTCAATCAGGAACTGGCTGACATCAATTGGGTTGGTTTCTACCTGCTGCAGGGCGAGACCCTGGTGCTCGGCCCGTTCCAGGGCAAGCCGGCCTGTGTGCGCATCCCGGTCGGGCGCGGCGTCTGTGGCACTGCGGTGGCCGAGGGCAAGACCCAGCTGGTGGACGACGTGCACCAGTTTGCGGGTCACATCGCCTGTGACGGTGCCAGCAACTCGGAAATCGTGATCCCGCTGCGCCGTGGCGGGGAGATCATCGGGGTGCTGGACATCGACAGTCCAATCTTTAACCGCTTTGACGAGCAGGACCGGATTGGCCTCGAAGAAACGGTGCAAATTTTGGAAAGCATGCTCTAAGTCATTGCTAGATGGTTCGCAAAAGGTCCCAAGCTCTCTATAATGGGGCCTTTGTTGTGTTCGGGCATGCCCGTGCGTCTATATGAAAGCCAAGGTTATACATGGAAAACACTGAAAAGCTGAAGAACAGTAAAGAGATCGTCGCCTACCTGGTCGAGAAATTCCCGGCCTGCTTCATCGCTGAAGGAGAGGCCAAGCCACTCAAGATTGGCATCTTCCAGGATCTGGCCGCGCGTCTTGCTGATGACGAGAGAGTCTCCAAGACCATGCTGCGCTCTGCTCTGCGTCAATACACCTCCAGCTGGCGTTACCTGCATGGCCTCAAGGCTGGCCAGGCCCGTGTCGATCTGGACGGCAACCCGGGCGAGCTGCTCACCGAAGAGCACATCGAGCATGCCAAACAGGCGCTCAAGGAGAGCAAGGAACGTGTCTTTGCCAGCCGCCGCACCAACACCAAGGAGAAGGAAGACAAGCCCAAGCAGCCGCGTCGCAACGCGCCGCGCAAGGCTGACGCTCCCCGCTCCGACAAGCCCAAGTCCGCCCCTGCTCCCAAGGCTGCACCGGTCGCCGATGCGCCGCTGGTGAAAGTGGATGCCGCTACTCTGAAAGTCGAGCAGGGCGTGCGCGTCGTGCTGGGCAAGTCCCCCGTGCCTGCGACCATCAAGGAAGTGACCAAGGATGACGTACAGGTTCAATTGCAGACCGGCATGATGTTGCGGGTCAAGTTCGAGCATCTGGTTCTCTAAGGAGACGAATGTTGAAGCATGGCGTGATTCGTTTTTCACTCGTTGCCTGTAGCCTGGCGCTTGCCGGGCTCGCACAGGCCATCGAGCCGGTGCTCAAGGAAAGTGATTTGCCTGTGTTGGCTCAAGAGAGCCAACATGCTACGGCCAGCAAGCGAATTGCCAATCTGTTTACCCGCTCCCACTACAAACAGTTCAAGCTGGACGACGCCTTTTCCTCCGTGATCTTTGACAAGTATCTGGAGAATCTGGACTACAGCCGCAACCTGTTTCTGGCCTCTGACATCAGCCGTTTTGAGAAATATCGTACCGGTTTTGACACCGACCTCGAGCGAGGGCGACTGGCTCCGGCCTACGAGATGTTCAACCTGAGTCAGCAGCGGCGGTACGAGCGGTTCGAATACGCCCTCAAACTGCTCGACACTCCCTTCGATTTTACCCAGAAAGACAATTACGTCTTCGATCGGGAAGGGGCTCCCTGGCCCAAGGATGAAGCCGAGCTCAACGAGCTGTGGCGTCAGCGGGTCAAGTTCGATGCCCTGAGCCTGAAGCTCAGCGGCAAGGAGTGGCCCG
This sequence comes from Aeromonas sp. R10-1, assembly GCF_040908465.1. Taxonomy (NCBI): domain Bacteria; kingdom Pseudomonadati; phylum Pseudomonadota; class Gammaproteobacteria; order Aeromonadales; family Aeromonadaceae; genus Aeromonas; species Aeromonas sp. R10-1. The sequence goes on from NZ_JBFODT010000024.1 coordinate 41,921, forward strand.
AGATCAAGGAGCTGCTTGGCAAGCGTTACAACAACGCCATCAAGCGGATGTCCCAGACCGAGAGCGAGGACGTGTTCCAGCTCTTCATGAACTCCTTCGCCCGCGCCATTGAACCGCACACCAGCTATCTGTCTCCGCGCAGCGCCGATCGGTTCAACACCGAGATGAACCTCTCGCTGGAGGGGATTGGTGCCGTGCTGCAGGCGGAAGATGACTTCACCGTCATCCGCTCCCTGGTGCCCGGCGGCCCGGCGGCCAAGTCCAATCACCTGAAACCCGATGACAAGATCACCGGGGTGGGGCAGGACGACGGCAAGATTGTGGATGTCATAGGCTGGCGTCTTGACGACGTGGTCGAGCTCATCAAGGGGCCCAAGGGCAGCAAGGTGAAGCTGGAGATCCAGCGCGGCAAGGGCGCGACCGCCAAGACCGAGCTGGTGGAGCTGGTGCGTGACAAGGTGCGTCTGGAAGACAGAGCCGCCAAGTCCAAGGTGATCACCGCCGAGGGCAAGAAGATCGGCGTGCTCGAGATCCCTAGCTTCTACGTCAACCTGCACGACGACGTGATCAAGGAGATCTCCAGCCTCAACAAGCAGAAGATCGACGGCCTCATCGTCGATCTGCGCGGCAACGGCGGCGGTGCCCTGACGGAAGCTTCCGCCCTGAGCGGTCTCTTCTTTGCCAGCGGCCCCGTGGTGCAGATCCGTGATCACATGGGTCGCATCACCGTCAATGGAGACGACGACGGCAATGTCTACTACGGTGGCCCCATGTCGGTGATGATCGACCGCTACAGCGCCTCGGCCTCCGAGATCTTCGCCGCCGCCATGCAGGACTATGGTCGTGCGCTGATCCTCGGCGAAAACTCGTTCGGCAAAGGGACGGTGCAGCAGCATCGCAGCCTCGCCAAGGTCTATGACTTCTACGAGCAGCCGCTGGGTCACGTGCAGTACACCATCGCCAAGTTCTACCGTATCGATGGCGGCAGCACACAGAACAAGGGGGTTGCACCCGACATCGCCTTCCCGACTGCGGTCGCGCCGGGGGAGACGGGGGAGAGCCGCGAGTTCAACGCCTTGCCCTGGGACAAGATCGCCTCGGCCAGCTACGAGCGACTGGGGGACTTCTCCAGCCTGTTGCCCAAGCTGAAAGCGGCCCACGAGGCACGGATCACCAAGGATCCGGAATTTGCCTATGTGCTGCAGGACATCAAGGAGTATCAGGCGGACAAGGACAAGAAGTCGGTCTCCCTGAACGAAGCCGAGCGGCTGGCTGAACAGGCCAAACAGGACGAGAAGGCGCTGGCGCGAGCCAACGAGCGGCTGACCCGTCTTGGCAAGCCGACGGTGAAGAGCCTGGATGAACTGCCGACCGATTTCGAGGCACCTGACGAATACCAGGTGGAAGCGGCCAACATCACGGCGGATCTGGCCACCCTCAGCAAGAAGAGCTGATGCTGGCAACGAAATGACAAGGGCGACTCGGGTCGCCCTTTCTTTTGCCTGAATGCAAACTATTTGACCCTGTCCGAGCCTTGTGACAGCCTCTGACACGTCAATAACAAAGCGTGGAAGCACACAATAATGACTGAACAACCTCAGGCCATGACGGCCAAATATCGCCAGGATTACCAGGCTCCCCTCTATTGGTGTGACAGCCTGGATCTCGATTTTCAGCTGCAAGAGCCCCTGACCCGGGTCACCGCCATCTCCCGTTTGCGTCGCAGCGGCGATCACAACGAACCCCTGGTGCTGGACGGCGAGGGGCTTGACCTTGTCAGCGTCAGTGTGGATGGCGTGCCCTATCAGCAATACGAGCAGGGAGAGAGCAGCCTGACCCTGTTCAACCTGCCGGCCGAGTGCGTGCTGACCGTGGTCACCGACATCGATCCCGCCGCCAACACGGCGCTGGAGGGGCTCTACAAATCCGGCGATGCCTATTGCACCCAGTGCGAGGCCGAGGGCTTTCGTCGTATCACCTATTATATGGACAGGCCGGACATCCTGGCCCGTTACAGTACCCGCATCACCGCCGACAAGGCCAAGTACCCCTATCTGCTCTCCAATGGCAACAAGGTCGCGAGCGGCGATCTGGACGACGGTCGCCACTTCGTGCAGTGGCAGGATCCCTTCCCCAAACCGAGCTACCTGTTCGCCCTGGTGGCCGGTGACTTCGACGTGGAGCGCAACCACTTCATTACCAAAAGCGGCCGCCAGGTGGCGCTCGAGATCTTCGTGGACAAGGGCAACCTGGACCGCGCCGGTTTCGCCATGGAGAGCCTCATCAACTCCATGCGCTGGGACGAGCAGCGTTTCGGCCTCGAGTATGATCTCGACATCTACATGATCGTGGCGGTGGACTTCTTCAACATGGGGGCCATGGAGAACAAGGGGCTCAACATCTTCAACTCCAAGTTCGTGTTGGCCAACCCGGCCACTGCCACCGATGCGGACTACCACGGCATCGAGCGGGTGATCGGTCACGAATACTTCCACAACTGGACCGGCAACCGCGTCACCTGCCGCGACTGGTTCCAGTTAAGCCTCAAAGAGGGGCTGACGGTGTTCCGGGATCAGGAGTTCTCCTCCGATCTGGGGTCGCGCGGCGTCAACCGCATCAACAACGTGCGCACCGTGCGCGGTCCGCAGTTTGCCGAAGACGCCGGCCCCATGGCCCACCCCATCCGCCCGGATGTGGTGATCGAGATGAACAACTTCTACACCCTGACCGTCTACGAGAAGGGCTCTGAAGTGATCCGCATGATGCACACCCTGCTGGGGGAGGACGCCTTCCAGGCGGGCATGCGCCTCTACTTCGAGCGTCACGACGGCTCTGCCGCCACCTGCGACGACTTCGTGCAGGCGATGGAGGATGCCTCCGGGGTGGATCTCGCTCGCTTCCGCCGCTGGTACAGCCAGTCCGGTACCCCCGAGCTCACCGTGGCCGACGAGTACGATACCGAAAGCGGTGTCTATCGTCTGCACGTGAGCCAGCACACCCCGCCGACCCAGGATCAGCCACAAAAGCTGCCGCTGCATATCCCCCTCGACATCGAGCTCTACGATGCACAGGGTGCCGTCATCCCGCTGCAATACCAGGGCAAGGCCATCGGCAATGTGCTGGACGTGCTGGAAGCACAGCAGACTTTCGAATTCGACCAGGTGCCGGTCAGACCGGTACCCTCCCTGCTGCGGGACTTCTCCGCCCCGGTCAAGCTGCACTATGACTACAGCGACGAGGCCCTGGCCTTCCTGATGCGCCATGCCCGCAACGAGTTTGCCCGCTGGGATGCGGCGCAGATGCTGATCAACAAGGCGGTGATCGACGGGGTGGCGCGGGTCCAGCACGGGCAGAGGGTTGAACTCTCCCACACCCTGCTGGCGGCCTTTGTCGCCATTCTGGACGAGGCTGCACTGGATCCCGCCCTCAAGGCAGAGATCCTGGCCCTGCCGGGAGAGGCGACCCTGGCCGAGCTGTTCGAGGTGGCCGATATCGACGCCATCCACCAGGTGCGCAACGGGATCCAGACCGCATTGGCCCACGCCTTCGGCGACCGCCTGCTGGCGTGCTACGAGAGCCTGCGTCTGCCGGCTTATCAGGTGGTCCATGCCGACATGGCCAAACGGGCCCTCAAGGGCGTGGTGCTGGGTTATCTGGCGGCGCTGGATGCCGCGAAGGCCGATACCCTGGTGCGCGAGCAGTACGGGACCGCCGACAACATGACCGACACCCTGGCTGCACTCCAGGTGGCCAACAGCCATCTGCTGCCGTGCCGCGCCGCGCTTTTGGCCGACTTCGAAGGCAAGTGGGCCCATGATGGCCTGGTACTGGACAACTGGCTGCGGCTGGTGGGGGCCAAGCCGGCCAAGGATGTGCTCGATGACGTGAAGCAGGCGATGGCGCACCCGACCTTCAGCATCCGCAACCCGAACCGGCTGCGGGCGCTCATCGGCAGCTTCGCCATGAGCAACCAGGTGCAGTTCCACGCCGCCGATGGCAGCGGCTATCGCTTCCTGACCGATCTCTTGATCGAGCTCAACGAGGTCAATCCCCAGGTGGCGTCCCGCCTCATCACCCCGCTTATCCAGTTCAAGCGGCTCGATGAGGGGCGCAAGGCGCTGGTTCGCGCCGAGCTGACTCGCCTGGCCAACCTGGACGGGCTGGCGCGGGATCTGTTCGAGAAGGTGAGCAAGGCGCTGGCACAGTAAGCGTCACGACGGCGGGCAGGGGAGTCTGGCTCTCCTGCCCGTTTTTCATGGATGACCAGGAGGTGACATGAGGCAATACACTTTTCGGCTCTCCCTTGGCCGCGACGAGATCATGTTGATGTACCAGGGGCAGGTGAACCGCCTGGTGGTACGTACCGAGCAGGGTCTGACCCTGGAGCTGGGGTTGGAGAAAATCCGGCGTTTTGTGTCGGAGAGCGGCGTTCACGGCTACTTTCGACTGAAAACCCAGGACGATCATCGCTTCATTTCCCTGGAACGCATAAATTAACAAAACTTGAACATCAATCCGGGTAAATATCTGCTTTAAGTCACTATCTATCCGGTAAATGGCGCGGCATCCAGTGCGATTTTCTGAATTTTGCCAACTTGGCAAAATTTATCACAACCCAAGCCGTGATCTGCCCCTTGTTTTTAACATCCCGTTATCACCTTTGCTCGCCTTCCTTGATCCAAGACATTACACTTCGCTGCAACTCTGTACCGGTGGGCATCCTGGGTGGATGTCGCCGTGTCTGTGATGTCGTCCGATAAGGAAACTAGCAATGGCATTGAAAGACGCCCCTACCTCCGTTCTGCTCGAAAACGTTCTCAGTCTGATCCACCAGAAATTGCCGAAAAACAGTGCCTCCCTGGTCGAATGTTTCGTTGCCAAGTTCTACGGCAACATGGCCAGCACTGATCTGCATGACCGCAATGACAGCGATCTCTATGGCGCCGCCCTCAGTCTGTGGAATGCCCTCAACCACCGTACCGGCATCGAGCCCTATATCCGGGTCTACAACCCCGAGCTGACCCGCCACGGATGGCAGTCTCCCCATACCATCGTCGAGATCATCCTGCAGGATTCCCCCTTCCTGGTGGACTCCATCCGCATGGCGCTCAAGCGTCTCAATATCACCGCACACATGATGCTGCACCAGCCGCTGCACCTGATCCGCGGCGAAGGCGGCAAGATTGGCGCCATCCTGGATCTGGACAACACCGCAGAGCAGACCTCGGTGGAAACCGCCTTCCTCATCGAAATCGATCACCTGACCGGTGAAGAGGAGATGGACGCCCTGACTGCCGAGCTCAACTCGGTCGCGCGGGAAGTGGCCCTGGCGGTGGGAGACTGGCAGCCCATGCTGATGCGCCTGAACGAGATCATCGAGGAGCTACCCAAACGCAAGAACCCGGTCAGCCAGGCTGAGGTGGACTCCTGCGTCGCCTTCCTCAAATGGGTGGCCGCCCACAACTTCACCCTGATGGGTTATCGTCGCTACGACGTCAAGGCGGTGGAGGGGGATCACGAGATCCTGCCGCAGCCCGAGTCCAGCCTAGGGCTGATGAAGAACTCCATCAAGGACGAAGGCCAGCGCCTCGGCACCATGCCCGCCAGCGCCCGTCACGCGGCCCTCAGTTCCGACTTGCTGATCCTCACCAAGTCCAACAGCAAGTCCCGGGTGCATCGTCCGGCCTATGTGGACTACATCGGCATCAAGCGTTTCGACGAGCACGGCAAGGTGGTGGGAGAGGATCGCTTCATCGGCCTGTATGCCTCCTCCATCTACAACACCAGTGCGACCCAGATCCCCCTCATCAGCCACCGCCTCGAGCGCATCATGGCCGCCTCCGGCTTTGAGTCGGGCTCCCATGCCTACAAGGCGTTGCTGAACGTGCTGGAAACCTACCCGCGCGACGAGCTGATCCAGGCCCGTGAAGAGGAGCTGCTGGCCACCGGTCTCGGGGTGCTGGAGATGCAGGAGCGAGACATGCTGCGCCTGTTCGTGCGCCGCGACGTCTACGGCCGCTTCTTCTCCTGCATGGTCTATGTGACCAAGGAGCGCTACAACACGGCGCTGCGGGTCAAGACCCAGCAGATTTTGCAGAAATATTTTGGCAGCAGCATCGATGTGGAGTTCAACGTCTACTTCACCGAGGGTGTGCTGGCACGGACCCACTACATAGTGCGGGTCAACAACAACAACGTGGATGTGGATGTGAACGAAGTACAGAACAACCTGATTGAAGCGGCCCGCAGCTGGGATGACCGCCTGGATTCCGTGCTGCTTTCCCACTATGGCGAGGCCCGCGGCAACGAGCTGCGCCGCCGTTTCAGCACCGCCTTCCCCCGCGCCTACAAGGAAGATGTGCTGCCGGGCTCTGCCGTCGCGGACATCATGGCCCTGGATGGATTGAGCGAGGCCGAGCCGCTTGGCATGCTGTTCTACCGCGCCCAGGAGGAGGAGAACGATCGCCGGGTACGCCTCAAGCTGTTCCACCGAAGCGAACCCATCCACCTCTCCGACGTCCTGCCCATGCTGGAAAACATGGGACTGCGCGTCATCGGCGAGACCCCGTATCAGGTACGGACCCCCACCGGCGAGGTGTTCTGGATCCTCGATTTCTCCATGCTGCTGCGCGGTGAGCAACCGTTCGATCTGGAGCAGAGCCAGCAGCGCTTCCAGCAGGCCTTCGCCGCCATCTGGAACAAGACCCTGGAAGATGACGGCTTCAACCGTCTGGTACTGGGGGCCGGCCTCACCGGTCGTCAGGTATCCGTGCTGCGGGCCTATGCCAAATACATGCGCCAGACCGGCGTCTCCTTCAGCCAGTCCTATATCGAGGAGACCCTGACCCGTTATCCGGACATCGCCCAACTGCTGTTCACTCTGTTCGAACAGCGTTTGGATCCGGCCATCAAGCAGGATGCCAAGGTGCAGGCCAAGCTGCACGAGGAGCTTGCGGCCAAGCTGGATCAGGTCGCCAACCTGGATGACGATCGCATCATTCGCCGTTATGTGGAGATGATCGACGCCACCCTGCGCACCAACTACTACCAGCTGGACAAGGCGGGCAACATCAAGCCCTACATCTCCTTCAAGCTGGCCCCCTCCAGCATCACCGACATGCCGCTGCCGCTGCCGAAGTTCGAGATCTTCGTCTACTCCCCGCGAGTGGAAGGGGTACACCTGCGCTGGGGCAAGGTGGCCCGTGGCGGCCTGCGCTGGTCCGATCGCAAGGAGGACTTCCGCACCGAGGTGCTGGGTCTGGTGAAAGCCCAGCAGGTGAAGAACACCGTCATCGTGCCGGTGGGTGCCAAGGGCGGTTTCTACTGCAAGCAGATGCCGGCAGGCGCCCCCCGTGCCGTCATTCAGGAGGAGGGCAAGGCCTGCTACCGTCTGTTCATCCGCGGCCTGCTCGACGTGACCGACAACATCATCGGCGGCGAGGTGATCCCGCCAAAATCCGTGGTGCGTCACGACGAGGATGACTACTACCTGGTAGTGGCGGCCGACAAGGGCACCGCCACCTTCTCCGACATCGCCAACGAGATAAGCCTCGAATACGGCCACTGGCTCGGCGATGCGTTCGCCTCCGGCGGCTCGGTGGGCTATGACCACAAGAAGATGGGCATCACCGCCCGCGGCGCCTGGGAATCGGTCAAGCGCCACTTCCGTGAGATAGGCATCAACTGCCAGACCACCGACTTCACCTGCGTGGGGATAGGTGACATGGCCGGCGACGTGTTCGGCAACGGCATGCTGCTCTCCGAGCACATCCAGCTGGTGGGCGCCTTCAACCACATGCACATCTTCGTCGACCCGACCCCGGATGCGGCCAGGAGCTTCGTCGAGCGCAAGCGCCTGTTCGAGCTGCCCGGCTCCAGCTGGGATGACTACAACCGTGAGCTCATCTCCAAGGGGGGCGGCATCTTCCTGCGCTCTGCCAAGTCCATCAAGCTGAGCCCGGAAATGCAGACCCTGCTCGGCACCGACAAGAGCGGCATGGCCCCGAACGAGCTGATCAAGGCGCTGCTCTGCCTGAACGTCGACCTGCTCTGGAACGGCGGCATCGGCACCTATGTGAAGAGTGCCCGCGAGAGCGACGCCGACGTCGGGGATCGCAGCAACGACGTGCTGCGGGTCAATGGGCGTGATCTGCGAGCCCGCATCGTGGGCGAGGGTGGCAACCTTGGCTTCACCCAGCTTGGCCGGGTGGAGTATGCCAGTCAGGGTGGTCGCATCAACACCGACTTCACCGACAACGTGGGCGGGGTGGATTGCTCCGACAACGAGGTCAACATCAAGATCCTGCTCAACCAATTGGTGGCCGCCGGGGATCTGACCCTCAAGCAGCGCAACCAGATGCTCTATGAGATGACGGATGCGGTGGCCCAGGTGGTCATCACCAACGCCTACCGCCAGTCACAATCCATCTCGGTGACCGCCTTCCGTGGTGCCGAGCAGTTGAAAGAGCAGCAGCGTTTCATTCAGGGGCTGGAGCGGGAAGGCAAGCTGGACCGTGCGCTCGAGTTCCTCCCCTCCGACGAGGAGCTCTCCGAGCGGATGGCGGCAGGGCAGGGGCTGACCCGACCCGAGCTCGCCGTGCTGGTGGCCTACGGCAAGATGGTGCTCAAAGAGCAGCTCAATTGCCCGGAAGTGACCGAGGAGCCCTTCCTCGCCAACATGCTGGTCACCAGCTTCCCGACCCAGTTGCAGCAGCAATTTGGCGCGGCCCTGGCCCAGCACCCGCTGCGAGGCGAGATCATCGCGACCCGGGTGGCCAACATGCTGGTCAACGACATGGGGCTCAACTTCGCCAGCCGGATGAAGGACGAGACCGGTGCCTCGGTGGCGGAAGTGGCCTGCTGCTTCGCCATGGCCCGGGAAGTGTTCGGCCTCGGCGCCCTGTGGCGTGACATCGAAGGGTGTGACAACAGGGTGGATGCCCAGACCCAGCTCGAGCTGATGTTCTACAGCCGCCGCATCGTGCGCCGCGCCACCCGCTGGTTCCTGCGCGCCCGCAACCGCAGCTGGAGCATCGGCGAGAACATCGCCTTCTTCCGCCCGGCCTTCGAGACCCTGAGTCAGCACCTTTATGAGGTAATGGACGAGAGCGAAGTGGCCGAACACAGCCAGGCGGTCGCCGCCCTGGTGGACAAGCTGGTGCCGGAGGCCATCGCCCGTCGCGTGGCCCACATGAGCAGCCTCTTCTCCTGCCTGGATCTGGCGCAGATTGCCGCGGAGCACAAGACCGACATCCTGCGGGTTGCCAACGTCTACTACCGCCTGGGTGCCAAGCTGGATCTGCACTGGTTCCTCGAACAGATCAACCATCAGCCGGTGGGCAACCACTGGCAGGCGATGGCGCGGGCCTCCTTCCGCGAAGATCTGGACTGGCAGCAACGCAGCCTCACCTCCGTGGTACTGGAAGGGTGCAAAGAGCAGGGGGAATGCGCTACCATACTGGCCGACTGGATTTCGGAGCATGAGCAACTCTTGTCCCGTTGGACCCACATGTTGGCCGACTTCAAGACCACGAGCACGCACGAGTTCGCCAAGTTCTCGGTGGCCTTGCGAGAGTTGAACCTGCTCCAGTTGAATTGCCGAACCTCGGCATAACCCCAAAAGCCCCGGCCAGTTGCCGGGGCTTTTTTTAAGGAGCAAGCATGCTGTACCCACTCGCCAGGCATTTCCTGTTCAAACTCAATCCGGAGCAGGCTCACGATCTCTCCATCAAATATTTGCCCCGCCTTCTTGGTACCCCGCTTGATTGTTTCTTCCGCCACTCTCTGCCCAAACGCCCCGTCACCGTCATGGGGCTTAATTTTGCCAATCCGGTGGGGTTGGCCGCCGGTCTGGATAAAGACGGGGAGTGCATCGATGCCTTCGGCGCCATGGGGTTCGGTTTCATCGAGGTCGGTACCGTGACCCCCAGACCCCAGAGCGGCAATGACAAGCCACGTCTCTTCCGGGTGATCCCGGCCGAGGGGATCATCAATCGCATGGGCTTCAACAACAAGGGCGTCGATCATCTGGTGGCCAAGGTGAAAGAGGCCAAATATCAGGGGGTGATCGGCATCAATATCGGCAAGAACAAGGACACCCCCATCGAGCAAGGCAAGGATGATTACCTTCTCTGCATGGACAAGGTGTATGACCACGCCGGTTATATTGCGGTCAATATTTCCTCGCCGAACACCCCGGGTCTGCGTCAATTGCAATATGGCGATGCACTGGATGAACTGCTGGCCGCATTGAAACAGCGTCAACAGGACCTGGCCGAGAAATATAAAAAGTATGTGCCGCTGGCCGTGAAAATTGCCCCGGATCTGTCACTCGATGAAATAGATCAGGTAGCCGCCTCTTTGATCAAGAACCGTATTGATGGTGTCATCGCCACCAATACCACTCTGGAGCGGGAGATGATATATGACATGCCCCATGCCGCAGAGGCTGGCGGGCTTAGCGGTCGTCCGCTCCAGCACAAGAGCACCGAGGTGATCCGCCACCTGGCCAAGGCCCTCGACGGCGCCCTGCCCATTATCGGTGTGGGTGGTATCGACAGCGCCATGGCGGCTCGGGAAAAACTGGCGGCGGGTGCCAGTCTTGTCCAGATTTACAGCGGCTTTATTTATAAAGGGCCGAGTCTGGTCAAAGAGATCGTTACCCATATTTAAAAAATAACCGGTTGCCCTTATTTAACGTTGCTCAAATTCTCGACATGGAATAAAGTCGAGGGACGGCTTAGATAAGGGCACCACCATGTGTATTCAACCCAATGACAATTGGCAGTGGCATTATGACGCTCAGGATGATCGCCTGATGCTGGATTTGTCCGATCGCATGATATTTGCCACCGAATATAAAGGTCGGCAACTTGTTCCCTGTTCTTTCACCACCCAGCCTTTTTGTGTGGATGATGCCGCCCTCTATTACCAGTTGATGGACAAGGCCGCTGAACTCGACTGGAGTACGCCCCACCAGGTCCAGCTGGTCCTCAATGCCATCGCCGTCAGCCGTTTTTATAAACCCCTGATGCCGCAAAGCTGGTTCTTTCATGAACAGCAGGCTCATGTTATTCCAGAGATGGGATCCCTGGTGTGGATGGATACTCCCCACGGTCGGGGGGAATTCATGGTCATCGAAGCCGGCGATCAGGCGAGCGTTTGCCTGAACCTGACCGACGAACTGGTGCTGACCAACAGCAAGACGCTGCCGCGCTTTGCAGTGATCAAGGTGATGAATAACCGGATGCAAGCCAGAGTCCGGGCACAGACACAATATCGGGAAGTGGGCTGACGATGGGGCCGTTATATGGCGACGAATAAGTCCGTTATAGGCCTGCTATATTGGTCTGATATTTAAGCGCTCAGTCTCTCTCTTGTTCCATTATTTGTCTTTTTCCTTCGTCTGGTCGTCACGACCATTTTCTGCCCGGTCCGGGCAAGATTTTCGAATTCTTTACGAATGTGATGGTAGACAACTGCCAGCCAGGAGCGGGATCCTGTCGCCCGCAAGGGGGAGGGGAGCGTTTGCCGCGCCTCTTGCCGTTTATATGGCGCCTTTGTCCAAGGTTCGAGTGCCGAGCGCGGGCCGATAAGGTATAATGCGGCACTATTTTTATGGCATCCCCGTGAGCGTGATGAAAGAATTTTTTGCAACCTGCCCCAAAGGGCTGGAAAACCTGCTGGCCGTCGAGCTGACCAATCTGGGTGCGGAGCAGGTCCGTGAGACCGTGGCCGGCGTCCACTTCAAGGGCGAACTGGCCATCGGTTACAAGGCCTGTCTGTGGAGCCGCTTTGCCTCCCGAATCGTGCTGGTGCTCTCCGAGTTCCAGATGAACGATGATCTGGACCTCTACCTCGGGGCCCATACCATTCCCTGGGAAGAGCACTTCTCCGGTACCGCCACCATCGCGGTGGACTTTACCGGTACCAACGCCTCCATTCGCAATACCCAGTACGGCGCCCTGAAGATCAAGGACGCCATCGTTGATCGCTTCACCAAGCGCGGTCACGTACGCCCGGATGTGGACAAGAAGTCCCCGGACATTCGCATCATGGCGCACCTTGGCAAAGGCAAGGCCAATATCACGCTGGACTTGTCAGGCCCGGCGCTGCACCAGCGCTTCTATCGCCAGGGCACCGGCGAGGCGCCCCTCAAAGAGAACCTGGCTGCGGCCATGATTGCCCGCAGCGGCTGGGCCGGCGAGCCCATGATGGACCCCATGTGCGGCTCCGGTACCCTGCTCATTGAGGCGGCCTTCATCGCCGCCGACATGGCACCGGCCCTGCGCCGCGAACGCTTCGGTTTCGATCGCTGGCTGCAACACGATGGTGAACTGTGGCAGAGTTTGATGATGGAAGCCCAGGTGCGTGCCAAGCGCGGCATGCAGCGCTGCGAGGTGAAACTGTTCGGTTGCGATGCGGATACCCGGGTCCTGATGAAGGCCCGTGACAACGCCAAGGCCGCCGGCGTGGCCCATCTCATCACCTTCAAGCAGGCCGATGTCACCAAGCTGGAAAACCCGCTGCCGATGCCGGCTGTGGAAGGGGAGAGTCGTCAGGTCGGCATGCTCATCTCCAACCCGCCCTATGGCGAGCGTCTTGGGGAGTTCCCGGCGTTGCTGGAAGTGCATCAGGCCCTTGGCGATGCCCTGCGCCGTGGCTTCCAGGGGTGGAAGGTCACCATTCTCTCCGCTTCTCCCGAACTCCTGAGCTGCCTGCGCCTGCGTGCCGACAAGCAGTATCGCCTGTTCAACGGCGCCCTCGAGTGCCAGCTGCGCAACTACCAGATCGCCCTCGATGCCGTCGCTTCCCAGAAAGAGGTGGCCCAGGACTTTGCCAACCGTCTGCGCAAGAATCTGAAGACCCTCGAGAAATGGGCGAGCAAGGAGAACCTCGATTGCTACCGCCTCTATGACGCGGACTTGCCGGAGTACAACGCCGCCATCGACCGCTATCAGGATTATCTGGTGGTACAGGAGTACGCGGCGCCCAAGGACATTCCCGCCCAGAAGACCCGCCAGCGTCTGCTGGACATGGTGCAGGCCGCCATCAAGGTGACCGGCATGGACGGCGAGAAGGTGATCCTGAAGGTGCGCGAGCGCCAGGAAGGCAAACAGCAGTACCAGAAGCTCTCCGAAGAGCAGCACCGGATGGAGGTGCAGGAGTACGGTGCACGCCTCTGGGTCAACCTCTACGACTATCTGGACACCGGCCTCTTCCTCGACCATCGCCAGACCCGCCGCATGCTGGGCCAGATGGCAAAGGGCAAGCGCTTCCTGAACCTCTTCGCCTACACCGGCAGTGCCACCGTGCACGCGGGGCTCGGCGGCGCCCGCGAAACCACCACGGTGGACATGTCGCGCACCTACCTCAACTGGGCTCAGGACAACATGCGCCTCAACTCGCTGGTGGGCCGCGAGCACAAGTTCGTGCAGGCGGATTGTCTGAAGTGGTTGTCGGAAGCCGACGAGCAGTACGACCTCATCTTCATCGATCCGCCCACCTTCTCCAACTCCAAGCGGATGGACGAGAGCTTCGACGTACAGCGGGATCACCTGCTGTTGATGCAGCACCTCAAGCGCCTGCTCGCGGCGGACGGTACCCTGGTCTTCTCCAACAACAAGCGCCACTTCAAGATGGACTTGGCCGGCCTTGACGCCATTGGTCTCAAGGCGCAGAACATCACGAACAAGACCCGGCCCAAGGACTTCGAGCGCAACCAGCATATCCACAATTGCTGGATCATCACCCACGCCGAGGCACAAGGCTGATGCTGACCCTGTTTCACACCGACGGCTGCCACCTGTGCGAACAGGCGTGGGCACTGGTGGAACAGGCCGGGATGGCCGCACAGGCCCGCCGCTGCGACATCCTGGAGGAAGAGGCCTGGCTCGAGGCTTACCGGGTGCGCATCCCGGTGCTGCAAGACAGTGCCGGCCGGGAGCTGGGCTGGCCTTTCACCCTGGGAGAGCTGCAAGGCTGGCTGGCACAGGGGTGAGCAGGATTTGACGACAAAACGGGGGCAGACTCACGCTGCCGCCCGTTTTTTCATAAGCAACAAGGAACAAACATGGCTCTTTTGACATTGCACGGCGCGTCCCTGTCGTTCAGTGATTTTCCGCTGCTCGACCATGCCGAGCTCACCATAGAACGGGGCGAGCGCCTCTGTCTGGTGGGTCGCAACGGGGCGGGCAAGTCTACCCTGATGAAGGTGATTGCCAGCGAACTGCCGCTGGACGACGGCCGTCTGGTGTTGCAACAAGATTTGAAAGTGACCCGCCTCGAGCAGGATCCGCCCGCCTCGAGCGAGATCTCCGTGTTCGATTACGCCGCAGAAGGGCTGGCCGGGGTAGGGGAGCTGCTCAAGCAGTACCACCATGTCTCCCACGCCCTGGCGCACGACCCTTCCGATGCCAACATTCGCACCATGAGCCAGTTGCAGGAGCAGCTCGACTATCAGAACGGCTGGCAGTACGAGACCCGCATCAATCAGGTGCTGACCCTGCTTGATCTCGACCCTGATGTGACGCTCGACAGTCTGTCTGGCGGCTGGCTGCGCAAGGTGGCTCTGGCCCGCGCCCTGGCGTGTGACCCGGATCTGTTGCTGCTGGACGAGCCGACCAACCATCTGGACATCGATGCCATCAACTGGTTGGAAGAGTTCCTCAAGGACTTTCGCGGCGCCATCGTCTTCATCTCCCACGACCGGGAGTTCATCCACAAGCTGGCGACCCGGATCATCGATCTCGATCGCGGCGTGATCACCTCCTGGCCCGGCAACTACGACGAATATCTGCAAGGCAAGGAGGAGTGGTTGCGGGTCGAGGAGCTGAAAAACGCCGAGTTCGACCGCAAGCTGGCCCAAGAAGAGGTATGGGTGCGCCAGGGGATCAAGGCACGTCGTACCCGCAACGAGGGACGGGTGCGGGCTCTCAAGGCGATGCGCATGGAGCGCACCCAGCGCCGGGAGCTGCAGGGCAAGGCCAAGCTGCAACTGGACGAGGCAGGCCGCTCCGGCAAGCTGGTGTTCGAGACCGAGGGGCTGGGGCTGGACTTTGGTGATCGCACCCTGTTCCAAGGACTGGATCTGCAGGTGCTGCGCGGGGACAAGATTGCTCTGGTGGGCCCCAACGGCTGCGGCAAGTCGACCCTGATCAAGCTGCTGATGGGCCAGCTCGAGGCGAGCCGTGGCTCGGTGCGCCAGGGGACCAACCTGGAAGTGGCCTACTTCGATCAATACCGTGAGCAGCTCGACCCCGAGAAGACGGTGGTGGACAACGTGGGGGAGGGCAAGCAGGAGGTGATGGTTCGCGGCCGCTCCCGCCACATTCTCGGTTACCTGCAGGACTTCCTGTTCGAGCCCAAGCGGGCGCGCACCCCGGTCAAGGCCTTGTCAGGGGGCGAGAAAAACCGTCTACTGTTGGCCAAACTCTTCCTCAAGCCCAGTAACTTGTTGATTCTGGATGAACCAACCAACGACCTGGATGTCGAAACGCTGGAATTGCTGGAAGAGCTGCTCACCGATTACCCGGGCACCCTGCTGCTGGTCAGCCACGATCGCCGTTTCATCGACAATACCGTGACCGGCTGCTGGCTGTTTGAAGGGGATGGTCGGATCAGCGATTATGTCGGGGGCTATGCCGACATGATGGCCACACGAGCCCTGCAGGCCGCCCAACAGACTGCCAAGCCGGCCCCGGTCAAGGTGGCAGAGCCTGTCGCGTCGGCAGCGGAGCCTGCGAAAAAAACACGAAAACTCTCTTACAAGTTGCAACTGGAGCTGGATAATCTGCCAGCCCGGCTGGAACAGTTGGAAATGGAACTCGATGCCCTGCAGGCCGAGATTAACCACCCCGGTTTCTTCTCTCTGCCAGCAGAGCAGACCCAGCCCAAACTGGATGCATTGAATGCGGCAGAGGCCGCATTGGAACACGCCTTCTCCCGTTGGGAGGAGTTGGAAGCGTTGAAACATCAAGACTAAGGAAGTAGATGAAAAAGCAATTATCCATGCTGGCCATCCTGGTCGGCGCCAGCCTCAACGCGCAGGCGGCACAAAGCTCCTTTTTCACCATCGTCGATGACGAAGTCAAAGGCTATGCCAGCGGGATCAGCGGCGATGCCAACGGCCTCATCGGGCTCAACACCAAGAACAACATGGCGGAATACTTCTCCACCGTGCGGTTTGCCGACTTCCTGGTGGATCGTTTCCGTTTCGAGCAGGGTTGCATGCTCTCCAACTCGGTCTGCAACTCCTTCTGGAGCGACAACTCGGGCTTTGCCTACCAGTGGCGTCGCGACTTCCTGGACAAGGTGGATCAACGCAGCAACCTGGGCTACGTGACCAGCTCCGAGGTCGATGGCCTGGTGACGGCCCTCGGGGATGTCCCGGAGGATCGGGTCGGTTACAAGATGAATGGCAAGCTGCGCACCGCCTTTGCCGTGGTCAATGATGGCAACCCGGTCGAGCTCAAGGATGCGGCCAGCACCCACGGCCTGAGCGTACCCACCTCCATCAAGAAGCTGGACAACGGTCAGTATCTGGTGACCGGTACCGCGGCCAGCGACAAGTATCGCCACAAGGTGGGCGGTGACTTCTACAAGTGGTGTTTCGAGACGGGCAATGACAGCCAGTACGGTGACTTCCGCTACTGCCCCGGGGTCGATACCCAGGCGAGCTTCTGGCTGCTCAACAGCTCGGGCGGGTTCAACAAGTTGATGCAGGCCGGCACCTATGGCCATCAGCGTGACGAGGTGCTGCAAACCGCCTCTGCACTGGGCGTGGCCAAGTACAACGGCACCCTCTACGGCGTGGGCTACAGCTCCACCGGCGAGGTGGGCACCGGTGATCTGGATGGTCGCAACCTCGCCAGCTACTGGACCCTGGATACGGCTGCCGGCACCGTGGGCACCACCAAGATCATCCCGCTGCCGGATGGCGAGCCTGGCAAGGACGATGCCAAGCTGCAACACAGCTGGGCCGTGGCCGTCAACGACAACGGCTACGTGATCGGCAACCAGCGCTATCGCATCAACAAGGGACAGAACCGCCCGGTGGAGATGTTCCTGTTCAACCTGAGCAAGCCGGGTACGGCGGCCAGCCTTCCTCTCCAGGACAAGCCGGTCTCGGGGGCAGGCTCGGAAGCGGCCGCCATCAACGAGCACAACATGGTGGTCGGCTGGCGCGACTCCCGCCATCAGACCCAACCAGTGGTCAATGGTACCAACCGCATGCAGGAAGCCTTCCTGCTGAACGCGGCCGCCCCGGCCAACAGCTGGTATCTGAACGATCTCATCTGTGGCAAGGATGACGCCGGCAACAAGCAGTGTGCCCAGAACGGCAAGTACTATCACATCGCTTACGCCAGCGGCATCAGCAGCGACGGCACCATTGCCGCGACGGCGTATCGCTATGACAGCGAGAGCGACCTCAACAAACGCGCCAACGCCACCGTGGTCGCCGTCAAACTGACGCCGGCCGTGGCGGATTATCAGGGCAATGCCCCGGCCAGCTATGTGGTCAGCAATGCGCCGGTCAACAACCAGACCGGTCAGGATGGTGGCGAGGGCGGTGGCGGCAGCCTGTTCTGGTTGACTCTGCTGGCGCTGCCCTTTGCCTGGCTGCGTCGCTATCAGCGATAAATAAGTGTCATCAAAAATTAATGCAGTTCAGTATCTTGTGTCACAACCCCTGAATAGCATGGAATTTTTTGTTTGACCCTGCCTCCCCCCTGGGGTAAAGATGAAGGCGACCGGTGAAAAACTGGTCGCTTTTTTTGTTCCACGAAGAGGGTCGTAGATGATGAAGAGACAGAAACGGGACCGTCTGGAGAGAGCTCGCGCTCGTGGTTATCAGGCTGGCGTAGTCGGCAAACAGAAAGAAGCGTGTCCGTACCAGTGCCTGGATGCCAGGGGCCATTGGCTTGGTGGTTGGCGCGATGCCATGGAAGGGCGAGGCTCAGGCCTCTTCATGAAGTAACCGATACTTCATCACTCATTACAAAAGGAAAGGGGCCATTGTGGCCCCTTTACGTTGTTCTGCTCACCCAGGAGCAGGATCAGAATGCGGTGGTGTCTTTGAACAGGCCCACTTTCAGATCGGTGGCGCTGTAGATGGGGCGACCATCCACTTCCACGACGCCATCGGCAATGCCCATGACCAGTTTGCGGTTGATGACGCGCTTGAAGGTGATTTTGTAGGTGACCTTCTTGGCCGTCGGCAGGATCTGGCCGGTGAACTTGACTTCACCGACACCCAGCGCACGTCCCTTGCCAGGACCCCCTTTCCAGCCCAGGAAGAAGCCGACCAGTTGCCACATGGCATCCAGGCCCAGGCAGCCAGGCATGACGGGATCGCCGGGGAAGTGGCAGTCGAAGAACCAGAGATCCGGCGTGATATCGAGTTCAGCCAGGATTTCACCCTTGCCGTGCTCGCCGCCATGGTCGTTAATCTTGACGATGCGATCCATCATCAGCATGTTGGGGGCGGGCAGCTGGCTGTTACCTTCACCAAATAATTCGCCACGGCTGCAGGCAAGCAGCTCTTCACGGGTAAAGGACTCTTTGCCTTGTTCGCACAGGGAGAGGCGGGGATCAGTGGTGTCGTTATCTAGGGTCACGCTGTTTATCCTTCATATGGGTCAAAGCCGGGCCAATTTAGCTTACAGATGTTCGCTAAACAACTCCGATCACTTCATTTAACGGCCAAGCAGCCGGTCCAGCAGGCTGCGCAGCAGGCCGCCACTCTTGGTTGCCGTGCCATTGAGTTCGTCCAGTCTCTCCTGGATGCGACCAAACAGGGTATCCGGCATGTCCGGTTCGCCAGCGACGCAGCCGGTGAGCAGCTCGATTGCCTCTTCCACGTGATCCACCGGGTGGATGTGGAACTGGCCGGCCTCTACTGCCGCGATCACTTCATCAGAGAGGTTGAGCTGCTGGGCGTTGGTGCCTGGCAGCAGAATGCCTTGCTTGCCGGTGAGACCGTGGATCTTGCACACCCGGAAAAAGCCTTCGATCTTCTCGTTCACGCCACCAACGGCCTGCACATTGCCGAACTGGTCGACCGCACCGGTCACGGCGAAGTGCTGATAGATGGGCTGGCGGGCGAGGGCGGAGAGCAGGGCACACAGGCCGGTCAGGGAGGCGCTGTCACCATCGATCTCGTGGTATGACTGCTCGAACACCAGGTTGGCCGAGAGCGGCGAGGGGTTCTCTGCGCCGAACTTGTTGGAGAGGTAGCCGTGGATGATCATCATGGCTTTGGCGTGAATGTGCCCGGCGAGCTCCGCCTTGCGCTCGATGTCAGCCACATCGCCATCCCCGAGATGGACGGTCGCGGTGAGGCGTACCGGCTCCCCGAAGTCATAGGGATGGCCGGCGACCTGGATGACGGAAAGGCCGTTGATCTGGCCAACCTCTTCACCGTCGGTCTGCAGCAGGATCTGGCCGTCGATGACACCCTGATCCGATTGCTCCACCAGATAGTTGAGGCGGTAATCCTGCTCTTCCAGGGCGAGCAGGATATGTTCGTCAGTGACGCAGGTCGCTTCCAGCTCGCGGGCCAGGCTGTCGGCCATGCGCATGATGGCGCCGAGCTGTACCTCGGAGAGGGATAGCCACTCCTGGTGGTCACACAGGCGGCTGGCATGGCGACAGAGGGCGAGGAGGGCACTTGGGGTGAAATCCAGCAGCGCCCAGCGCGCTCGCAGCCAGGCGAGATATTGCAGGAAGGCGGGGAGATCTTCCTCGATGTTCACTTCTGAGACCAGATCGGCACGCAGGAAGATGCGCTCCGCCATGTCCCTGTCCAGCATCTGGAATTCCGCCACGTCCAGCCTGTCACCGACCAGGATCAACTTGAACCGGATCGGGGTCGCCTCCGGGGTGAAGAAGGGCGTCAGCGTCTTGCCTTCCTGATAGGCATTCCAGTCCAGCTCGCCTTTTTGCATGGCGTTCTTGAGCTTGAACCAGAGATGAGGCTGATCCAGCAGCTCATCAAGCTGAAGTATCAGGTAACCACCGTTGGCTTCCCGCAGCAGACCAGGTTCCAAAAGGTGCTGGTTGGCGTAGACGGAGCCTTGTTCCGTCTGATAGTTGATGGAACCGAACAAGGTATCCCAGTTCAGGTCGCGGCCGTAGATGACAGGGGCTTGCTGATCCTCATGATGGATCAGCAGGTTGATGAGCACTGGGTGCTGGAACTCGAGGCCCTGGGCGACATGGGCGGCCAGATCGGAGAGGAAATCCACGATCTTGGGGTCGTTGTTCTGTTTGCGGATGATCCGGGTGACCAGCCGCTCGGCGTCGAGATGGTGGCTCATCAGCTTGAGCAGCTCGCCGACCATTTCGCAGAACTCGAAACCCGAGCCCGGTTGCAGGCGCAGCCAGATGGGTTTGAAAGGGTTGTTGAGATTCTCGGTATAACAGAGATCGAACAGGTCGCCATCCTTGCCATTCGAAGAGGCAATCAGGGTCTGGCAGACATTCTCGTAATCTGCACCGGGGAAACCATTGAGGATCATGACCGGGCAGTCACCATCAAAACTGGCCAGCCGTTTGATACCCGAAATCGCTCTGGGTTGGAGGGCGGCAAACGGAATGGGGTCGAGTTCGCCCAGTGTGGGGAACTGCTCAATCGAGAAAGCGGGTTTTAATTGTTCTGATGTTAATTCAGCCACTTAAGACATCCGGTCGGGGATAGGATCAATTGCCACCATTATACACAGTTCGGTTGAGGGTGACAGAATACCAAGATACTTAATTTAACATAATATACATTATGCGCGGTATGGTCAGGCCCGCTCAGTGGAGACAGAAACACAGCCGCCGCAAGGGCTACCGCCGTGCCAGCTCCTTTTGAATACTTCGCCAGGATATCGTACCAAGCCTGTTTAAGCTCGGGATCCGTGGCCCTGACTGCCGCCATGCTTAACAGCACTTCGCTGACGTCCAAGCCAGCTTCCTCAGCCATTCTTTTTGCAGTGGCATCAGTGAGTTGCGACTTTCCTTTGTTCACGGCTGAGATATACGAGGTGGTAAATCCCAGGTCTGCGGCGACTTCCTGGAATTGGCTGTACTTTTTGGCCCTCATGTAGGCCAGAAGCAGCGTTTTAGAGTCCATGTTTTTGTCTCCTGAGTGGTTAGACAATCCGTCCCATCATACCGATTTTGGCGAAAAACAGCTTGTTTCCATTCAACTCGCCACATGGTTGAATGAGTCAACCAACCATTTGATTACGTGACATATGACCCACTCTAGCCCACAAAACCAGGATCTGCCCGCGCTCATCGAGCGCAAGGTCTATTGGCAGGCAGAGCCGACTGGCGATTACTCCGCCTGCATCGCGGGTCAGGTCGAGATGTTCCGCGACCTGCATGAGCTGCGGGTCTATCTGTCGATGACGTACCCCGATACCGTGTTCGAACTGGTGGAAGTCACCGAGGACACGTGGCGCGGCTTCTATGACCAGGGAGTGTTTTTCGATGACTGGTCATAACCCTGTTACTCCGGATATGCCATTGGCTGGGGTCTGCTACTTCTGCGGTTGTGAGTCCGATACCCTTAGCCGCTTGGCCTCAGAGGATAACCCTGGCGTAGTCCTTCTTATCTGCCCTCAATGTTTTAACGAGCAGCTCCACGGAGGTTATGACGCACCGGAGGATTTCTTCTGATGACTGGTCATAGCTCCGTGATGCCGATAAATGGGGTTATCGGCAACAAAACCCTGATCGACTATCTGTCCTTCACCTGGGCACCGACCGAGTTGATCCAGATGAAGGAGCTTGCCAAGCAAGGTGCGCTCTTGAAGGCTGTCCCGCGCTTCGATACCAAGGTGAAGGCCCTGCAAGCGGCCATTTCTGAACCCCCTGTCGAGGGGCTGCGTTATCTCTGGAAGCGTCCGGTTGGCTTCGCTCCCCTCACCCGTTTTGACAAGGTGACAGAACGCCTGTGCAGCAAGGCCGAACGGCTGGGGGTCTCCCCTACCCCAGCGGTTGAATATGACAAGACCACTGAGCGGTTAAGCCTCCATGGGGTGCCTAAGTCCCCTGCCCCTGTCGTGACGCTATCCATGACCGAAATGATGGAGCGTGCTTTGCATTCCGGTTACAAGGCCCGTGCCGACATTCGTAAGGAGTTGAAGGCGGTCTGCACTGCCCTGCTCAAGTTCTCCGAGTTCGAGGTTGTCGAGGGTGCCAAGTATTGGGAAGCCTACAACGACTTGATCGACTGCTACGGCGTCCAGTTCCTGGATGCCCTCTGCTGCAACGAGCTGGAGCTGTGGTTAGAGGAGCTGAATACCCGCATTGGTGTCCCCATCCCCGAGCCGCGCTTCACGATGCGCCCTCGCCGCTCTGGCCTGCACGGTTACGCCAATTCGGCTGACCTGCTGTGTGACGGCATCCCCTGCGGCCTAATTGGCTGGGGTGCGGCAAACCATGGTTGCATGGTGAGTTTTTCCGGTGTGGGTTGTGCCGCCCTGGATTTCCAGGCTTTGCATGACGTTATCTCTCACATTCCAGGCGTGCGCATCACACGGGTGGATCTCGCCCTGGATGACTACAGCGGCGAGCACATCACCTACCAGGGTGCCATTGCCGGCGCGGAAGCCGGCGAGTTCCATCCCCAGCGGGGCCGCGCTCCGTCCTGGATGAAGATTGAATCGGGTGAGTTCGTGATCACCGAGGTTGCCAAGGGCATCGCCAAGCGTTTTGGCATGGTGCCGACCAAGGGCTGCTCGTTCTACGTGGGCAGCCGCATCAACGGAAAGTGCGCCCGGGTATACGAAAAGGGCAAGCAGATGCAGTCGGCAGAGTATCCGAATTGGGTACGCGCCGAAGGCGAGCTGCACAATAAGGACCGCATTATCCCGCTGGACGTCCTGGTAAACCCAGACCCCTATTTTGCGGGGATGTATCCGCAATTTGATAAATGGCTGGCTGCTATCCAGGAAGCGGAAATAAAGCCCGTCAGACTGACCACCTTTAAAAATAAGTTCAAAACGTCCAGGGACAATGCCGTATTTAATATGTCCCGCATGGCGGGTCGCCTTGTTAATTGGTTAGCGAACATCGAGGGATTATCACCTGAGAAGATTGTTAACCAATTAACTGCGCACCTGGAAGAAAGTGATATTCCGGCGCGATTAAGAATGCCGCTCCCTCCTGACTTGGACGAGCTGCCTGTATTTTCGACCTAACCAAGGTTCTTCAACGAGGTAATAACTATGTCTATTTTGTCCAGTGTGCTGGTCACTCGCGTGACTCATGGCTACGGTGTTTCTCGCAAGTCTGGCGCTCCGGTGCCTTACGACTTTGCCCAAGTGGAATATCTGGCTCCTGCAAACAACGTCAACAAGCCGGAGTGCAATATCAACTCCTGGGGCTATGAGGTTCGCCAGTTGTCCCTGCGCAATGATGCGCCGACTATCAAGGAAATGGCTGATTGCCCCAAGTTGGTGGCGATTGACCTTATTCTGGAAGCCGATCCCCAGAATCCGACCCGCAACGTTGTTGTTGGCTACCAAGCCTCTAAAAAGCCGCTTTAATAGGCGCGCAACGAGGAGGAGGAGCGAGGGCGCGCAGCGACCGACGACGAGGGCGCAATAATGATTTGCCTGGATATTACCTCCGAAGGATACACCCGCCTTTCAGAGGGGGATTCTTGTAATTACGTGCTCCTGACTGTCCAGGAGCATACCAAGCTCACCGATATATCTAATTGGTTTCAATTTGATATAGCGGATGTGGGAATTGCCTTTAGCTCTGGGATTGTTATGTGGGCTTTGGGTTTAAAAGTGGGCGCAATTGCCCGTGTTATTGTAGGTGCAAAAAGAGGATGAACGAGTATGCAAAACTATTTCCGTAATGGCTGTATCGCTTTGAGCTGTTCTATGGCGGCCATGGCTGCAAATGCAGAAGGTGGCAGTGCTGCTGCGGCCGCTGCTGCTGCGGCTCTCGATACCGCTAAATCCGATGTGGATGCGACCGCGCCGAAAGTCATGTTGGTGGTGGCGACTGTTGTCGGCGTCGTCATCCTGATCGGCCTGATGCGCAAAGCCTAATCGTGTCTTTGCTCATTGGGACGCTATGGTTCCTGTTCTTTGTTGAAGGTTACAGGGCAACGTTTTCCATATGACACAAGGCGGCTTCGGTCGCCTTTTTTATTGGGGGTCGCGTGAGAGTGCTTTATCTGCTGTTCCTGGTGCCGCTGGGGGCGTTTGCGAGCTGTCCGGCAGGGCTCAATCTGCAAAATGTGCCTATAGGTACAGCAATGCCCTATTGCGTTAAATGGGAGTCCTCCACTCTGGGCGGGTGTCAGGTCGTTTGCCCTGGAGTCTGTGTTGAGACGCCATCTACGGGCACCATGGGCCCCATACAGTCTAACGGTGTGGAATGTACTGTGGGCACTGGTACTGGTGGCGACGGTGGTGGTGATACTGGGGGCAGTCCTGGCGGGGATGGTAGCCTTCCTGGTGATACCGATAATATTGCTGGTTGGCAGTATTTTAATCATTACGGTTATCAGACCGTGGGTTATACCCTCTCAAAGATTAATACTAATTTAGGTAAGCAGTTTGCGGGGGTTAATTCTAGGCTTTCTGGTTTGAAGGATTATTCCAATCAGATTGCTGGTAATACATTTAAGACCCAGCTCGAATTGTCTGACGTTAATGACAAGCTTGATCAGGCGCTAACTTATATACGGGAAACTCCTGGTCGAATAGAGGGGACTAATCTTTCTTTGTCTCGCATGGAGGCTGATTTTGATTTGGCTAATGCTCAGTTAAAGAAAATTGCTGATAGTATGGGTTCTTCTGGTGGTACAAGTGGTGCCGTTTCTACTGTTGATTTATCTGCAATCAAAGGTGATGTAGCTTCGCTGAAAGCAATGCAACAATCGGCCATGTCAACCCTTGGCTCTATTAGCGGCAATACAAGCTCCATGTCATCCAATATGGGGAGTATGCTTGGTGCTATTGGGAGTCTTCAAGGTTCGGTTAATTCGGTTAACTCCAATATTTCTAGTCAGTCAGGCTATTTAAGCCAGATGAATGACAATCTTTACGGCATTAAATACATGCTCCAAGATGGTTTAAAGAATGGCTGGGGAAATTCTGGTGGTGGTCAAGGTGGGTCTGGCGACTTTAACATTGATTATTCTCAAATGCCTGGTTCGGGATCCAATCCTTTGCATGTTGCAGGCGCTGATTATAATTCAACGCTTTGTTCGGGTGACGCTAGTTGCGCCTTTGACCTGGAACAGATAACAAAGAAATATGATGAAGAGAAAGAGGCTTTAAAAAGTCAATATCTCGCTATTAAAGGCGAAATGGCCGACATATTCAGGTTTGATTTCTATGGTTCGGCATCTGTTCCTAAGTGCTTCGACATGTTTTCCTTGTTTGGCAATGATTACCAAGTGTGCCCCAATGTTGGCGGCTATTGGGAAATATTGCTCGCGCTGATGTTGTTTATTTTCTACTTTATTGCGTTCATGATTGTTGCGAAGAGGTGAGCGATGGAATGGCTAGGTGATTTATTCAGTGGGTTGTTTCAGGACATATACAATCTTGCGGTCCAGGTAACGGCATGGATTTCGGTGAAATTTGCTATTCAGTGGATCCAGTTTAAATTGTTCATGTTGGTGTTTTCATGGGATGTTGCCAGGGAAATCCTGATAAACCTGCAATTCAGTGATTTGATATCGACTTCGTTTAACAGCCTTCCTGCATCTGTGCGCGATATATTGCTCTATCTGCAATTTGATAAGGGTATGTCTGTTATCACTCAGGCGTTTGTGACGCGCTTTTTACTTAATATTTTCGGGTGGTGATCTATGTCGATTAAAATCCATCATGGTGCACCAGGGTCATATAAATCTAGCGGTGCTATTCACACCGATGTGATTCCCGCCATCAAAGAGGGGCGCTATATCATCACCAACGTGCGCGGCTTCTCTGTTGAGCGCTGCCGTGAGGTGCTGGGGAATGATGTGCCAGAGGGGTTTGAGGTGCTCTATGTCGAGACGGAATCCCAGGAAGGGCGTGATCATCTGGCGAGGTTTTACCACTGGGCTCCCAAAGGGGCGTTCTTCCTGGTCGATGAGGTGCAGCGGGTATTTCCGCCAGCATGGCGCCAGAGTGACCTGGATAAACTCAATTATCCAGGTGGGCCGGATAAGGCAAAAGAGGATGGCCGACCGGAAACTATCGACGTGGCCTTTGATATGCACCGCCATCACAACTGGGATTTTGTATTAACAACCCCGAACATCAAAAAGGTTCACCAAGTTATTCGGTCGGCGGCTGAGACTGCAATTCGGCATACCAATATGGCGATATTGGGGATTGGTGGCCGTTATAAGACCGTTCTTCACCTTTCAGATAATTCCGGCACATCCATGTCTGATGTGCTGCAAGCCAAGCCATTTAATAAGGTGCCCAAGTATGTTTTCAAGCTTTATGACTCGACTACAACCGGTAAAGTCTCGGATACAATCGCGGGCAGCTCGATGCTGCGAGATCCTAAAATTCTGTTTGTTCTGGTCGTTTGGGGACTCTGTGTTTTCTTTGGTTTCATCAAGCCTCAATATATTGACTCGCGTCCTGAAACCTCTGTGGTGGCTTCTGCGCCCGTTGATGCCGCTTCTTCGGTTCCTGGGCAAGTGGGTGCTGCGACCACTGCTAATGTACGTCCTAGTGGCGCTCCTGCTGCGGATGCTGCTGGCGTCTTTGCTGTAGGGCCGTTCGCCGGATACCGGATGATCATCAACTGCCATGTGCTGACCAAAAGTGATCGAGACGTCTACAACGTCGAATATTGCTTCGCCCTGCGCAAAGGTGACGACGAGCAAGCCATCTATGCCGAAGAGTGGCCGCAATTCTTCGTCGATTTGAAGCCCATGACGGCGTGCCATGCAGTTATCCAATACCAGGGGCAGCCAGTGGACGTCTATTGCGACCCTGACGGCGATGCGCTGCGTAAGCGGGTTAATGGTGCGCTCTTTGCTGGTGCCAAGAGTGACGGGGCGCCTAACGATGACCGGACATAAATACAGCTCGGGAGTTACTGTGGTTGGCATCATTGCTGTCTGCATTGATATTGCCATCCTGATAGCCATAGGGAGCAATCCTAGCTATTCCACCGAGGCTCGTTGGGCCTGTGTTGCCCTGGTAGCGTTGTTCTCGCTGCCTCCCCTGCTCTGGCTCTTTGGGGGCTACCTTATCGAGCTGGAGGTGAAGTGGCAGCACCACTGCCGGGCAAAACGCCGCGCTCGCTCTGCTGCCGCACGTCTCAAGGCTGGCCACTGAACCCCAGGGGCGTGAGCCCCTATAAGGCGATTCTCTGAGGCTCATTGTTGGGAAGGTGGTAGGCTCGCCGAAACTTGTTTGGAATGTTCCTGTGAGGCTGTGAACCCTCTTCCCTGCTAAACCGTTTTTTGTTTTTATGTTAGAAGTTATTGTCCACTTCAATTTCAAAACGTTCATTACTTTCAACAAACTTATACACTTTAATATGCTTTGTTAGTTTATTTTCACTGATGTATTTTTTTATCCCTCTAGCCTTCCGCATATTCATTTTGCATCCTAAATATACATCCGTTATATTTTCAGGATCAATGTCCAATAAATAGTTGTAACCTGTTTTTATTGCATTCTCAACAACAAAGTTCATTATTTTATTTTTTGATAAATATCGCTCGCTTTCATTTTTATAATATTTTATCTCGCTTTCAAGCTTCCCTCCTTTATATATTTGCAATCGGTCGGCTATGTTTACAGGAAGAATGAAGCGATGTTCTTTTTCGTATATCCAATCATCACCCTTAGTTGTCAATACCTTATGAAGTACAGATTTAAACAATTCATTATCATTGTCGTAGACAAAGTCAAATTCATAATCAAAAGTTTTTTTATTGTCATAATTTATTTTAACAGGGTCTTTTGTAAGTGGTAACTTAGCATATTTAGGGAATTTAATGTCACTTAACACGTTTGAATTATATCCAACACATAACCCTCGATGTTGGTCTGCATAATGTGACCACATAAGTAAATTATGCTGTGTTTCTGAAAGTGATACAATACCACTCATTTTAAACAGTGTGTCATAACTATCTTTTAATTGCGCGCTCGGTCCTAATATTCGCTTAAACATACTATAGGATCTACTTTCTTTATCTATGACCCCATCCATAGTAGCAAGTAATTCCTTGGCTAAAATTGTTTCAAAAGGGTCATTTAATGTACTGGCTGAGGATAATTTAAATGATGGATTTGAAAAGTATCCAACGTCTAAGTTACTAAAATATTTATATAGTTTACGCATTTACGACTGTCCGTGATTGATCCCCCCGTATAGTAATACGGGGGGAATTCGTTGCACAGAGCCTGATGACACCACGGATCACATCTTTAGTGGTTTGTGCTGCGCTGCAGCGTACCTGGTCAGGCTTTAACGACATATCATGCTGCGCCCATGAAAAAGGGGGCTTGCGCCCCCTGCCCTACCCTGTCTAGCTTCTTCCGCCATCCTTCCTGGGCAGTTCCCCAGGTGGATGCGGTATTCATGCTTGGTCGACTGCGGATAGCCTCAGCTCTTCCATCAACCAAGTCATGGCGTCCTCCTGGTTCTTGAAGGTTCTGACATTCTGCTGCTTTATGTTGGGTACTCGCTCAATCGCTATGTCGTGTAGTACCTGGGATCTGATGACATGAGCTTTAGCGACCATCTTCTGGCCGTTGAGCCAACCATTGAAGTCATTAGCTGTACTGAGAGCCTCATCGGTGCCGCCTTCGTAGCTTCTTGTATCGACAAGGAAGCAGAACGGACGACCGTCAAGGCTGGCGATGAGGGTCTTGATGCTGTCAACCCAAATCCTGCACCCCTCCGAGTTGAACGCCCCTATCAGTTGGCTTTGGATCACTTGTTCAGAAATGCTGGAGATATGTTTGCCATGAGCAATAACGGGCCCCATCCGAACTTATTCCCATGTTTTTATGTGTGTGTTGAATTATCTTGCACTCAACTGAAAACGTTTGCAAGCCTGTGCAGGTCAGGAAAAAGGGGGCTTGCGCCCCCTCCCCTGTCTACTTGATGCCTAGCTTCTTCCGCCAGTGGAAGGCTTCCCTCTGCTTCTCTGACAGCTCGGCCTGGATGATGGCCAGCGCCTCGATCCTCCTCCTGTCGAACATGACGCCATTCGGTGCGATCAGGCAGTCATTCTTCATCCGCCATCCCTGCCATTCCTTGAAAATCGTGGGCAGCTCCCGCCCAGATGCCATACGCATAAGCCGTTTATAGACAGGTGGGATCTCTTTACCCTTATCCCAATTTGTGACCTGCCTCACAGAAACGAAACATAGATTTGCCGTCTCCTCTTCCGATAAACCGCATTCAAACCAACGAAAAATGAAGTTTTTGGTCAACTCTCGTTCCATCCAAGTAAATACCTGATAAACCAGCAAAATTGCGTGGGCTGGCTTATCGGCGGGCTTCACATGGGCATTTAACCAAACGCGACATTATGCGCAGTGTCGTATTTTACGAGTCCCAGGGCATGGTCAATCAAGAATTGCCTTTAGGTCCCGCGTCTTGGCTATGAGTGCAGTTTTATTGTTCACCACTGGTTATCAATCATATGTACGGTTCTGGTCGAGCAAGTGGTCCAGCGGCTTGCGGCTGGCACTCTCGTGACGTTCCCGGTTGCCGGTGTGCAGGTACTTGGAGGTGGTGTCGATGCTGTCGTGTCCCGCATCGGCTTGAACGTGGGATAAAGGCCGGCCGTGCAGATTGATGTCATGGGTGATACCGGTATGGCGAATGGAGTGCGGCGTCAGGGTTCGCATTTCAGCGGCATCCTGAGCAAAACCGTCTTGTTCGGCAAGGCTTGCGGCCTGTTCAAATACCGCCATCACCAGGTCTCGTAGCTGGCGGATACCCAGATTGGCATTGAGTTCGCCTTGTTCGCGGCCATGGGCCGCCGCCTTGTGGCGTACGAACAGCGGGGTCTGCTCTCCGGGGGCCGGCAGTGGCGAAAGGCCAAGAAAGGTTCGATAGCGAGCCAGGGCTTCGAGCAGAGCCTGAGAGACGGCCACGGTGCGCCGTTTACCGCCTTTGCTGCGGGGAATGTCATAACCCCAGACGCCCGTTTTGGGGTCACGTCGAAACTGACCCATGACGGGGCTGAAACCCGGCCTGGCCGCCACCTCGGAAATCCGCAGATAACAGGCATACATCAGACAGATGAGAAAGCGGCTGCGCTCATGTTGTGCCGGGCATACGGCAGCGAGCTGTTCGGCGGCTTGCATCACATAGGACCATTGCAGCTCAGTGAAGGATTGCGCGTCTTCA
Source organism: Aeromonas sp. R10-1 (assembly GCF_040908465.1). Classification (NCBI taxonomy): domain Bacteria; kingdom Pseudomonadati; phylum Pseudomonadota; class Gammaproteobacteria; order Aeromonadales; family Aeromonadaceae; genus Aeromonas; species Aeromonas sp. R10-1. The sequence goes on from NZ_JBFODT010000024.1 coordinate 72,272, forward strand.
CCAGCCTCCTGGGGGCCCGCACGTTTAACCCGCTGCAGCAGGAGAGCCGGATTGCGATCCATGTACTCCTCCTGGATGAGAAACTGGAAGAAGGCGGACAAAATGGCGAGTTTTGTCTTCATCGCCTGCTCACTCAGTCGATACGGCAGCTCCCGGCCCAGTTCCCGCTTGCCAAGAAACGGACGCCACAGGGGGTTTGGCAACCGTTCCCCCCACTCCTTGTCGAGCACGAACTGGGCGACGTTGCGATAGGCAATCAGTCCGGACGGTGGCGCCTGGCAATAGTCGAGATAGCGCATCATGATGCGCCTAGTGAGATCCCTGGGGCTGATGGCCACCTCGCAAAAACACCAGTGCAAAAAAGTGGTCAGCTCACTGCGATAGGTCTTGTAGTTGTTTTCGCTGTGGCGCTGCTCCAGCAGCCAGTCGACGGCCAGCTCATAGACGATCCCCGCGTCGGGGACCTTGCCAAGACTCAGGGTGGCGAGGTACTGGTTGACCTGGGGATTGCCCGCTTCAAGGTGGTCCACGCTATCGAACAGTGGCATGGCGGGTGGAAGTGCTGGATGAATCATGATGGTGTGTGATGTCGGTTGAATGTTTTGAACGGGGCCGCAACCCCCTGATGCCGATAAATGGGGTTATCGGCATCAGGGCTTGCAGTGCGCCTTGGGGGCAACGACCTGAGGCATCTTGCTGTGATACCCCATGATCACGAGCAATCGGCATATTCAATGAATATGCAGTGTGGTTGGAAAATTATCGGGGAAAATAGTCGTGACAATGACTTAAGTTGCACTTTTCATGAATGAGAGAGCGGCTTCTGCCTCACATCCCCTTCCCGCCCTTTCGTCTCAAGCCACGCTCTTCAGGGGCTTCCCCTTTGGCAGTTCAGTATCCAGCTTGTCTTCTTTGAGTGGATTCCCCTGCCCTTTTCCACCGCGCAATACCTGCTGCAACTGATCCCGCTGCTCGGCCAGATAAAAGGCCAGACTCTCCTGCTGCTCCGGTGCAAGCGCGACCGGCGCACCCGCCAGCAGTGTCATCAGCTCATCGGCGGTGTCCAGCAGTTTGTCATAGGCATCCGCCTCTTTCTTGCTGGCAAAGGTCATCTTCTCCACTCCCCCACGTACCACAACATACTTGATCTCAACGGCCATCGCGGCGCCCTCCTGATGATAGTGATTGCAAGTATATGTACGTATATACAGTATTGCAAATACCCTCAGCATGTCGGCTTGCATCGCCAGCCCCTGCTTGGCTGGCGGCGGCCAGTTCACAGCGGAAAACACGTCTTTTCAAAGGGGGGTGTGCAGCGCGGCAAGACAGAGCAGGCGTTTTAAGGTAAATTTCATCAATTCCTTCAACAGGTTGAATCGTATGTCGGATCCGCACTCGGTGATTGTCTGTCCGGCCTGTGACTTGCTGATCGAACGCAAGTTGCTGCCGCTGCGCCGTCACGCCCATTGCCCCCGCTGTCATCAGCATCTCTATGGGCGCTATGCCTTTCGCCCTTCCCAGTTGATGGCGCTGACCATCACCGGATTCCTGTTGCTGCCTTCCGCGTTTTTTGAGCCTTTGATCTATCTTCGTCTGGCGGGCGTGAACTCGGACGCCAACCTGATCAAGGGAATTATGATGCTGTATGCCGAGAGCGAGCTCTGGGTGGCAACACTGGTGCTCTGGTGCGCCGTGCTGGCGCCGACGGGGCTGCTGCTCGGGATCTTTGCCCTCGCCTCCGGCCTGGCCAAGCGCTGGCATCTGCTGGCGTGGACCCTCAAAGCGGTCGAGGTATTTCGCCACTGGGCCATGCTGGAGGTGTACATCGTCAGCCTGCTGGTCGCCCTGTTCAAGCTTATCGACATCGCCGACGTGCGCCTGGGAGGCGGTCTGCTGAGCCTGGGTTGTCTGATGCTGCTCAACATGACGCTGCTGATCCTCTTTGATCCTGCCCCTTACTGGGAGCGGATTCCGCTGCAACATGCCTCCCGGGAGCCGGACCATGTCCCCGATCAGCGCCCGTGAACTGGGGCTTTGCCGCTGCCATACCTGCGGGTTGCTGGTGCGCCATCAACACGGCATGAGCTGCCCTCGTTGTCACACCCCCTTGCAGATGCGCATTCCCCATTCCCTCGCCTGGTCATGGGGCCTGTTGGCGCTGGCCACCTTCATGTTGTTGCCTGCAAACCTGCTGCCCATCACCCACTTCTACAACAAGGGATTATTGCAGTCCGATACCATTTTCAGCGGTATCATGGCGCTCTATCGCAGCAAGATGTCCGGCATCGCCACCATAGTACTGACGGCTAGCATCATCGTGCCCATCGGCAAGATCCTGGGTCTTGGCTGGATCTGCTGGCAGTTGCAGCGCAGCAAGCCGGTGCGCCGCAAACGCCAGCTCGTCATGTACCGCATCATCGATTTCATCGGACGCTGGTCCATGCTGGACCTCTTCGTCATCTCGCTGATGGTGGCCCTGGTGGATCGCGGCGTGCTGCTCAACGTGCGTGCCGGCCCCGGGGCGACGGCATTCGCCGGCGTGGTGGTGCTCACCATGATGTCGGCCAGGATGCTCGATACCCGCCTGTTGTGGGACAAGGCGGCCCGTTAATGTTTTTTGTGTCGAACGCGCTGTGCATCACAGCCAATGTAAGGAGTCGGTATGGTCGGGGCTGAGCCCGTCATTGAGAAGCACCGCTGGTTATCACCGGTCTGGTTGCTGCCCTTCATCGCCCTCTTGCTGGCGGGAGGCTTTCTCTACCAGCAGTGGACGAGCAGTGGTCAACTCATTCGCATCAACTTTGCCCAAGGCAACGGTATCTTGCCGGGCAAGACCCAGTTGCGCTATCAGGGGGTCGCCATCGGCGTGGTCCAGGAGCTGGAACTGGCACAGGATGGTCGCAAGATTGCGGTGCTGGCCAAGGTGGACAGCCGTGCCCGCTCCCTCATACGCAAGGGCTCCGACTTCTGGCTGGTGAGTCCCAAGGCGTCACTGACCGAGATCTCCGGCCTGGACACCCTGGTGTCAGGCAACTACATCAACCTGCAACCCGGACGGGAGAACAACCCGCTGGAGGATGAGTTCGATGCCCTGGATGGCCCTCCCCCCGGTTATCAGGCCCAGGGGCGAACCCTGCACCTGACAGCCGATTCTCTGGGGTCGGTGGGCATCGGCGCCAAGATCTATTTCCGCGGGCTGGAGGTGGGCAGTGTCATCAACACCCGTCTTGGGGAAGAGAACCAGAACGTGATCCTGGATCTGGTGATCGAGCCGCGCTTCGAGCACCTCGTCAAGGCGGATACCCGATTCTGGAACATCAGCGGCATCAAAGGCTCCTTCAGCCTGGCTGGCGTCAGCGTGGAGGCGGGCAGTCTCACCTCCATTCTGAGCGGCGGCATTGCGTTTGACTCCCCCAAGGATTCTCCCGTGGCGCAAAAGGGGGTCAACTTCATCCTCTACAAGGGGTTGGCCGAGGCCGCCCGGGGTGAGCGCATCACCATCCAGGCGGGGACTCTGCCCATCAAGGAAGGGATGCCCATCCTCTATGAGGGCATCGAGATTGGACGAGTCGACCCTATTCGCCTCACCGAACAGGGACGGAGCGTGACGGCCCTCATCAACCCCGAACAGGCGTTCCGGGTGACCGGCAAGAGTCGTCTGGTGTGGGAGACGGTCTCTCTCTCCCCTGCCGGGATCAAGCATGCGGATCGCCTGCTGGCCGGGCCCGCCATTCGTCTGGACTATGAACCCGGTAAACGGGTTAACACCATGACCCTGGAGAGCCAGGCACAGCGCGGCGGCATCAAGCTGACCCTGCAGGCAGAGGATCTCGCCGGTTTGAGCGAAGGGGCTCCGCTCTGGTTCAAGGGGTTGCAGATAGGTCAGCTCGGGGCACTGACCCTGGATGCCGGCGGCAATGCCAGTGTCGAGTTGCTGGTGAACGAGCGTTATCGCCATCTGCTGCAACGGGCTCGCTTCTATCGCGCCGCCCCCTTGCAGGTGGAGGCGGATCTCAGCGGTATCAAGGTGGAGACCAGCCCGGCCAGTGCCTGGTTGGCGGGGGGCATCAAGCTGGTACAGGCTGCGAAGGGTGACAGGATTGACCGCCTCTACCCCAGCCAGGAGCTAGCCCTGCTTGGGAGCCGCCATGCCAAAGCGGTCAGCTGGACGCTGCGTGCCGCTCAGGCTGATGGTATCGGTGTGGGCTCCCCCGTCCTCTACCTGGGACTGGAAGCGGGCAAGGTCAAGGCGCTGGATGCCGATGATCGCGGTGTGGCCATCACCCTGGAGATCGATGCCATCTATGCTCCTTTGCTCAAGCAGCAACCCCAGTTCTGGAAGAAGGCCGCCATCGACGGCAAGATCCGGCTCGATGGCGTGCAGGTCAAGATGGGGAACCTCGCCACCCTGCTGCGTGGTGCCATCGAATTCGACAAGCTGGGGACAGGTCGCAGCAGTCATCAGCTCTTTGACAGCAAGGAGCAGGCAAGCTCCCAGGTGCGTACCCTCACGCTCACGGCGGATCACAACCCGGGTCTCGGGGTTGGCAGCCCCATCCGCTATCGCGGAGTGGACATCGGCAAAGTAGAGCAGGTGGAACTGGACCCGACCCTGGGCCAGGTAAGCTTCAAGGCCGAGCTGAATGAGCAATATGCCGCGCGTTTCCTGCAATCCGGGGCACGCTATGCCCTGGTGCAGGCCAAGGTCGGGCTGGGGGGGGTTGCCCACCTCGATACCCTGATCAAGGGGGCCTTTGTGGAGGCGACACCGGGCCGGGGGGCTGGCAAGGAGACCTTCCCCTTGAGCCAGAGTGGCCCCGCCGGTCTTGCCCTGACCCTCAAGAGCCCCTCCGTCGATGGCATCAGCGTGGGCAGCCCCCTGCTGTTTCGCAAGATGGTCGTGGGCAGCGTCACCGGCGTGACCCTGGCCCGGGATGGCAGTGAGGTACTGATCGATGTGAATGTGGATGGACAGTACGCCCATCTGATACGCGCCAATAGCCGCTTCTGGAATGTCTCCGGGGTCAAGGCCGATATCGGGCTGACCGGTGGCACCATCGAGGTCGAAACGGTGCAAAGCCTGCTGGCAGGCGGGATTGCCTTCAATACGCCGGAGCGGGAAATGGGCGCGACCGTCAAGGCGGGCCATCGTTATCCGCTTCATGCCAAGGCAGAGAAAGAGTGGCTGGAGTGGAGCCCCCGCATCTTGCCCTGAGTTATTCCCCTGTTCGTCAAAAACCGGCCTTGTGCCGGTTTTTTTATGGCCTCATGGACTCCCCCATCAAGAAGGGCCGCGCACTGTGGTAAGATGTCGCCCCTCATTTTGGGTCAGCGAGATTGCGCCGTGCACGACAACACCTACCTCCCCGATCACTTCCTGCGTCACATTGCGGAGTTCATGCCATCCCATCTCTCCATGGAGGCATTCGTGGCGAGTTGCCGGCAGCCGCTGCGGCGCAGCATCAGGGTCAACACCCTCAAGATCACGGTATCCGAGTTTGTCGCCCGTATGGCGCCGCTTGGTTGGCAGCTGGATCCCGTGCCCTGGTGTGCAGCCGGCTTCTGGCTCACCCGCAGCGATGAGAGCGTTCCCCTTGGCAACACGGCCGAGCATTTGTGCGGCCTCTTCTATATCCAGGAAGCGAGCTCCATGTTGCCGGTGACGGCGCTCTTTGCCAGTGAGCAAACCAGACGGGATGGCATGTTGCTGGACGCGGCCGCCGCCCCTGGCTCCAAGACTACCCAGATCGCGGCGCTGATGGAAAACCGCGGCATGCTGATCGCCAACGAGTTTTCCAGCAGCAGGTTGAAAGTGCTGAGCGCCAATATCCAGCGCTGCGGTGTGACCAACGTCGGCATGACCCATTTCGATGCCAAGGTCTTTGGCCAATGGCTGCCTGAAACCTTCGACGCCATCCTGCTCGACGCCCCCTGCTCCGGCGAGGGGACGGTGCGAAAAGATGAAGACGCGCTGCGCAACTGGAGTCTCGAGAGCATCGACGAGATTGCCGCGGTGCAGCGTGGCCTGCTGGAGAGCGCTTTTCACGCCCTCAAACCCGGCGGCGTACTGGTCTACTCCACCTGCACCCTGAGCCTGCAAGAGAATCAGGCCGTCTGTCAGTCACTGCAAGAGAAGTTCGGCGATGCCTTCAGCTTTGACTCGTTGGCCGATCTCTTTCCGGGGGCGGAGAAAGCCTGTACGCCGGAGGGATACCTGCATGTGTGGCCCCAGATCTTCGACAGTGAGGGCTTTTTCGTTGCCCGGTTGCACAAGCATCACTCCGTGCCCAACACCATGTTCAAACCGGGCAAGCTCGGCAAGTTCCCCTTCTCGCCGCTGCCAGAGAAAGAGGCCGGCCCCATGCTGCGGGAGATTGAAGGGAATTTTGGCATCGTGCCCCATGGCCAACTGTTTGGCCGCAATGACGAGATCTGGCTCTTCCCTTACGCCTTCGAGCAGGTACAGGGGAAGCTGCGTTTCGATCGCATCGGCATCAAGCTGGCTGAGACCTTCAAGAAGGGATATCGATTGACCCATGAATGGGCTCTGGCTTACGGCCATGAGGCGAGCAAGGGATGCGTCGAGCTGGATGCCGCCAATGCCCGTGAATTCATGATGGGACGAGATGTCTGGCCAGAGCAGGATGCCGGGACTGGGGAAGTGATCGTTCGTTACCAGGGGCACCCGCTCGGCATGGGGAAATGGGTGGGGAGTCGCATCAAGAATGCCCTGCCCCGGGAGCTGGTACGGGACAACAACCTGTTCAATGCGTGAGAGTGGGGTCGCTCGAGCAAAAACAGCGCCTGTTCGAGTCTGAAAAACCCCCACTCTGGTTGAACTTTTATCCGGTTCTTGAAATGCCTAGAGCCTTGTCTAAGCTTAAGGCTATCCGCATACCAGTTAGCGCACGGCTCTGCAAGGAGCCAATTCCCCTATGCCAGGTACAAGGAATTCGTACCTGGCTTTTTTTGTCTTCCTTTTTCAACCATGTTGGCACGATACCATCGTCTATTCGAGCATGTCTGCCGACTCGGGAATATCGCTCTGCTGCGCGTTGGTCGTTTGTTGCAGTTCGTGCTGATAGAGCAGATCGATCGCCTGCTCGATGATGGAGGCCTGACTGTCTTCCAGTTGTTGCCCCAGCATGGCCAACCTCTCTGCATGACGATTGCTTATCCAGCATTGCAACCGGCTGTGGGTTTCCTGCTTGCGCTTCACGTGCTGGCGCTGCCGTTCGGCATTCTCTTGCGCAGCGCTTTTCTTCAATTCCTGGCTATCGTGACCTTCCGACATGTCTATATCGTGAATGTTATCTCTCATTTTTCGTTGGCATCTTCTACGAAAGTAAATCGGATTACGACTCCCCCACCGTCATGATGTCTGTGGAGGACGACATGAATATATCACCAGATCAACAGGATATCATTTAACATAAAAAATTGAGAGGCGCGGTTTTCTATAACAACCCATCCAGGGCGTGATCCGAGAACTTGTGTGCATCATCGAAATATTCCTGCAAGGTGCGCATGTCCTTGTGTCGGGTCACCTCGATGATCTTGTTCATCGGTTTGCCCGCCGTCACCGCCGAGGTGATGAACCCCCGCCGCAAACTGTGGCCACTGACGTGGAGATCGTCGATGGCCTGACCGGTTCGCCGCTTGATCATCAGGTTGATACCTTGCGGCCCCAGGGGGTCTGCCATCAGCTGTCCCCAGCGATTCATCCGGCGAAACAGGGGGCCCTCAGCAATCCGGCTTCTTTTCAGCCATTGTTGCAGTGCAGACACTGGGCAATACCGGGTGCCCGGAATGAGTGCTATCTCCGATTCATGGAGCTGATGTTTGCTTGGTTTGAGACGAAGGCGTATCCCCTGCCCCACAAACTGCACGTCATCCACCTCGATCCTGGCCGCTTCCGATCGGCGCAAGGCGCCACTGAACATCAGCAGCAACAGGGTGTAATCCCGAAGTCCCGCCAGGTTGCTGGTATCTATCTCGTCCAGCACGCAGGCCAATGGTTTCAGGGTCAGCGCCCCCGTTTTGCGTTTGCGGTTATCACCGAGCCGTACTATGCCACGCATCATCTCCTTTATCTCCGCATGCTCGGTCGGCATGGGGTGGATCCCCTTCTGCTTGAAGGCATAGCGAATGCCGGCAAGCCGTCTTACCAGGGTGGCCGGTTTGCGAGGTTCCCCGTTGCGAAGCTCCCCCTTCCCTTCTTCTTTGTCCAGCCAGACCCAGTTGGCCAGGATGCCGTCGGCCTGATCCGCCAGAAAATTCATGATGTCGTGGTGTGTCGTCTGCAAGGGATCCAGCCCGTGGAGCTGGCACCAGGAGACAAAGATACGGGTATCTGCCTGATAGGCATTGAGGGTGGAGTCGGCTTTAGCGCTGCGCAGGAAGCGTCTTGCCCGGCTGTTCAGCTGAGGATCGAAGACGCTTTGCAAGGATTGCTGAACTGGGTTTTGAAGGCGTGGGTAGTTCACTTAACTCTATGATTTAAAGCGGAGTTTCGGTGGATCTTACAGGATCATCCAGATCTATCAAGTATTGATAATGAATATTATCGATACTTAGGGAGAGTGCTTTAACCCATTTCAGCTCCCTCATTTATTTCTCAAGTACCCTGTCATCCCTGCTCCGTTTTATCAGGATTGTGGCTTTAATCTCATCAGTATCCACCGCAAAAAAAAGTGAGAGATAACAACTTGGCATGATTGTTTTTGGATGGGTAATGATAGTGCTGATTGTCATAGTAAAACGCCCCGCTATGCGGGGCGTTGTCTGTTATCGCTTTGCCAACTTGAACAATTCGAAGAAATTGTGGCTGGTGGCCCCCGCCAATTCGGCGAGCGATATCTGGCGAAGATCAGCGATAAATTGGGCAACGTCGCGAACAAAGGCAGGCTCGTTCTCCCTCCCCCGGTGGGGAACCGGTGCCAAATAGGGAGAGTCGGTTTCAACCAGCAGTCGTTCCAGTGGCAACGCCTTGACCACTGCCTGCAGGGCTGAGGCGTTCTTGAAAGTGGCTATTCCCGAGATGGAAATATAGAACCCCATGGCCATCGCGGCCTCGGCCATTTCGAGGGACTCGGTGAAGCAGTGCAGCACTCCGCCCACCTGTTCGGCCCCCTCCTCTCGCATGATCCGCAGCGTGTCTTCCTGGGCATCCCGGGTGTGGATGATGAGCGGTTTGTTCAGTGCCCGGGCTACCCGGATATGTTCGCGGAAAGAGGCTTGCTGTACATCCTTGTTTTCCGGTGAATAGAAGTAGTCGAGCCCGGTTTCGCCGATGGCCACCACTCTCTCATCGGCCGCCTGAGTCAGCAGCAAGGCAGCATCCACCCCGGGATCCTGATTGAGCGGGTGAACACCGCAGGAGGCAAACACCTGGGGATAGGGAGCGATGGCCTCCATCATGGTCGGGAACTGGGCCTGGGTCACACTCACGCAGAGAAAATATCCCACGCTCTGCTGCGCCGCCTTGGCCAGTACATCGGCCATGTCGGTCTGCTTGGAGCCATAACTCAAGCGATCGAGATGGCAATGGGAATCAACGAGTAACATAGACAACCTTGTTTATAACCAGCGATTGAGCCAGTTCATCAAATGGATGGTGGGATTGGAAAGCTGTCCTGGCTGACAAGCCTCTTTCAGCACAACCAGCTGCTGTTCAGCTTCCAGGAGCCGTTCGCTGGAGTGTCTCTCAGCCAGTTGCTGGCTGAGTGATGCAAGATCCGGCATCGCCAGTTGATGATGGCCGCAGCCAGCCTGAAGCTTGAGGGCATCGCACAAGAAGAGCTGCAACCAGTGCAGCCGGACCTGATTATCCTCGGCCAACTGGGCACAGACATTCGCCGCACGGGTGGGGGCCGATGCCAGCGAGACAAATCCGTCGAGCAATGCCCGTCTGGCATCATCTTGCTGTGCTTCGATATAGATCAGCACCCGCAGCGGCGCACCCTGGCAGATCCGCACCTGGGCCTGGGTGGCCTGATGGCCCTGCTCGGCGAGCCAGGCAAGGGTCTCCCCCTCAGAGGGGAGCTGGCAGACATGCTTGTGACAACGGCTCAAGATGGTGGGGAGCAGGCGAGATACCCGAGATGCGATGAGCAGCAACAGACTGTCGCCAGCCGGCTCTTCCAGCGTCTTCAGCAAAGCATTGGCGGCAGACTCCGTCATGCGCTCCGCCTCCTGAATGATCACCACCTTTCCGCGACCGAGCTGGGACGTGCTCTGGAGACGGCTGCAAATCTCCCGGATGGCTTCGACACCAATGGTCTTGCCCTCGGGCCCCAGGGTGCCAAGATCCGGGTGATGCCCCTTCTCAAAAAGCTGGCAGGAGTGGCACTGACCGCAGGGCTCACCTCGTTGTGGATGCTGACACAGGTGCAGTCGCGCCAGTCGCTCTGCAAGCTGCTCCTTGCCAAGACCAGGATCTCCTAGCAGCAACCAGGCGTGCCCGAGCCGTCCGGCCCGGGCCGTCTCGCTCAAGGCATGCCAATCCGGGATCAGCCAGGGATACATAGTCCCTCGCTTGCCAGATAATGCTCAAGAGCTGCCTCGATGGCGGCTTTGACTTGCTCCGGGGGCAATCCGGCATCGATGACCTGGATGGAATCATCGGCGGCCGCCAACTCGAGGTAACGCTGGCGGGTACGTTCAAAGAAGCCGATCTGCTCCAGCTCAATCCTGTCCAACTCGCCGCGATGGCGGGCCCGCTGCAGGCCGATGGCAGGATCAATGTCGAGATAGAGCGTCAGATCCGGCTTGAAATCCCCGAGGACCGCCCGTTTGATGGCGCCGATGAGGTTCGCATCGATGCCGCGGCCACCCCCCTGATAGGCCTGAGAGGAAAGATCGTGCCTGTCCCCCACTACCCAGATGCCGTCTGCCAGGGCCGGCTTGATCAGGGTCTCCACCAGTTGTACCCGGGAGGCGTACATCAACAGCAGCTCGGCCTCGACGGTCAGGCGCTCGTCGTGTACTTCCTTGACGATGGCCCGCATGCGTTCCGCCAGCGGCGTGCCGCCCGGCTCCCGGGTGCACTCGATCCGCGCCACTCCGTGGGCTTGCAGATAGTCGGTGACATAGCGCATCGCAGAGCTCTTCCCTGCCCCTTCCAATCCTTCAATCACGATAAATTTAGACATTAGGGTTTCTTCAATATGTATTCACGCACCGCCCGATTGTGTTCATCGAGGGACTTGGAGAAGTAGTGGGCACCGCCCCCCTTGGCAACGAAGTAGAGATAGTCGGTCGATTTGGGGTTGAGCGCCGCCTCGATGGAGGCCTTGCCCGGCATGGCGATGGGCGTCGGAGGCAGACCGTCGATCACATAGGTGTTGTAAGGGTTAACATCGGTCAGATCGCTGCGGCGAATGTTGCCATCGTACCTGTCCTTCACCCCGTAGATGACGGTAGGGTCGGTCTGCAACTTCATGCCAAGGCGTAGACGATTGACGAACACAGAGGCAATCTGGGCCCGTTCATCCGGTTGGCCCGTCTCTTTTTCGATGATGGAGGCCATGATGAGCGCCTCATAGGGTGTCTTGTAGGGCAGATTGGCCTGACGCTTCTCCCAGGAAGCCTCCAGGAACGTTTTCATGTCCTGATAGGCGCGGCGCAGGATGGAAAGATCGCTGGCATGAGTGGTATAGGCGTAGGTTTCCGGCAGGAACCACCCCTCCAGCTTGCCATTTTCGATGCCGAGTTCCTGAGCCAGTTCGGTTTCGCTCTGCTCCAGAGTCAGGCGCTCCAGATAGGGAGCGCTGGAAAGTTGCTTCAGCCAATCCTCAAAACGGGACCCTTCGACAAAGGTCAGGCTGAAGTGAAACTCCTTGCCGGAAGCAAAGAGAGAGAGAGTCTCCTTGAGCGGCGCCCCTTCCTTGATTTCATAGGTGCCGGACTTGATGGCCACCAGTTCGGGATGACCGCGCAACCAGAGACGCACCGCCCAGGGGCTGGTTTCCCCCTCCCCCAGTTCGGCAATCAGGCGCGCCGCATGGGCGCCTTTTTCGACGGTAAAGAGGCGGGTTGGCCCCTTGTTGGTGAGCGTCTCCACCTGTTGCCACTTGTGATACACGTACCCTCCGGCAACGGCGACAGAGAGTGCCGCCCCCGCGAGCAGGGTGTAAAGCCGATTAAACTTCAATGACCAAGCGCTCCTGTAAACGGCGAATCAATACCGGACTGGGATAGTGCATATCCCCGATGCGGGTGACCGGGACAATCCCCATCAGGGTATTGGTCAGCCAGACCTCTTCCGCCTGCCAGAGTGACTCCAATGGAGCCTCTACGACACGCAGTTCAATGCCCATCTGTTTAAGCATCGTCATCACGCGCTTGCGCATGATGCCATCGATCCCGGCGCGGGTGAGATCCGGTGTGAACACCGTCCTGCCACGACGCCAAAACAGATTCGCGCTGACCCCTTCTACCAGAAATCCCCGGCTGTTCAAGACTATACCTTCGACCCCGCCACGCGCAGCAAGTTCGCGCTTCAGCATCACTTGTTCGAGGCGCCCCAGCGTCTTGAGACCGGCGAGCATGGGACTGTCCCCAAGCTGCTGCTGGCATACCAGGGCATTAATGCCGGTTTGCTGCCAATCATGATAATGCTCAGGATAAGGTGCCAAAGAGACGATGCGAGTGGGCGTGTCACAGCCTGCGCCGTCATATCCCCGCCCACCGGCGCCCCGGGTCAGCATTATCTTGACGACAGCCTGTGTCTGCCCAGAAGCCAGCTGCGCCGCCTCGTCGGCAAGCAGGTCCCAGGAGTGCTCGCCAAAACCAAGCCGGGCGTTGGCATGTTGCAGCCGGGCCAGATGGTCCTGCCACCAGAGTACCTTCCCTTCCCTCACCAGCATGGTGGTGAAATGACCATCACCGTATGCCAGTCCACGATCCCTGGCTGACAGTGTTTCTGTGGGTATTCCATTAATCAGCAAGGGGATCCCTCCGATAAAAAAGGCCCGATACTGCCGTATCGGGCCTTATCATTCGCCCAGAGCGAATTATACGCGTTTGAAGATCAGGGAGCCATTGGTGCCGCCAAAACCGAAGGAATTGGAGAGGGCATATTCGAAGCTGCCGGCCTTGGCAACGTGCGGCACCAGATCCAGGTCGCACTCATCATCCGGATTGTCCAGGTTGATGGTGGGAGGCACCATCTGGTCACGCAGAGAGAGCACAGTGATGATCGCCTCGATGGCGCCAGCCGCACCCAACAGGTGGCCTGTCATGGACTTGGTGGAACTGACCATCAGGGCGCTGGCATGGTCACCAAACACCTTCTTCATGCCGCGCAGCTCTGCCACATCCCCAAGGGGCGTGGAGGTACCGTGGGCATTGATGTAACCGATCTGCTCGGGTGCGATGCCAGCATCCTTGATGGCGTTCTTCATGGCGCGTGCGCCACCATCGCCGTCCGAGGGAGGGGCCGTCATGTGATAGGCATCCCCGCTCATGCCAAAGCCGACCAGCTCGGCATAGATCTTGGCACCGCGGGCCTTGGCATGTTCATACTCTTCCAGCACCAACACGCCGGCACCGTCGCCCAGCACGAAACCGTCGCGATCCTTGTCCCAGGGACGGCTCGCCTTCTGCGGTTCGTCATTACGGGTGGAGAGCGCCTTGGCAGCGGCAAAGCCGCCCATGCCCATGGGGGTGGAGGCTTTCTCGGCACCACCGGCAACCATCACGTCCGCATCGCCATAGGCGATCATCCGGCCAGCCATGCCGATGGCATGGGTACCCGTGGTACAGGCGGTAGTCACGGCGATGTTCGGGCCCTGCATGCCTTTCATGATGGAAAGATGACCGGACACCATATTGATGATGGTGGACGGAACGAAGAAAGGGCTCAGCTTGCGGGGGCCGCCATTGATGAGGCTGCTGTGGTTCTGCTCAATCAGACCCAGACCGCCGATACCGGAGCCGATGGCAACGCCTACCCGCTCCGCGTTCTCTTCGTTGATGATCAGGCCGGAATCTTCCAGGGCCTGAACACCCGCCGCCACGCCATACTGGATGAAGAGATCCATCTTGCGGGCTTCTTTGCGGTTGATGCCGAACTCTTCGGGGTCGAAATCCTTGACCAAGCCTGCGAAACGGGTTGCGAACTCGCTTGCATCAAAGTGGTCGATGAGGGAAATGCCGCTCTGCCCGTTGAGCAGGGCTTGCCAGCTGGATTCGGCAGTGTTGCCTACCGGGGAAAGCATCCCCAAGCCGGTCACCACGACTCTGCGTTTTGACACTGAGGTAGTCTCCGAGAGGTGTTTTGAAAGGGGTAAACATAAAAGAAGCGGCCCTTGGGCCGCTTCTTTCAGAACAGGAACTTATTCCTGATTAGCGGTGATGTAGTCGATAGCCGCTTGAACAGTGGTGATCTTCTCGGCTTCTTCATCAGGAATTTCGGTATCGAATTCTTCTTCCAGCGCCATTACCAGTTCAACGGTATCCAAAGAGTCAGCGCCCAGGTCGTCGACGAAGGAGGCAGCGTTCTTCACGTCTTCTTCTTTAACACCCAGTTGTTCGATGATGATTTTCTTTACGCGTTCTTCGATGTTGCTCATGACCTGAATTTTCCTTTAAAAATACGCTATTGCGTCTGGTTGGGGTAGTGTATTCAATTGACGTGAGTTTGCAAGTGACTTGCCGCTGGTCAAACCACGAAATGTGCCAAACTTCGGCGTATTATCGCAAATTTGAACAGAACTCACGACAAATTGATTACACCATGTACATCCCGCCATTAACATGCAGGGTTTCGCCGGTAATATAGGCGGCATCATCCGATGCCAAGAATACCACAGCGGCAGCAATTTCTTTCGGATCGCCCAAACGGGCAGCAGGCACCTGATTCATGATGCCGGCGCGCTGCTCTTCATTGAGCGCCTTGGTCATGTCGGTCTCGATGAAACCGGGAGCAACCGCATTCACCGTGATGCCACGGGATGCCACTTCACGGGCCAGCGACTTGGTAAAGCCAACCAGACCAGCCTTGGCAGCAGCATAGTTGACCTGACCGGCGTTGCCCATGGTGCCGACCACGGAACCGATGCTGATGATGCGACCGTTACGCTTCTTCATCATGGCACGCAATACCGGCTTGCTCAGACGGTACAGGGAGGTGAGATTGGTGTCGATGATCTCGTTCCACTCGTCATCCTTCATCCGCATCAGCAGGTTGTCGCGGGTGATGCCGGCGTTGTTGATCAGGATGTCGATGTCGCCAAAACGCGCCTTGATGGCTGCGAAGACGGTTTCGATGGATTCCTGACTGGTCACGTTCAGTGCCATGCCGAAGCCTTGCTCACCCAGGTAAGCACTGATCGCTTCGGCACCGCTCTCGCTGGTCGCGGTACCCACGACTTTGGCGCCACGAGCAGCAAACGTCTCCGCAATCGCACGACCAATGCCACGGCTGGCGCCAGTGACCAACACAACCTTATCGGTAAAACTCATGACTTGCTCCTGTTTACTTGATCTGGGCCAGCGCCTGCTCGAACGAGGCGGCGTCGTTGGCGTGAATACCTTCCACTCGCGCATCGATACGCTTGGCCAAGCCGGTCAACACCTTGCCCGGGCCCATCTCGATTTCGAGGGTTACACCGTCGTTTGCCATGCGCTCTACCGTTTCAGTCCAGCGAACCGGGCTGAACAGCTGACGCACCAGGGCTTGCTTGATGGCGGCAGGATCCTGCTCACAAGAGACGTCGACATTATTGATGACGGCGATGGCAGGAACCTTGATCTCGATCCCATCCAGGGCGGCGGCCAGCTTTTCTGCGGCCGGTTTCATCAGGGCGCAGTGGGAGGGCACGGAGACCGGCAGCGGCAGGGCACGCTTGGCGCCTGACTCTTTCATCAGCACGTTGGCACGCTCGACCGCCTCTTTGTGGCCGGCGATGACCACCTGGCCCGGAGAGTTGAAGTTGACCGGAGAGACCACCTGCCCCTGGGCCGCTTTCTCACAGTTGGCAGCGATGCTTTCGTTGTCCAGACCGATGATGGCAGCCATGGCGCCAGTGCCTTCCGGTACGGCTTCCTGCATGGCCAGACCACGCAGCTCGACCAGTTTGACTGCATCAGCAAACGCCAGCGCGCCGCTGCACACCAGGGCGGAGTATTCCCCCAGGCTGTGCCCGGCCATCACGGCAGGGGTTGCCCCGCCTTGCTGTTGCCACAGGCGCCACAGCGCGACCGAGGCGGTCAACAGCGCGGGCTGGGTACGCCAAGTCTTGTTCAGATCCTCGGCCGGGCCTGCCATCACCAGGGCAAACAGGTCATAACCCAGCACCTGGCTCGCCTCGGCGAAGGTCTCTTTAATCACAGCGTGTTGCTCGGCCAGCTCGGCCAGCATGCCGACGCTCTGGGAGCCTTGTCCCGGGAAGGCAATGGCAAATCGGGTCATCATTGATTCCTTTAAGGTAAGACGAATTCGGTAAGCGGGCGCCCGAGGACCGGGCACCGCTCGGTATCAGAGGCGAACCAGCGCAGAGCCCCAGGCAAAACCGCCGCCGAAGGCTTCCAGCAGGACCAGCTGGCCGGGTTTGATGCGACCATCGCGCACCCCTTCATCGAAGGCGATGGGCACGGAGGCCGCAGAGGTATTGCCATGACGATCCAGGGTCAGGATCACCTTGTCGAGCCCCATGCCGAGTTTCTTGGCGGTGGCATTGATGATGCGGAAGTTGGCTTGATGGGGCACCAGCCAGTCCAGCTCGCTCGGCTCGACGTTGGCCGCAGCCAGGGTTTCGGTCACGATCTCGCTAAGGCGTGTCACCGCCACCTTGAAGACATCGTTGCCCTTCATGTACATGTAGGCTTCGAGCTCAGCACCCGGCATGCCGCGACGGGGCTGCGGCAGTTTGAGCAGCTCGCCATAACGGCCATCGGCATGCAGATGGGTGGAGAGGATCCCAGGAGTGTCGCTGGCACCGATGACCACGGCCCCTGCCCCATCCCCGAACAGGATGATGGTGCCGCGATCCTCGGGATCGCACATACGTGACAGCACGTCCGCACCGACAACCAGCACGTGGCGAGCAGCGCCGGATTTGACGAACTGATCGGCGATGGCGAGAGCATATGTAAAGCCGGCACAGGCGGCGGCTACGTCAAACGCCGGGATCCCCGGTACGTCAAGCAGCCCCTGCAGTTCACAGGCAGCAGCTGGGAAGGCATTCTCTGCGCTGGTGGTGGCCAGCACTATCATGTCCAGATCGGCGGCAGTCAGACCTGCCGCATCAAGCGCACGCAAGGCCGCCTGATGAGAAAGGGTCGCGACGGTTTCGTCGGCTCCGGCGATACGGCGTTCACGGATCCCGGTGCGTTCCACGATCCATTCGTCACTGGTTTCAACCATCTGTTCAAGATCGGCGTTGGTACGAACCGAACTCGGCAGATAACTGCCAGTACCCAGAATTTTGCTATGCATAGAGTTTTATAAATCCCTGTCGGAAAAGACAGATTCAAGGCGATCTGCAATTTGCAATGGAAGTTGATGTCTGGCTTCTTGTGCGGCCAGCAGAATCGCATGACACAGAGCGCGGCGCTCGGCCCGCCCATGGCTTTTTACCACAATGCCGCGCAATCCTAACAGACTCGCGCCATTATACTGGTCGGGGTTCAGGTAAGAGAAACGCCGTTTGAACATAAATCCGGCGAGTCGACCAAGAAAACTGCGTTTTTTGCGCGGATATCCGGCCAGTTCGGCCATCATCCGCACCACCCCCTCCGCGGTCTTGAGCGCCACGTTGCCCACGAAACCGTCGCAGACGATCACGTCGCACTCGCCGCTGAAGATCCTGTCCCCCTCAATGAAACCGACAAAATTCAGGGCGGAGCATTGGCGCAGCAACTCGGCGCTGTGGCGCACCAGGTCGTTGCCCTTGATCTCCTCCTCCCCCACGTTGAGCAGTGCCACTCTGGGTGAAGGTATCCCCTCGACCTTCTCTGCGACTACGGCGCCCATCACGGCAAATTGCAGCAGGGTGTCGGCATCGCAGCTCACGTTCGCACCCAGATCCAGCATCACGGTCCGCTTTCCACTCAATGTGGGCAGCGCCTTGATGAGGGCTGGCCGGTCAACACCGGGCAAGGATTTGAGCACGCACTTGGCCATGGCCATCAAGGCACCGGTGTTGCCTGCACTGACACAGGCATCGGCAGCGCCGCTCTTGACCAGGTCCAGGGTCACGCGCATGGAGGAGTCTTTCAGGGTACGCAGCGCCACGATAGGCTTTTCGCCCATGCCCACGACCTGAGAGGCATGCACGAGACGAACGCGAGGGTGGTTGAGCAAGCCATGTTGCTGCAGAAGAGGGGCGGTCTGGTGTTGATCACCGACCAGAACAAGTTTTAGCTGGGGTAGAAGAGACAGTGCCTGCACGGCGGCAGGCACTGTTTCCGAGGGGCCGATATCTCCCCCCATTATGTCTAGCGCGACAGTTTGCGTAGACAAAGGCAATCCTTAAGCGATTACCTTTTTACCGCGGTAGAAACCATCGGCAGTCACGTGGTGACGACGATGAATTTCGCCACTGGTCTGATCAACAGTCAGGGCAGCGGTGGTCAGCGCATCGTGGGAACGACGCATGCCACGCTTGGCGCGGGTTTTACGGTTCTGTTGTACGGCCATGGTAGGCTAACTCCTAAAATTCACTTACGTTTGAGCGCTTCAAGAACTGCAAAGGGATTCGGCCGCTCATCAGCAGGTTCGATTTCACCCCAGGTCATCTCCATGTTTCCTCTGGGACACACATCCACCGGATGCATGGCTACTTGAGGCAACGAGAGGATGAGTTCATCCTCCAGGATTTGATGAAGATCTATCTCGCCGTTTTCGTCCAACTCAATGGGCTCATAAGCTTCCGGCAGTTCTTCCTCGTTTGTTCTTTCGAACAGCGGAGTGTAAATAAAACTAGCTTCACAAAGGTGTTCAAACGTCTCACCACAACGCTGGCAAACCAGGTCGACCTTGGCATGGGCAGTGCCTTTCATAACGGTCAACTTCTGGACATCTTTGCCAAAGTGCAGTGTGACATCCACATCACTTCGCAAGCCTTCGGTTGATTCCTCCAGCCTGGGCATCTGCGACTTTTCCACTATCCCGACATAATCGAGTAGCTTCAAGGCATTACGGACTGGATCAACCTTAACGGGCAACTTCACCTTTTGCATAGGGCGCGAATATTATAGGTCCAACAAGGGATAGTCAAAGGAAAAAGTCCTTACCGCCGATGATTTTACCTTCACAGGCTCCTGCAAGAGGAACTTGTGCTCATCGGTGGCCGATTATGCCATATCGTGCAGGATCTGGCACAGGATCCTGTTCCCCACCCCTGTCTGTCCACCGGATGTGCTCCTTGATGTCTCATCAGGTGGCAGAACAGCGCGGGTCGCTCCCCAGCAGGCCTGGTGTCGCAGCCACTCTGGGCTCGGCTTCCATCAGTCGGCGTATGGCTTTGAAACTGCCCACGGCAGCCTTGATGGCAATGGGATTGACCAGCCAGCCCGGCAAGTTGTTGCCCGGATTGGTATAGGTTTCGAGCCGAACGAGTGTGCTGCCATCCCGTTGGGGTAGCGCCTCCCACCGTCCGGCGCTTTCCTGGATCCGGAACAGCCCTGCATGCAATGGCAGGGCATTCGGCTCTGCCCACACCTCGAGAGTCAGGCCGCAATCAATACGTCGACTCAGATGGGAGCGGGTGATGAGCTCCCTGTCTTGCACCGGCCAGGGAGATGCCAGGCGGGTATAGACCAGATCATCGTCGGGACCCGATCTGGCCAGCACCCTGACTTCACGACTCTGGGGCAACCACTCTTCATGGCGCGCCGTGTTGCGCAGCACCGTGATCAGCGCGCCAGGATCGGCATTCACCCGCATCTCCAGACGTAAGGCCTGAAAAGAGGTCGGAGGATGTGGCTGAGTCCAAAGCATCACCCCCTCATCCCCCTGGCGAAGTTGCCATGTCCCTGCCCAGCTGGCGAAGGAGATCAGTGCCATGACCAAGGCCGCATATCGTGTCATCACGCTCAATTCCGATCTCTTGTGTTTGCGCTGTGGTTCCCTCAGCATGCATGCTTCCCGCTAATTAGGCGAGTCCCGCTCTAGACATCTCCTGTTTGCGTGGCCCCATCTGCGCAGATAGAATCAACCAATTGATTTATAAATGGATATCATCAAAACATGCAGCCTTCCTTGATTCTCGCGTCCACCTCGTCCTACCGCAAAACCTTGCTGGAAAAACTCGGTCAGCCATTTCACTGTGCTGCGCCTCAAGTCGATGAGACGGCGCGACACGGGGAGACCGCAGAAGCCCTGGTCAGCAGATTGGCGTTTGCCAAGGCGAATGCCGTTGCCGCTGACCGTGATCAAGGATTGATCATCGGTTCAGATCAGGTGTGCGTCTGTGACGGGCAGATCCTCGGCAAGCCCGGCACGGTGGAGAAGGCGGTCGAGCAGTTGCTGCAGGCACAAGGCAAGCGCGTCATCTTTTACACCGGGCTCTGTGTGATCAATGCTGCGAATGGCCATGCCGAGCAGCTCGTCGAGCCTTTCATCGTGCATTTTCGCTCGCTCGACGAAGCCGCCATCCGTCGCTATGTGGAGGCCGAACGTCCTCTGGATTGTGCCGGCAGCTTCAAATGCGAGGGAATGGGCATCGTCTTGTTCAAGGCGCTGGAGGGGCGCGATCCCAACGCCCTTGTCGGTCTTCCCCTGATAGGCTTGGTTGATCTCCTGGGTCGCCACGGCTTGGCTCTGCCATAACAAGAACTCTGCCATGAAAAACGGGAGCCAAGGCTCCCGTTTTTCATGGCTGTCAGCGTGGCAGCTTGGCGAGAAACGCCTCAAGTTCCGGTGACAATGGCGCTTCCACCTGCATCTCCCGATCATCCACCGGATGAGTAAAGGTGAGCTTCCAGGCGTGCAGGAACAGACGCTTTAGCCCCTGCCCTCGCATCTTTTCATCAAAACCGGCCTCACCATATTTGTCATCGCAGGCGATGGGATGGCCGGCGTGCTGGGTGTGGACACGGATCTGGTGAGTACGGCCAGTGATGGGGCTGCACTCGACCAGGGTGGCCTCGGCAAACTGACGGGCAATCCGGAACCGGGTCTCGGAGGGTTTGCCATCGCTGCTGACCCGCACCACCCGCTCGCCGGATTGCAGATCATTTTTGCGAAGTGGCGCATTGACCACCTTGACGTGGGGTTGCCACTGGCCGCGCACCAGCGCCAGATACTGCTTGCGCATGGTCTTGACCCGCAGCTGCTCGTGCAGGCTGCGCAGAGCACTGCGCTTCTTGGCAACCAGCAGTACGCCGGAGGTGTCGCGATCCAGCCGGTGCACCAGTTCGAGGAAACGGGCTTCGGGGCGCAGGGCACGCAGCCCTTCGATGACACCAAAACTGAGGCCGCTGCCACCGTGCACTGCCATGCCGGACGGCTTGTTGAGCACTATCATGGCGTCGTCTTCAAACAGGATCTGGCTCTCCAGACGCTGGATGCTGCCGAGGTTGGCAGAAGGCAACTCATTCTTCTCGGCCACACGCACGGGGGGCACCCGCACCTCGTCACCGGCACAAAGCTTGTATTCCGGTTTGATGCGCTTCTTGTTGACCCGCACCTCCCCTTTTCGAAGGATGCGATAAATCAGGCTCTTGGGGACGCCCTTTAACTGAGTCTTGAGAAAATTGTCGATGCGCTGCCCGTCATGCTCAGCTTCGATGGTGAGCAGCTGCACTTGTTGATGTATCTGTGTCATGGCGCGGATTTTAACACCGCTGACAGCCCTTGGCTCCATGCTTTGTTAAAAAATGGCGTCTTGCTATAAAAGTGGTTTAAATGGGATAATAAACAAGGTTTTGTCATTGTGTTCAAGCCTTGTACTAAGTGGCCAAAATGTATGCCACCCAATCCCGAAACACCGTGTATACAAGAACATGACGGTTCCCGGGTGCGAGGTACAACGCATGGAGAACACAAACAGAGCCGACGTAAATTGTCTCCACATCGGTATCCTTAATTCACGCCCTCTCGAGAAGGCTGAACCAGAGTGCCCTTAGTTTGCGCCTCATGCATACCCCAACCGGGAGGTTGCCCCAGCATGCTGAAGACCCGAGGCCGGCGCCGGCAGGACCCAGTGGAGGAATCAAAATGACAAAATAATGAGAACTCAATGAAAAGAATGCTAATCAACGCGACTCAGGAAGAGGAGTTGCGCGTAGCGCTGGTTGACGGACAACAGCTCTACGATTTGGATATTGAAAGTCCGGGACACGAGCAGAAAAAAGCGAACATTTACAAGGGCAAAATCACCCGAGTAGAACCCAGTCTCGAAGCTGCTTTTGTTGACTATGGCGCCGAACGCCACGGTTTCCTGCCGTTAAAGGAAATCGCCCGCAATTACTTCCCCTCCGGTTACTCCTATCAGGGTCGTCCCAACATCAAAGAAGTGGTCCGCGAAGGCCAGGAAGTGATTGTCCAGATCGACAAGGAAGAGCGTGGTACCAAGGGTGCCGCCCTCACCACCTTCATCAGTCTGGCTGGCAGCTACCTGGTGCTGATGCCGAACAACCCCCGTGCCGGCGGCATCTCCCGTCGCATCGAGGGTGACGAGCGGACCGAGCTGAAGGAAGCGCTGAGCGGACTGACCGTACCGGACGGCATGGGCCTCATCGTGCGCACCGCCGGTGTGGGCAAGTCCCCGGAAGAGCTGGAGTGGGATCTGAACGTTCTGCTCAATCACTGGGACTCCATCCACAAGGCGTCACAACAACGTTCCGCTCCGGTGCTCATTCACCAGGAGAGCAACGTCATCGTGCGCGCCATCCGTGACTATCTGCGTCGCGATGTGGGCGAGATCCTGATCGATAATCCGGTCATCTTCGAGCGCGCCAAGTCACATATCGAGCTGGTCCGCCCCGATTTCCTCAATCGCGTGAAGCTGTACAAGGGTGATGTCGCCCTGTTCAACCACTTCCAGATCGAGAGCCAGATCGAATCGGCCTTCCAGCGCGAAGTGCGCCTGCCCTCCGGCGGCAGCATCGTCATCGACCCGACCGAAGCACTGACCTCCATCGATATCAACTCCTCCCGCGCCACCAAGGGCGGCGATATCGAAGAGACCGCCCTGCAGACCAACCTGGAAGCGGCCGACGAGATTGCCCGTCAATTGCGCCTGCGTGACCTGGGTGGCCTGATTGTCATCGACTTCATCGACATGACCCCGGTTCGCCATCAGCGCGAAGTGGAAAACCGTCTGCGTGAAGCGGTGCATCAGGATCGTGCCCGTATCCAGCTGGGCCGTATCTCCCGTTTCGGTCTGCTGGAGATGTCTCGCCAGCGTCTGCGTCCCTCCCTCAACGAGTCCAGCAGCCATATCTGCCCCCGTTGCCAGGGTCAGGGGGTCATCCGTGACAACGAATCCCTCGCCCTGTCCATCCTGCGTCTCATCGAAGAAGAGGCCATGAAGGACAACACCGAGCAGGTTCATGCCCAGGTGCCGGTCGATGTGGCCGCCTATCTGCTCAACGAGAAGCGTACCTCCATCGCCAATCTGGAACAGCGCAATGATGTGCGTGTCTACATCATTCCGAACCAGCATCTGGAAACCCCGCACTACGAAGTGACCCGCATCCGTCAGAACGAGATCCCGGAAGCGGCCAGCTACGAGCTCAAAACCGAGATTGCCAAGCCGGTCTATCAGCCGCGCCAGGCTCAGGTAGTCGAGCGCGAACAGCCGCTGCTGCAAGGGTTTGCCCCGGCTCCCCAGCCGGTTGCGCCCACCGCCCCGGCTCCTGTTGCGACTCCCGCTCCGGTTGCAGAACAAGTCGGCTTCTTTGGCAAGCTGGCCAAGGCCTTCTCCGGCCTGTTCGGTGCCTCCTCCGATGCGGCTCCGGCCGAGGTGAAGGCGCCTGCCGACAAACCGGCCGCCCAGCGCGAAGCTCGCAAGGATGACGGGCACCGTCACCAGCGCGATGAATCCCGCAGCCGTGGTCAACGTGGCCGTCGCGATGACAACCGCGGCAGTCGCAATGCCGAGGCCGGCGAGAAGCGTGAAGGCGCAGCCAGCCGCGAGAGCAGTGATCGCAATCGTCGCCCGCGCAAAGAGCGTGAGCCTCGTCAAGAGCGGGAACCGCGCCAGGAACGGGAACCCCGTGGCGAAGTGCGCACCGAACAGCGCATGGAGCGTGAGCCTCGCGAACCCCGCCAGGAGCGCGAACCTCGTGCCCCGCGTCCGGCTCGTGAACCTCGCGCCCCCCGCGAACCCCGTGCCGAGGTGAGCGTCGAAGCGGTTGATACCGTTGATACTGCGGTCGCCAGCGCTGAACCGCGTCAGGAAAAAGAGCAAAAAGTGGCCGAGCGCCGCGAACGTCGCCAACTGCGCAAGCAGATCCGTGTCGATGTCGCCGCGACCGACACCCCTGCCCTGCCGACTGACGAGCAAATCACCGATGTCGCCGACGTGCAAGCCGCCGCTGCTGAGCAACAAGAAGAGCAAGGCGAAGGTCAGCGTCGTTCCCGCCGTACCCCGCGCAATCAGCGCATCGAAGGGCAACGTCGCAAGCGCATCAACGAAGAGGCTCGTGGCCAGCGTGAAGACGAAGCACAAGGCGAAGTGCAGCTGACTACCGCGGCCCAGGCCGATGCGGCTCAGGTAAAGGTGGAAGAACCGGTTGTGCCTGTCATCACCATTCCGAGCGCAGAAGCGGTTGCTGCCGCCCTGCAGGCCTCCGCCGCACTAACCGAACACGTGGTGGCTGAAGCCGTTGCTGAGGAAGCGGCAGAGCAAGCACTGGCAGCCCAGGCTGTGGACGCGCCCTCCACTGACGAAGTTGAGCAGGTTGCGCAAGCAGACGCTGAACCCGTCGCCGAAGTGGCAGTTGTCGAACCCGAGATGGTCGAACCTATCGTCGACACCGCCTCTCATGACAAACCTGTCGCCGTGATCGACGCTGTCGAGCAGACCCAACAAGTTGAGGCCATTCCAGAAGAGGTTGCACCGGTTGCTGAAGCGGCACCTGTCGTGATCGCTGAGGAGACGGCCACCGCCGAGGCGGAGGTCGTCGAGATGCCGGCTGCCGTGGTGCAAACCGAGCCAGCAACCAGCCCCGAAGTGAAGGTCAGCAAGGGTGCCGGTGTATTGGCCCGTGCCCGCAAGGCTTATGCCCCCATGGCAACGCCGGCTGCAGCTCCTGCCCCGACACCCCGTGAACCCGTGGAGTACGCTCCCCTGGTACGCAGTGAAGTCGTGACCTCCGGTCGCCACGGTGGCAGCACCGCTGCCAGCAACGTTGCAACCAGCCCGGCCGGTCGCCCCTGAGCAGACTCGTTAGTCTGAATAAAGAGCCACACATTGTGTGGCTCTTTTTTTATCTCTTTTTTTGGGCTGACATCGCCTTGCTCTCCCCCCTGCCCATTCTTCAATATCCGCCGCTTTCCCGATGTTCAGCGACCACACACAGTCCAAACAAGACGTGAATAACACACCAGACAGAGAATTCATCTCTGTCAAAGCATCACGACATGCTCTGGTTTGTCGATAAGGTCCGTGCATTGACAGCATATGAAGCCATTGGCAAACAGTCTGGCAGCGTTCCCCTTTGGTAGCACAGTCGGTGTGTTCAGTGGTGGCTGAGACAACCCAGGTTGAACGGGAATGCCAGACATAGGGCAACCTGTGGCGCTCTTCACTCTCATCATTTCTGGTGAGGAACATAGACCCGTTGCACACCCTCCCTTCAGCTTCACGTGCAAGCGTCAGCTCGTAACAAGGTAGCTCCCGCGTATGCTGCCCTCATTGTGTACAACAGGGTGGTTCAGGGATGTAGAGAAACAAACGAGGTGATAGATATTGCTGTTTAACTTCTTGTCTGATGGCATACAACTATCACTCATTGAACTATTGCCGTATGACGTGACATTCACCAGGCAACAAAAAAGGGCCCGAAGGCCCTTGTTTCATTTCCAATGACTGTCGTCTTACCCGCCAAAGAGATGGTTGTTCAGCAGGAACAGGCCGCCGGAGAGCAGCATGGTGAGCGGCAACGTCAGCACCCAGGCCAGCAGAATGGTCTTGATGGTCTGGCTCTGCAGGCCGGACTTGTTGGCCACCATGGTCCCCGCCACCGCAGAGGAGAGAATGTGGGTGGTGGACACCGGCATCCCGGTCAGACTCGCAATCCCGATGGACGCGGCGGCCGTGATCTGGGCTGCAATGCCCTGACTGTAGGTCATCCCGGTGGAACCGATCTTCTCCCCTACCGTGTAGACGATACGACGCCAGCCCACCATGGTGCCGCAACCGAGCGCCAGGGCGATGGACACGATGACCCAGGTCGGCGCATATTCGGCCGTGGCGGTCAGATCCTTGCGCCATTTGGCGAGATCGGTCAGCTCCTTGGCCGGCAGCGGCAATTTGGAGACCTTGCGGGCAGTGTCGTCGATGCACAGCAGCAGACGACGCACCTCGCGGCGATCCACCAGGTTCATCTCCTCGTAGGTGCGCACCTGGCCCAGACGCTTGTCGAGGGTCGCCATGGCCTGCAGGGCCTCCCCTGCCGCACAGTGGCTCATCAGCTCCTCCTGGGCTTTGGCAGGCACACTGAAGTTCACCAGATGGGAAACCTGATCCTGGTTACGCTGGTAGATCTCCATGATGCGCTGGTTGGCATCCTGAGTTCTGTCCAGATCATAGGAGCGGCTGTTCATGTCCAGCGCAAAATAGGCAGGCGCCATGCAGATCAGCACCAGCATCACCAGACCGATGCCTTTCTGACCATCGTTGGAGCCGTGCACGAAGCTCACCCCCATTGCGGAACAAATCAGTGTGACACGGGCCCAGAACGGTGGATGCTTCTTGCCGTCCACCAGCAGGCGCTCTTCCGGGGTCTTGTGGATCTTGCTGCCAAGCCATACGCGCTTCATGGCGAACAGCAGCAAGGCGGCAATGATGAAGCCCACGGTGGGAGAGATGATGAGAGAGAGCATGATGTCGATGGCTTTGCCGACGTTGATACCCTCTTTCAGGGGTTGATGGCTGATCAGGGCATAGGCACCGCCTACCCCCAGGATGGAACCGATCAGGGTGTGGGAGCTGGATGCCGGAATGCCGAAGTACCAGGTTCCCAGGTTCCAGACGATGGCCGAGAACAGCAGGGAGAACACCATGATCAGACCCTGGGTGGAGTCCATGCCAAGCAGCAGATCGATGGGCAGCAGATGAACGATGGCGTAGGCCACCCCCAATCCACCCAGCATGACACCGGCGAAATTGAACAGACCGGAAGCCACCACCGCCATATGAGCCGGCATCGCCTTGGTATAGATAACCGTTGCTACCGCGTTGGCGGTATCGTGAAAGCCGTTGATGAATTCATAGGCCAGCACAAAAAAAACGGCCAATACCAAACCGATTGACCACCACAAACCCAAACCACTAAACATTTCAAACATAAAAACGAACCTGTTTATGAGTTGCGGCGGATTATGCCAGAAGGCTCGATGCGCCATACCCGTTGTTGAAATATTTCAGCAAAAAAAAAAAAGGGCATTCCGTCAGAAAATGTCTTAGGGCCTGTAGGAACGGGGCTTGTCGAGGATTAATTTAAGTCCATTCCATTGCTGTGGATAGGCGCCAATCAAAGCCTGAGCATGGCTCAATGTCCCGAAAAAGGCCGCTTTTCAACCCGCTCGGCACGCCCGTTTCCTTTTGTCAGATATAAAAGAGGGTGCCTTGGCACCCTCCTCGATAGACAAGCCGCACGGTGCGGAGATCAATCCTGGTTGATCCGGCTGGCCACAGCCCCTTGCTGACTCTTGTATTTGGCATTTTCCCGTTTGTTGTACGGGCGAGCCGCGGTACCTGACAGCATCTCGAAGTTCAGGGCACCGATCTTCATCTTGGGACGCAGGGCCAGAGGCAACTTGCCGCCGTTGTAAAACTCCAGCACGATGCGACCGGACCAGCCCGGATCGATGCGGTGGGCGGTGACGTGCACCATGAGGCCCAGGCGCGCCAGGGAGGAGCGACCATCCAGCCAGCCGACGATATCGGCGGGCAAGGTAACCGATTCATAGGTCACCGCCAGCGCCAGCTGACCCGGGTGCAGATAGAAGGCTTCGCCGTCCGGCACGTGGATCTCCTCGCTCATCACCCGCTCGATGGCATCGGCCATCTCGGCACTGGTCCCGCCAAGGTCGATATAAGGCGCGGTATGATCGCGAAACACCCGAAACTCGTTGCCCAGCAGCACATCGACGCTGACGCCGCTGATCCGCTCAACACCGGGCCGCGGCTCGATGACGATCTTGCCTTCATCCAGGTGCCTTTCGATATCGGTATCACAAAGACGCATTCTGCGACTCTCCTGACAAAAGATTCATTAAAAAAAGCCGGGCATCACCCGGCTTGTTTTCTCTCAACCAATCAACATATGGCGGATACGCGCCTTGAGCATGTCGATGGCGATGCGGTTCTTGCCGCCACGGGGCACGATCACGTCGGCATACTGCTTGGACGGGTCGATGAACTGCATGAACATGGGACGCACAGTCTTCTGATACTGCTTGAGCACGGAGTCCATGGTACGACCGCGCTCCTGCACATCGCGCACCAGACGGCGCAGCAAACAGATGTCGAGCGGGGTATCCATGAAGATGGAGGCGTCCATCAGTTCGCGCAGGCGGCTGTCGGTCAACAGCAGTATCCCTTCGAGGATGATGACACGGCGCGGTGCAAAGGTGGTGACCTCGGTCATGCGCGTGTGCTCGGTATAGGAGTACTGGGGGATGTTGACCGCCGCCCCTTGCGTCAGCTGGGTCAGATGCTGCACCAGCAGATCGTGATCCAGGGCATTGGGGTGGTCATAGTTGGTCTTGACCCGCTCTTCCATGGTCAGGTGGGTCTGATCACGGTAGTAGCAATCCTCGGTGATCACACCAATCTGACCCGCTCCCAGCTCGGCCACCAGCTCTTCATAGATGGTTTGGGCGATAAGACTCTTGCCGGACGCGGATGCACCAGCAATACCGATGATCACGCAGGAATGTTGAGTATCAGACATTGAAAATACCTAAAGAGAAGAGCACTGGGGATTGTTTAAACCGATCCATTATATGAAAAAGGGGTGGCCATGCCCACCCCAAATCCGTCCCCCTTGGCCGAACGCCGATTATTCGTCCAGCGCCACCGTGTAGAGCGGGGTCGCAATCGGTTTTGCGCTGAAATAGAGCTCGACCCCTACCCGACGAGCCAATTTCAGGTAAGTCTGTGACAGCTCGCCATCCGGCGCACCGAGCACGGTGGGGCAGCCGTCATCCATGTGCTGGCGAATGTCGATATGCAGCGGCAACTGACCAAGCAGCGCCACGTGATACTGCTCCGCCATCTTCTGGCCACCGCCGGTACCGAACAACGGCTCGTGATGCCCGCAGGCACTGCAGACGTGGTAACTCATGTTCTCGACGATGCCAAGCACAGGCACATTGACCTTGTTGAACATGGCAATCCCTTTGCGGGCATCTGCCAGCGCCACATCCTGGGGCGTCGTGACGATCACCGCCGCCGTGGTGGGCACCTGCTGGGCCAGCGTCAGCTGGATATCGCCAGTGCCCGGGGGCATGTCCACCACCAGGTAATCCACCTCGCCCCAGCGGGTCTCGTGCAGGATCTGCCCGAGAGCCTTGCTCGCCATGGGACCGCGCCAGATGGTGGCATCCTGCTCGGCCACCAGATAACCGATGCTGTTGCTCTTGATGCCGCAGGCCATCACCGGCTCCATCAACTTGCCATCAAAGCTGACAGGGCGCTCCTTGAGGGTCCCCGTCATGGTCGGGATGGAGGGGCCATAGATGTCCGCATCCAGCAGGGCGACCCGCGCCCCCTCTTTTTGCAGCGCCAACGCCAGGTTGACCGCGGTAGTGGACTTGCCCACCCCTCCCTTGCCGGAGGCAACCACCAGGATATTGCGGATCCCCTGCACCGCCGCCAGTTGCTGCGCGCGAGGCATGCTGGCCACGTCTATCTCCCCCGTCCAGTCGATGCGGGTCGCACCGGTTGCGCTGCGCAGCCGCGCATCGAACTCCTCTTTGATCTGTTCAAACAGGGACTGGCCGGCAAAGGGCAGCACTAGCGTGATGGCCAGGGTCTGTTCGTGCCGCTCGACGGTACGCACAAAACCGGCCGCGACCAGATCCTTGCCCCATCCTGCAGGCTTAAATTCGGCCAGGATCTGTTTTACTGAATCAATCACCATTAACTCCCCATTATGTTGTCGTTATGCTGAGGTGAACGGTTACCGCACATAAATCAGTGGCTTGCCGACGTCATCGTGATGCCGCCAGTCAGGGCACCGGGGGCCACAACCCTAGGCAGGCCGCCCCCAATTCGGGTAACATGCACGGCACTGTATCATCCCAACAGGCACATAAAGAACGTATTATGGCAACTGATCCTCGTAGAATGCTGGTAACCTGCGCCCTCCCCTATGCCAACGGCTCCATCCATCTCGGCCACATGCTGGAACACATCCAGGCCGATATCTGGGTTCGTTATCAGCGAATGCGTGGCCATCAGGTGCATTTCGTCTGTGCCGACGATGCCCACGGTACGCCCATCATGCTCAAGGCTCAGCAGATGGGGATCTCGCCGGAAGAGATGATTGCCGCCGTCTCCCAGGAGCACCAGGGGGATTTTGCCGGTTTCAACATCAGCTTCGACAACTACCACTCCACCCACAGTGACGAGAACCGCGAGCTGGCGGGCGTGATCTATGGCCGCCTCAAAGAGTCAGGCAAAATCAAGATCCGCACTATCTCCCAACTGTTCGATCCGGAAAAATCCATGTTCCTGCCGGATCGCTTCGTCAAGGGCACCTGCCCCAAGTGCAAGTCCCCCGATCAGTACGGTGACAACTGCGACGCTTGCGGCGCCACCTACAGCCCGACCGAGCTGATTGATCCGAAATCCGCCGTCTCCGGTGCGACCCCGGTGATGAAGGACTCCGAGCACTACTTCTTCGACCTGCCCCAGTTCGAAGCCTGGCTCGCCGACTGGGTACGCGGCTCCGGCGCCATCCAGGAAGAGATGGCCAACAAGATGCAAGAGTGGTTCGAAAGCGGCCTGCAGCAGTGGGACATCACCCGTGACGCCCCCTACTTCGGCTTCGAAATTCCCGGTGCCCCCGGCAAGTACTTCTATGTCTGGCTGGACGCCCCCATCGGCTACATGGCGTCGTTCAAGAACCTGTGCAACAAGCGCGGCGACATCGACTTCGACAGCTACTGGAAAGCGGACTCCGACGCCGAGCTCTATCACTTCATCGGCAAGGACATCGCCTACTTCCACTGCCTCTTCTGGCCGGCCATGCTGGAAGGCGCGAACTTCCGCAAGCCGACCAAGGTCAACGTGCACGGCTATGTGACCGTCAACGGCGCCAAGATGTCCAAGTCCAAGGGCACCTTCATCAAGGCGTCCACCTATCTCAAGCACCTGGATCCGGAGTGCCTGCGTTACTACTACGCCGCCAAGCTCAACAGCCGCATCGACGATCTGGACTTGAACCTCGAAGACTTCGTCTCCCGCGTCAACGCCGATGTGGTCAACAAGCTGGTCAACCTGGCCTCTCGCAACGCCGGCTTTATCGCCAAGCGTTTTGACGGCAAGCTGGCCGCCACCTGCGCCGAGCCCGCACTCTACGCCGAGTTTGCCAACGCCAGCGCCAGCATCGCCGAAGCCTATGAAGCGCGCGAATTCAGCCGAGCCATCCGCGAGATCATGGCCCTGGCCGACAAGGCCAACCGCTATGTGGACGACAAGGCTCCCTGGGTCATCGCCAAGCAGGAAGGGGCGGATGCCGAGCTGCAAGCCGTCTGCTCCGTCGGCATCAACCTGTTCCGCGTGCTGATGGCCTACTTGAAGCCCGTCATGCCGCAACTGGCCGAGCGCGCCGAAGCCTTCCTCGGCGAGACCCTGACCTGGGACGGCATCGCCGCCCCTCTGGTCGACCACGGCGTCTCTCCCTTCAAGGCGCTCTTCTCCCGCATCGAGTCCGCCAAGGTGGATGCCATGGTGGAAGCGTCCAAGGAAGATCTCGCCAAGGAGCAGAGCAAGAAACCGGCAGGCCCCCTGGTGGACGATCCCATCAGCGAGACCATCACCTACGACGACTTTGCCAAGATTGACCTGCGGGTGGCGCTGATCAAGAAAGCCGAAGCGGTGCCGGAAGCCGAGAAGCTGCTGAAGTTGCAACTGGACATCGGCGGCGAAACCCGTCAGGTGTTTGCCGGTATCAAGTCCGCCTACAACCCGGAAGATCTGGAAGGCAAGCTGACCGTGATGGTGGCCAACCTGGCCCCGCGCAAGATGCGCTTTGGCATGTCCGAAGGCATGGTGCTGGCGGCAGGTCCGGGCGGCAAGGATCTCTGGATCCTCGAGCCCCAGGAAGGTGCCCAGCCGGGCATGCGCGTGAAGTAATACGCCCCTTCCCGGACAGTCCCAATAAAAAGAGAGGCCAATGGCCTCTCTTTTTTTTACCTTGTGGGGTGCTTACTGCCCGCTCTGCAGCAATGCCATGCGAAGGGCGACCAGCTCCGCCTGATGGCAATCCAGTTGCAGTAGTTGGCAGCGGATCTCTGTTTTCAGGGCTCGCCGTTGCTGGCCTCGCCCGGTTTTGCCCCCAAGGCGTCTGAGCCATTGGCGCCTGTCCTGCAATTGCCCAAGTCGCTCCTGCCAGCTCACCAGCATGGACAACCAGGCCGGATCCCCTCCCCCCTGTGCCGTCAGCAGCTCCATCCCGTAGCGCGCCTGTTTCAGCACCAGACGCAGCCGGTGCCAGCACCGAAGTTTCGCCCTGATGCCCACAGGAAGGGAGGTGGTCTTCGCCAGTGCATCCGACAGTGACAGCGCCAGATGCAGCCGAAACAGCGGCAAGAGATCGACCCCGACGGGCACCTCTTCCAGTCGGTCCAGCCAACGGGCCAGCGGGCCGGTCAACAGGGGGACCCGTGGCAAGTGGCTCTGCCGAAGCGAGCCACCATGATGCTGCGCATAGACCTGGGCATCGCGCAGGGCGGAGAGCGTGCCGACGGCACGGGTCAATCGCCGCTCCAGCTCGGGCTCATGAATGAGGGGTCGCCACAGGGCGAGCAGCGCCAGCAGGCGACGGGCCGCTATCCGGTAGGCATGCACCTCTTCCATCCCCTTGTGCTGGCGCAGTGCCAAGGTCGCCCCCCGATATTGCCCAACGAGCCGGTTGGCCTGCGCAATCCCGCTCTCCCCCATGAACCCTCCCGGCTAGTTGGTATGAAAACCGGTTCCGGTGGGTGGCAACGCCTGGGTGCACTCCATTCGGGTGACGGTGGCGGTTCGGGGCCCGTGCTCAAGCCAGCCCAGCATCATCTGAACCTTCTGTTCGGGACCGGCAATCAGGATCTCCACCGAACCATCTTCCAGGTTGTAGGCATGCCCCCGCAGCCCCAGTTGCAGCGCCCGCTCCCGGGTGAAGTAGCGAAACCCCACCCCCTGAACCTGACCCCACACCCGCACGACAAACGATTGCTCTCCCATTTATCACACCTTTCCCTTAAGTAATTTTTCCCCGGGGCGATAATGAGCGCGACACTCTCTTCCCCTTGCAGGACGCAATACCATTATGAAAGAAGTAAAGTTTCGGTGGGTTGACCGTTATCTCATTCACCTCACGATCAGCGAGAAATTTCTCATCACCTTCTGGTGCCCCCTGGTGTTCATCGCCTTCCTCACCTGGTATCTGCTGGCCGACGGCCATGATCAGGCGATGCAGCTCAGAGTGGATCAGCTAAAAGGGCGGGTCGAGACCACGGCCCAGCTGGTGAGCCAGCAGCCGACCCTTACCCTGCCCGCGGATCTCGTACTCACGCCTGGCGCCGCCACCGGCCTTAGCCAGCAGGGAGACATCTATCGCTATGGCGCCAGCGCAGGTCAGGCGGGCGTCGTCTCCGGCACCCTGGATACGAGTCACTACGCCCTCTGGGATGGTCAGGGCACCACGCTCACCATCATCGCGGTGCTGGCCGCCCTGCTGGCCCTCATCACCCACTATCTGATGACCTTTGTCTCGGGGGCGCTCTACTCCACCAACAAGGCATTGCAGACGGTAGCGAACGGCGATCTCACCTTCCGGCTCAACTTCTTCCCGGTGCGGGACGAGTTCTCCATTCTGGCGGGCAGCATCGACACCTTCACCGACCGCCAGCACAAGATAGTGCAACTGGTGGAAGAGTCCGCCGATGCCCTTACCCTGGCCGCCGACGAATTTCGCGAGCATGCCAGCGACGGCGAGCAGCTTGCCCGTGCCCAGCGCCAGCACATGGACTCCCTGGCCGCAGCCATGGAGCAGATGTCCGCCGCCATCCGGGAAGTGGCCCGCAACGCCAACGACACCCTGCTGCAAACCCGCCAGTCCAGCGACGAGGCGACTCACGGGGCACAGCGGGTGGCACGTACCATCACCGCCATCCGCACCCTGGCAGACGAGATTGGCAATGCCTCGGGCGCGGTCGAGCGGCTGACTCACAACGCCAATCGCATCAACGAAGTGGTCAACGTCATCAACGCCATCTCCCAGCAAACCAACCTGCTGGCCCTCAACGCTGCCATCGAGGCCGCCCGGGCTGGTGAACAGGGACGCGGCTTTGCGGTGGTGGCCGACGAGGTGCGCACCCTCGCCAGCCGCACCCAGCAGGCCACGGTGGAAATCCAGCAGATGATCGAGGAGCTCCAGGCCGGGACCGGGGCGTTGAACGACATCATGGAGAAGACGGTGGGGCGCGCGGCCGACAGCCAGCAGCTCATCACCGAGGTGGGCATGGACATCGAGCGGCTCAGCAACCACAGCGACGCGGTGCTGGAGATGAGCACCCAGATCGCCACCTCCAGCGAAGAGCAGAGTTCGGTGGCAGAGGAGATCACCCGCAACCTCGACAAGGTGCGCCACGAGGCGAGCCGGGTGGAGGAGTCCGCCAGCGCGGCGGTTGCCGGCACCACCGGCCTCAAGGGAACCGCCAGCGAACTCGGTCAGGCGCTCACCGGCCTGCGGATCTGACCCCCTCCGGCAGGCCATCGTCCAGATGGCCTGCCATGTCTGGGCCAGGCGCTGGGGACGCGCGAAACAGCCCGTTCGACCCTGACCGCGTGTGGATCCACGGATCCCGGTAGACGCGGCTTGCGTGCCTACCCTCACAGCCCCTACTATATGCCCCCTTCTTTTCTACCATCGGCAACTACCCATGAGCGCTTCCATCTATCTCGTCAAAGGCCGCGAAAAATCCCTGCTGCGTCGCCACCCCTGGATCTTCTCCAAGGGCATTGAGCGGGTGCAGGGCAACCCCGTTGACGGCGATACCGTCGAGATCTTCACCCATGACGGCAAATGGCTCGCCCGTGGCGCCTGGTCCGGCAGCTCCCAGATCCGTGCCCGGGTCTGGACCTTCGACAAGGATGAGAGCGTCGATCTCGACTTCTTCATCCGTCGCCTAAAATACGCGCAGGAGTCCCGCGATGGGCTCATCAAGCGTCAGGGCCTCACCGGCTATCGCCTCTGCGCCGCCGAATCCGACGGTCTGCCGGGCCTGACCATCGACCGCTACGCCGACTTCCTGGTGTGCCAGATTCTCTCTGCCGGTGCCGAGTTCCAACGTGAGCTGATCACGCAAGCGCTGCGTACCCTCTACCCCGAGTGCAGCATCTATGAGCGCTCCGACGTGGCCGTGCGCAAGAAGGAAGGGCTGAAGGAGCGCACCGGCGTCATCCATGGCGAGACCCCGACCGACCCCGTGGTGATCGAGGAGAACGGCGGCGTCAAGATCCTGGTCGATATTCGTAACGGTCACAAGACGGGTTTCTATCTGGATCAGCGGGACAACCGCCTTGCCGCAGCGAAATACACTGAAGGCAAGCGGGTGCTCAACTGCTTCTGCTACACCGGCGGTTTCGGGGTCTATGCCCTCCAGGGCGGTGCCAAGGAGGTAGTCAACGTCGATCTCTCCCAGAATGCGCTGGACATCGCCCGCCAGAACGCCGAACTGAACGGTCTCGATACCAGCAACACCCAGTTCGTCCGCCACGACGTCTTCAAGCTCTTGCGCGAATATCGCGAGAAGGGCGAGAAGTTCGATGTCATCGTGCTGGATCCGCCCAAGTTTGCCGAGAGCAAGGCCCAGCTGCTGGGCGCCTGCCGCGGCTACAAGGACATCAACATGCTGGCCTTCCAGCTGCTGGCACCGGGTGGTGTGCTCTTGACCTACTCCTGCTCCGGCCTGATGGAGCAGAGCCTGTTCCAGAAAATCGTCGCCGATGCGGCCCTCGATGCCGGTCGCGATGCCCAGATCCTGGAACTCCTGTCCCAGGCATCCGATCACCCCATCGGTACCGCCTATCCGGAAGGCTTCTACCTCAAAGGGCTGGTGGTGCGCGCCCGCTAAGCCGAGCAGACCAGCGCTGCCCCCCTTGTCCCCCGGTTCCAGATCCGGGTCCGGCAAGCCATCAAAAAGCCCGCGATCAAAGCGGGCTTTTTTCATGCGGCCGCCAAAGAGATAACCTCCCCCCGACTTTGCCACCAACAGCGATTGCTGCCCCCATCCCTCCTCTTCAACTGACGACTGCCATCCTCAATCAAAGGTTGCCGCATCGTTAACCCGATTCTCATCTCTCTTTCACTACACAACCCACCAGCAGAGACATGCCCGGCATTTTTTTATGCAAAAGCATGAAATATTACGCATCAACATTCAAAAATCCTCGGGGAAATATCAGCCATAAACGCATACCCACTCATTTGAATGAATATTGCTGTTTTCCCCTGCAATGGATCACGCCATGCCCCTGTCCGCCTCGTACATTGTCTGGGCGGCAGTGCCCCGCCCGCCACAAATCATCCCGTTCAATCACGTGCCGGCGCGCCCAGCGGGAAGTAGTGTCGAAATGGCCTCGCCTCCTCCACCACCCGCACGATGGAGGGATGATTGAGCAGACGGGCGCGATAGGCACGCAGACGACCATAGCCAGCCGGGATCTCGTGGGCCCAGTCGGCGTAGAAGAGCGAGGGTGCGGCGGCGCAATCGGCCAGCGTGAAGTCTGCGCCGGCAATCCAGTGGCGTCCTTCCAGTCGCTGATCAAGCCAGGGGTAGATCTGATTGAGCAGCTCGCGGGCCTCCGCTACGCCATAGCGGTCGCGATCCGCGACCGGGCGCAGCGCATCCAGCACCACTTTTTGCATCGGCGTCATCACATAGTTGTCGAAGACGCGATCCAGCATATGCACCTCCAGGCCCGCATCGCCGGGCGGGATCAGGCTGACGGGGCCCGGATGGTGCGCCTGCAGATGGGCGACGATGGTGCTGCTCTCGAGGATGCAGCGACCATCATCCAGCAACACCGGGAAGCGCTTGAGTGGCCAAAGGGCGGCAAGTTCGGCGTTCGCCGCCAGCTCTTCGAGATTCCGATACTCGAACGGGGTGGCATTCTCGTAGAGAGCGATCAGCACTTTCTGGCTGTAGGACGAAAAGGGGTGGGCATAGAGTTTCATGGGGATATTCCTGACGCTCAGAGGGATGACTTCCCTAGTCTAGATCCCCTCTCTATTTTCGATGCGTCCCTATCCCATG
Source organism: Aeromonas sp. R10-1 (assembly GCF_040908465.1). Classification (NCBI taxonomy): domain Bacteria; kingdom Pseudomonadati; phylum Pseudomonadota; class Gammaproteobacteria; order Aeromonadales; family Aeromonadaceae; genus Aeromonas; species Aeromonas sp. R10-1. The sequence goes on from NZ_JBFODT010000024.1 coordinate 109,929, forward strand.
CTGGTTTTGGGATGATAAACGCCCATTCATGACGGCAATCACACTCGTATGACTCTCTTTTAAGTAGGGTGATCCCGCCTGGGCCGCCAAGCCGGGGCTGCCGACTCATCAGGATTGATGAGCGGCACCACAACAAAAATTGATGTCAGGCCAAGCTGAACATCATCAAGGATCCCGCCATGAATCAATCATTACCACTGTTGACGCCGCTGCGGGGCATCGCTGCCCTGATGGTGGTGCTGTTCCATGCCCGCTTGCTGCTCTTTCCCCAGTGGATGGAGTCGATCGCCGGCCACACCCAACTCATCGAGAACGGCTACCTCTGGGTCGATCTCTTCTTTATTTTGAGCGGGCTGGTGCTGGCCCACGTCTACGGGGAGGCCTTCGCCCGCACGCCCAGCACCATAAGTTATGGCCGCTTCCTCTGGCTGCGGCTGACCCGGGTTTATCCCCTCTACCTGGTGACCCTGCTGCTGCTGGTGGGCTGGGAGCTCTACAAGGCCCACCATGGGATTGGCTTCTACGCCGGCCCCCTGTTCAAGATGTGGGAGTGGGAAGGAATGCCTCCGTTCGGCTCACCCTTTACCCCGGCCGAGGCGCTGCCAAGCAGCCTGTTGCTGCTGCAGGTGGTGACCGATCACGGATTGACCTGGAACTTCGCCGCCTGGTCGCTCAGCGTGGAGTGGATTAACTATCTGCTGTTTCCGCTGCTCATTCCCCTCGCCGTCACCCGCAGCCGCTGGAGCAACCTCGCCCCCTTGCTGGCCCTGACGGTGCTGGCCTTTATCGTGCACAGTCGCGGTACCCTGGATGTCACCAGCGGGGCGCTGGCCATCGGGCGCGGGGTGAGTGAATTCGTGCTCGGCCTCTGGCTGCTGCCGAAGGTGAAGGCTGACCGCCAGTGGCCCATGATGCAGCGGGATCTGCCGCTGCTGTTCGCCTTTCTGCTCCCCTTCGCGCTGATGCAGTTCACCATGACGCCGCAGCTGACCCTGCTGCTGATCAGCGCCTACGTGTTGCTGATCTGGATTGCCGCCTGCCAGGGCGATCGCCAGAGCCCGCTGCTGCGCCTCCTGGACAACCGCTTCACCAACTGGCTGGGGGATCTCTCCTACTCCATCTACCTGCTCCACGCCCTGGTGTTGCTCACCGGCTGCGAGCTTGTCCACTCTCTGGCGCCGGGGCTCACAACATGGTGGTATGCCCAGACCAACCCCTTGCTGGGGGTGTTGGCCACCTTGTTGATGCTCGCCGTGCTGATCGGGCTCTCGGCGCTGAGCTACATCCTGCTGGAGCGGCCGCTGCAACGGCGACTGCGCCGGCTAGGCAAGGCTCCCCAACCAGTGATGGAGCAAGCTGGCTAGTTTCCGTCGCCACATGCTGCCCCGATGCAAGACCGGCACGCCGTCGGGGCGGCTCAAAGTGAGACTAGCCTGAGCAAGGCGAAGGGAACGGATCTTTTTGAACCCGACAATCCCCTGCGCTTTGTGTGAATTCCAGTTCGAATCAAGAGGGCCGTCTGTGGCATAATGGCCCGTCCTGTGGTCCTTGGCGGGACTTCGCCAGCGCATCCTGCCCTCCTCCTGTCCTGCCAGGCAGCCTGACATCACTGTGTTCACAGGCCGCCAGGACCACCCTATTTTTGCGCGCACATTTGACGGCACACTGCGCCGCAGCACTTATTTGCACACGCAAATCTGCCCACACAAGGGGAAAGCATGTCTTCCATTCGTCTGACCCAATACAGCCACGGCGCTGGCTGCGGTTGCAAAATCTCCCCCAAGGTGCTCGACACCATCTTGAAGAGCCAGATCCCGGGCTTTGACGACCCCACCCTGGTGGTCGGCAACAGCAGCAAAGATGACGCCGCCGTGGTCGACATCGGCAACGGCCAGGGCATCGTCTCTACCACCGACTTCTTCATGCCCATCGTCGACGATCCCTTCACCTTCGGTCGCATCGCCGCCACCAACGCCATCAGCGACATCTACGCCATGGGCGGCAAACCCATCGTCGCCATCGCCATCCTCGGCTGGCCCGTCAACATACTCGCACCTGAAGTGGCCCAGCAGGTGATCGACGGGGGTCGCCAGGTGTGTCACGAGGCGGGCATTTCTCTGGCAGGCGGTCACAGCATCGACGCCCCCGAGCCCATCTTCGGCCTCGCAGTGACCGGTATCGTGCCACTCGACGCCATCAAGCAGAATGACACCGCCCAGGTGGGCGACACCCTCTATCTGACCAAACCCCTTGGCATCGGCATCCTCACCACCGCCCAGAAGAAGGGCAAGCTCAAGCCCGAGCATGAGCAACTGGCCCCGGATGCCATGTGCACCCTCAACAAGATTGGCCAGCGCTTCGCCGCCTTACCCGGCGTGCACGCCATGACCGACGTGACCGGTTTTGGACTGGCAGGCCACCTGCTGGAGATGTGCGAAGGTTCCGGCGTCAGTGCCCGTCTGGACTTCAAGGCGCTGCCGCTGCTGGACGAGGTGGATTACTACCTGAGTGAGGGCTGCGTACCGGGCGGTACCCTGCGCAACTTCGACTCCTATGGTGACAAGCTGGGCGCCATGGATGATCGCACCCGCAACATCCTGTGCGACCCGCAGACCAGCGGCGGCCTGCTGGTAGCCGTCGGTAAAGAAAGTGAAGCCGAGCTCCTTGCCATTGCCGCACAGGCAGGGCTGACCCTCTCTCCCATCGGCCAGTTGCAGGCCCGCACCGGCAACCAGTTCATCGAGGTTGTCCAATGAGTACCCTGCCACTGGCCACGGATTACGCCCGGATCTTTCTGGATGAGGTTCCACTCATCGATCTGCGCGCCCCCGTCGAGTTCAAGGAAGGGGCCTTTCCCACCGCCGTCAGCCTGCCGCTGATGACGGACGAGGAGCGTGCCCGGGTCGGTACCTGTTACAAGCAGGAGGGTCAGGCCGCAGCCATCGCCCTGGGCCATCAACTGGTGGGAGGCGCGGTGCGCGCCGCGCGCATGGAAGGCTGGCTGGCCAGGTTGCGCCAGCAACCCGACGCCCTGCTCTACTGTTTTCGCGGCGGCCTGCGCTCCCAGACAGTGCAGCAGTGGCTGGCCGAGGCCGGCATCACCCGCCCCCGGGTCGCGGGCGGCTACAAGGCGCTGCGCCACTTTCTCATCGACACCCAGGCGAAGGCCAGTGCAGAGTGCGACTGGACCGTGCTGACCGGCATGACCGGCTCCGGCAAGACCCACATGCTGGCGCACATCACCCAGGCGGTGGATCTGGAAGGGCACGCCCGTCACAGGGGGTCGTCGTTTGGCCAACTGCCGGGTGGGCAACCCGGCAACATCGACTTCGAAAACCGGCTTGCCATCGAGCTGCTTCAGCGTCGCAACCGGGGGGAATCACAGTTTGTGCTGGAAGACGAGAGCCGTCTCATCGGTCGCTGCGCCCTGCCACTCAACCTTTATGAGGCCATGTGCCGGGCTCCTCTGGTGGTGGTGGAGGTGCCGCAGGAGGCACGGGCCGAGCAGATCCGCACCGATTACGTGCAGGATCTCTGGCTGCGCTATCTGGAGTTCCATGGGCCAGATGCAGGCTGGCCCCTCTTTGCCGGCTACCTCACCGACGCCATGGCCAGGCTTAAGCGCCGACTCGGGGACAAGGATTATCGCGAACTCGATGGGCTGTTGCAGGCCGCCCTCAGGGAACAGGCCCAGAGCGGGGACACCCGCGCCCATCTGGTCTGGATCAGACTGCTGCTGACTCGCTACTATGACCCCATGTACCGCTATCAGCTGGACAACAAGCGCGAGCGGATCCTGTTTCGTGGTGACAAGGAGGCCTGCCTCGCCTTCTTCGCCAAACGCTCCCCCCTTCAGACCCCTCAGGAGAGTCCCACATGTTGAAGTTCGAGGTGATCCCGGTCACCCAGTTCGCCCAGAATTGTTCTCTTATCTGGTGTGACGAGACCCGCCAGGCTGCCCTCGTCGATCCCGGCGGCGAGGCGGACAAGCTGCTGGCCGCCATAGCCAAACGGGGGCTGACCCTCACCCATATCCTGCTGACCCACGGCCATCTGGATCACGTGGGCGCCGCCGCCGAGCTGCGCGAGAGAACCGGTGTCGCCATTACCGGCCCCCACAAGGAGGATGCCTTCTGGCTCGATATCCTGCCCCAGCAGAGCCAGATGTTCGGCTTTGCCCATACTCCGGCCTTTACACCGGATAGCTGGCTCGAACAGGGTGACAAGGTACAGGTTGGCAAATGCGAGCTGGAGGTCTATTTCTGCCCGGGCCACACTCCGGGCCACATCGTGCTGCTCTGCCAGGCAGAACGCCTCGCATGGGTGGGGGATGTGCTCTTTGCCGGCAGCATAGGCCGCACCGATTTCCCGCGCGGGGATCACGGGACGCTGATCAAGTCGATTACCGAGACCCTGCTGCCGCTCGGGGATGAGATCGTCTTTATTCCGGGCCATGGCCCGAGCTCCACCTTTGGTCACGAACGGGCCAGCAATCCCTATCTGACACAGCCCATCTGGTAATCCCCCCGCTCCTCGCGGGCATCCCATTGCGCCTTGAGGCGCAAGATCTCCGGCATGATCTCGAGAAAACGGGAGAGCAGCCGGGGATCGAAGTGCTGGCCGGAGCCATCGCGCATGGTGGCCAACACCCGGTTCAGGGGCCAGGGCTCCTTGTAGGGACGACGTACGCTCAGGGCGTCAAAGACGTCGGCGATGGCCACGATCCGCGACGCCTCGGGGATCCCCTCGCCGCTCTCGCCGGCGGGATAGCCGGAGCCGTCCCATTTCTCGTGGTGGTGCAGGGCAATCTCCGCCGCCATGCGAAAGATGGGGGCATCGGATCGCCTCAAGATCTCGTAACCGATGCGCGGGTGACTTCGCATGATGACCCACTCCTCCTCGGTGAGGGGACCGGGCTTCTTGAGGATGTGGTCAGGGATACCAATCTTGCCCATGTCGTGCATGGGGGCTGCCAGCTCCAGCAGATCCGACTGCTCCGGGCTCCAGCCCGCCGCATCAGCCAGGGCCCGGGCGTAAGCGGCCATGCGCCAGATATGCACCCCGGTGTCGGTGTCGTTGTAGTGGCCCGCCTCGCTCAGCATGACGATGGCGGTGCGATAGCTGCACTCGAGCTGATCGAGGCGCACCAGGGAGAGATGATTGCGCACCCGGGCACGCACCGTGCTCGGACAGACCGGCTTGTAGATATAATCCACTCCGCCCGCCTCGAACCCCTGGCTCTCGCTGTCTGCGTTGTCGCTCGCGGTGATAAAGAGCACCGGGATCCCAGCGTGAGCCGGATCGGCCTTGAGCCGGCGGCACACTTCGTAACCATCCATGTCGGGCATGCGCACGTCCAGCAGGATAAGTGCCGGTTCGTGACGCCCCACGGCGGCCAACCCCTCCTCTCCCCCTTTGGCAAAGAAGAGGTTGTATTCCTCCTTGAGGATTTGCCGCAGCAACCCGAGGTTGCTCGGCTCGTCGTCGATGATCAGCACGCGCGGTCGACTCATGGCGCAGGTTCCTCCCGATCCTCCAGATAATCCTCCAGCTTGCGGGTGGCGAACGGGATATCGAACAGCTCCAGGGCTGCGCTTATCTCGCTCACTAGTTCACAAGGAAGGTGACTCCTTGCCTGGCTCAGCGCCGGCTCAATCAGATCCAGATCCTCGCTCACCATGGCCTGATGCAGAGCGTGCAGACAGACCTCCCGCGCTTCCCCCTGGGCCAGCGGGGAACTGACCGCGCCCGGCTCGCGCCCGGCATAGGTATCGATGGAGTGTTGTGCCCGCTCCAGGGCCTCGAGGAAGGGTGCGATAAGCTGGCTGGTGTCGCCACCCTGCTCGATGGCCTCGTTCAACTCGGCACTGATACGCGCCACATCGGTGAGTGACAGGCTCCCCGCCACCCCCTTGAGCTTGTGGGTCAGGCTCGCGGCCGCATCGGTCTCGTGCTGGGCGATATAGTCCGGCAACACGGTACCAACCGTCATGTAGTCATCGCGAAAACGCCGCAGGTATTTAAGATAGACCGAGGCTTCACCCCAGTTGCGCAGTCCGGTATCGATATCGATGCCGGCCACCGGCTCATGGGGGAGTGGCTCGTCGCTCACGGTGAGCGGCAGGACGCAGTCCGGCAGATAACGCAGCAAGGTCGCGATAAGCTGCTCCACATCGAGCGGCTTGGCGATGAAGTCGTTCATGCCAGAGGCCAGCGCCGCCTCCCGCTGATCCTTGAATACCCCTGCGGTGAGTGCCAGCACGGGAGTCTCCTCCCGCCCCGGCAGCAGACGCAGGCGACGGGTCGCCTCGTAGCCATCCATCACTGGCATCTGCACATCCATGAGCACCAGATCGATGCGCCGTGCCGGATCTGCCAGGCAGGCCAGGGCTCGCTCCCCATCGATGGCGGTCATCACCTCGGCCCCCTCCCGTTGCAACAAGCGGGTCGCCACCTCCAGGTTGATGTCGCTGTCATCCACCAGCAGTATGTGCACGCCCGGCAGGCGCAGACGGCGCTGGCCACTCTCAAGGGGCTCCACATGCTCGCGCTTCTCGTGGATGAGACGCGCCACCGCGTTGTAGAGACTGGAGCCGGTGACCGGTTTGTGCAGCACCAGATCCACCTGATCCGAGCCGGGGCGGTGCATCAGTTCATCCTGGGAATAGGCGGTCGCCATGATGATGATGGGTGAACGCTCCTGCTGCTCGAAGGCGCGGCGAATGGCCAGGCAGGTCTCGAGCCCGTCCATGCCCGGCATGATCCAGTCGAGCAGGATCACGTCGAAACGCTCCCCCTGGCGCAGCAGATGGTGCAGCGCCTGCTCACCGGACTCCACCACCCGCGACTGCCATCCGAGGGAACCCACCGTCATCGACAGGGCGTCGCGGGTCACCTGATTGTCGTCGGCGATAAGCAGCGAGATGTGCTGCAGGCGCTCGTTCAAGGCCTCGGGCCGCTCCACCTGCTCCAGCCGGACGCGGAACCAGAATTCGCTCCCCTTGCCAAGCTCGCTGGTGACGCCGATATCCCCCCCCATCAGATTCACCAGGCGGCGACTGATGGTCAGACCAAGCCCGGTGCCCCCGAAGCGGCGACTGGTGGAGGAGTCTGCCTGGGAGAATGCATTGAAAATGTTGGCCTGCTGCTCGGGGGGAATGCCGATCCCGGTGTCGCGCACCCGAAACAGCAAGGTGGCCATGCCGTCTTGCTCTGATTCCAGCACAACCTTGACCTCCACCTCGCCGCGTTCGGTAAACTTGATGGCATTGCCGGTCAGGTTGAGCAGCACCTGCTCGAGGCGCAGGGCGTCCCCAATCAGATGGGAAACCGGCTCGGGGGCACTGCTCACCACCAGTTCGAGGTGCTTCTGGCCAACGCAGGTGGACATGATGGCCGCCACGTGGTCGAGCACCTCTTCGAGACTGAATGGCACCCGTTCAAGCTCGAGCCGACCCGACTCAATCTTGGAGAAATCAAGGATGTCGTTGATGATCCCGAGCAGTGCCTGCCCGGCCTGGTGGATTTTGCGCACCAGGGCATGTTGACCATCGTCGAGCCCTCCCTGTTCGAGCAGGTAGGTCAGCCCCATGATGGCGTTCATGGGGGTGCGGATCTCGTGGCTCATGTTGGCGATGAAATCCCCTTTGACCTGTGCCAGCCTGGCCGCTTCCTGCTGAGCCATCTGCTCCCTGTGCCTGCTGCGCACCAGTGCAGCCACCCCGGCACCAAAAAGCAGCAGCAGCATAGCGCTGGTGGCCGAGATGATCCCCCAGATGTGGGTGCGAATGGCCTGCAGCTCGCTGCGCGGCACCAGGGACGCGGCTTTCCAGATCAGCTGATCATGATTCTGTGCCGGGTACAGGGTGGTCCAGCTCCAGAGCCCGTCGGCAGACTCCATCTGGCCGTTTGATGCGTCCCAGAACGCCTGCCAGGCCTGGGGGGAAGTGTGCTTCAGGGTGAGATCCGGGCGCTCGAGCATGAAGCCCCACTCCCGGGATGGGTCCGGGCTGCGCAGCCAGTATCCGTCCTGGTTGAACAGCATGGTGTGATCGGCTGCCTTGCCGCTGCTGTCGGCAAACTCCTTGAGCATACGGGCGGCCTGGACGTTGATAAGCAGCAAACCAAGATCACGCCCCCCAAGGCGCAGACGCTTGGCAATGCGGATCATGGGGTTGAAGGGGCGATCGATCACCCCGTGTTCAACGTTGAGATCGAGCGGCGAGACGTAGACCCGCTCCCAGGGCAGCGCCATGGCATCACGAAAGTAGTAACGATCCCCCTTGTTCTGCAACTGGTCGTCCGCTACCCGCCACAGACGCTGACCCTGACGATCGATGCGCACTAGCTCCATGCCATCCGGGGCAAGCCAACGCACCTGGGCATAGTCGGGATTGCGGTTCATCAGGATGGTGAACTGGACGGCCAGGGTCTCACGGTCATTGCGACCCGCCGCTTCGAGCAGAATGGGTTCTTCCGACATGCTGCGCACATGGCGCAGTGGCACCGCCAGCTCGCCGTCAAGGCGGCCGCTGGCAAGCGCCAGGAAGGTGTTCTCATCGCTGCGAACGCGATAGAGCTCGCGCTCGATCAGTGCATTGCCCAGCAGATAGCCACCCGCCAGGACCAACAGCAGAATAGGTGAAAACAGCAGGATATATGTCCGTACGATTCCTTTCATAACGGTCAACATCGCCCCGAAAAATGGACTTGCCCGAGTACTTTTTGAACATCAGAGCACCACAACACGTGTCCTGCTGTCAATCATGCCTACAAGTAAAGACCAATAGTGCTGTTTGAGTATTTTATTTTCCCGGAAAAAATGCTGTAAAAACAAAGAGGCCACCCGATTGGGTGGCCTCTTCACAGGAAAGTTCGTTGTCGATTAGACGCGAACGAAATCCAGGTGAACCAGCTTGTAGCGAACCGGGTGACGCTGGATAGCTTTCACGTTCACTTTGACTTCTTCACCGTTGATGACCAGGGTCAGCTCGGAGGAGTAGAACTCCGGCTTCTCTTGGGCCAGGATCAGCTTTTTGTGGTCCAGGGTAACGGACACGGCTTCTTTGCCTGCACCGTAAACGATGGCAGGAACCAGGTCAGCATGACGCAGGCGGCGGCTCGCACCTTTCCCCAGGTCAGAACGGACTTCAGCTTGGAATACGAAAGACATAGTGATTATCTCTTTTAAGATGAATGTATGGTGTTGACTGCGACCGGTCAGCACCTCGCAAAACGAGCGCGAATACTAGCACGGGCCCGGAGGGGATACAAGGAAAGAACCCGCGTCACTCCTCTCTAGGCAAAAAGGCACTCCACCACGCCTCTCGCCATCCCCTAACGCCCCTGCTCCAGACGGGCAAACTGCTGCTGTCGCTGGGCCGGGCTCAGGGCATCGAATTGCGCCAGAGTCTGCGCTTTGGGGCAATAGAGGCGCAGCCCGGCTTGCACCCGGATCCCTTTGACCATCCTGTCACGATTTTCCTGCACCAGCGCCAGCAGATAACTGTAAGTATCCGAGCCGCCGGCCTCCTTTGACTGAAGCTGGCTTGCAATGCGCCACAGGGTTTCTCCCGCCGCCACCTGATGACAAACCCGCGATGCCTCTCCTGCCGCCGTGGCGGAAAGAGTCAGGGTCGCCTGCTCAGGGGCAGAATCTGCGGTGGCCATGGGCTGTGCATCTCCCTGCCTTGCCAAGGCCTGTGTAGGGACCTGCCCCCCAAGCCGTGCGAGCAAGGGCTCCCCCAGGGGCATCCGCGCCTTCTTCTCCCGAGGCAGGGAGAACTCGGCGACAAAGGCGACAGCGCCCGGGACTTCGAACGAGGAGGCCGAGGAGGCGGCTTGCAGTACTGATTGGTGGGGAGCCATGCCATAGGCCATCTCATCTATGCGCTTTAGCCTGGCCAGGTAAGCCTTGGAGAGCTGGGCCTCCCCTTCGAACAGCTCGAAGGGGGGCACCAGCCGGGCAGGAAAGAGGATCTGCCAGCGGCCGTTCTTCTTTCTCTGTTCAAGAGGGGGAAACTGATTGCCCCGCCAGGCCGCAAAAATGGGCGGCACGGGGCGCTGCACCGGATAGTACTCCGGGTTGAGCTGCACCCAGGTTTGTTCCGCAATGGGTTGATACCCGCTGATGTTGACCAGTGCCACCCCCAACCAGATCCCCAGCATATGACGGCCTCCCTTCCCTTTGGCGTCCCGTTGCTTTCACACTATGGCTCAGAAAACAGATAGATAGCAGCTTAGCACTGGGCAATGGCGCTCTGCACCCGTTTATCCGAGATAGGGTATGGCGTCCCCAGTTGCTGGGCGAAGAAGGAGACTCGCAGCTCCTCGATCATCCAGCGGATATTGGCCACCTCGGTGGGAATAAGCTGGGATTTCGGGATCTTGGCCAGCAGCGCCTTGTATTCCGACTCCACGCTGTGCACCTTGAGCATGTAGACCCTATCCCGGTTGGGATCGATGGCGAGCTTCTCCAGGCGCCGCTCGATGGCCCGCAGGTAGCGCAAGAGATCCGGCAGCCGCTGCCAGCCAGTCTCGGTGACAAAGCCCTTGTGGATGAGGTTGCCGAGCTGCTGCTGGATGTCCGACATGGCAAAGGCGGTGTCGAGCTGCATCTTGCCCTTGAGCCGCTTCTTGATCTCATGGGAAAGGGTCAGCACGGCTTCCACCTGCTTGGCAACCTCCACCACCGCATCGTTGAGCTCGGCGCGGACATACTCCTTGAGCGCCTCAAAGCCGGCTTCGTCCCACGCCATGCCGCCGTGCTGCTCAATCAGCTTGTCACAGCCACAGGCGATGCAGTCGTCAATCAGCTCGGCCACCTTGCCAAACGGGTTGAAATAGAGCCCGAGCTTGGCCTTGTTGGGCAGCTTTTCCTGCAGGTACTTGATGGGAGATGGCACGTTGAGCAGCACCAGCCGACGCTGGCCAGCCCACATCAGCTGCTGCTGCACCACCGGACTCTCCACCAGCTGGATGGCGACCGAATCCTTCTGATCCACCAGGGCCGGATAGGCTTTCACCTCGAAACCGCCCCGCTTCTGACTGTACTCCTGGGGCAGCTCGCCAAAGCTCCACAGGGTGAGGCCAGACTGCTCGATATCGTCGTCCGCCACTTGCGACAGGGTCTCCTGCACCTTGCCGCGCAGGGACTCTTTCAATGCCTCCAGATCCTTGCCTTCCGCCACCTTCTTGTGCTTGTCGTCCACCACACGGAAGGTGAGTTTCAGGTGATCGGGCACCGCAGCCCAATCCCAGGATTCACGGGGCACGGTCACGCCAGTCATGCGGCGCAGCTGGCGCTCCATCTCGTCCAAGAGCGGCCCCTGCTCGGGGTTGATGCTGGCGAGCAGCGCATCGGCATAGTTGGGGGCCGGCACGAAGTTCTTGCGCATCGGCTTTGGCATCGACTTGATGAGGGCCACCAACAGCTCGTGACGCAGCCCCGGGATCAGCCACTCGAACCCCTTCACCTCCACCTGATTCAGGAGCGGCAGCGGGATATGCAGGGTCACGCCATCCGCCGCCTCCCCCGGCTCGAACTGATAGGTCAGCTTGAGCTTGAGGCGCCCCTGCTGCCAGAAGTTGGGGTAATCGAGATCGCTGATGTGGGCGGCATCCCCCTTCATCAACATCTCTTTTTCGAAGTTGAGCAGCTCGGGATCCTGCTTTTGCGCCTCCTTCCACCACTTGTCGAAGTGGCGGGCGGAAATCACATCTTCCGGCAAACGGGCATCGTAGAAGCGGAACAAGTCCTCATCATCCACCAGAATATCGCGCCGACGGGATTTGTGCTCCAGCGCCTCTATCTCGGCCAGGAGCTTGCGGTTATCGCTGAAGAAACGGTGGCGGGTCTCGAAATCCCCCTCCACCAGCGCACGGCGGATAAACAGCTCGCGGCACAGGGCCGGATCGATGCGGCTGAAGTTGATGATGCGCTCGTTGACCAGAGTCAGGCCATAAAGCGTCACCTTCTCCTTGGCCATCACGGCGCCGTTTTTCTTCGACCAGTGAGGGTCGCTGTGGTGCAGCTTGATGAGGTGACCTGCCAGCGGCTCCACCCACTCGGGTTCAATCTTGGCGTTGATGCGGGCATAGAGGCGCGAGGTCTCCACCAGCTCGGCGGCCATCACCCACTTGGGCGGCTTCTTGAACAGACCGGAGGCCGGGAACAGGTGGAAACGGCCGTTGCGGGCCCCGAGGAATTCGGGCTTCTCCAGATCCTTGTTGCCGATGTGGCTCAAGAGGCCGGTCAGCAGGGCGCAGTGCACCGTCTTGAAATCCGCCGGTTCCTGGTTGGCTTTAAAACCCAGCTCTTTGACCGTCTGACGCAGCTGGAAGTGAATGTCCTGCCACTCGCGCACCCGCAGGTAGGAGAGAAACTCCTTCTGGCACATGCGGCGGAACGGATTGCTGCCAAGGGCATCCTGCTGCTCTTTCAAGTAATTCCACAGATTGACGAAGGCGAGGAAGTCGGAATCCTTGTCCTCAAAGCGTCTGTGCTGCTCGTCGGCGGCCTGCTTCTTCTCCATGGGGCGCTCGCGAGGATCCTGAATACTGAGAGCCGCAGTGATCACCATCACCTCGCTCAGACAGCCGGTCTGCGCCGCGCTGATCACCATCTTCGCCAGACGCGGATCAAGAGGAATGCGCGAGAGCTGGCGTCCGGTCTCGGTCAGCTGCAGTTTCGCTTCGCGATCGCCGGTGGCGGGCAGCTCGCGCACCGCCTCCAGCTCTTTCAAGAGAGTCAGGCCATCCTTGATATGGCGTGACTCGGGTGGCTCGACGAACGGGAAAGCCTCCATATTGCCAAGGCCAAGCGCCAGCATCTGCAGGATGACCGATGCCAGGTTGGTGCGCAGGATCTCGGGGTCGGTAAAGGCGGGACGGCCGTTGAAATCCTCCTCGGAGTAGAGGCGGATACAGATACCGTCCGCCACCCGGCCGCAGCGCCCTTTACGCTGGTTGGCACTGGCCTGGGAGACCGGCTCGATGGGCAGGCGCTGCACCTTGGTACGCCAGGAGTAGCGGCTGATGCGGGCGGTGCCCGGATCGATGACGTAACGAATGCCCGGCACCGTCAGCGAGGTCTCCGCCACGTTGGTGGCCAGCACGATACGCCGACCGGCGTGGGGCTGAAACACCTTGTTCTGCTCGGCGTTGGAGAGGCGGGCGTAGAGCGGCAGCACCTCGGTATCGCGCAGGTTGAGCTTGCGCAGGGCATCGGCAGTATCGCGGATCTCCCGCTCGCCGTTCATGAAGATGAGGATGTCACCCAGCCCTTCGCGTGCCAGCTCTTCCACCGCATCGAAGATCCCCTGCAGTTCGTCGCGCTCCTCCAGCCCTTCGCTCTTGTCACTGCTTTTTTTATCAACAAACAGTGGGCGGTAACGCACCTCCACCGGGTAGGTGCGACCGGAGACCTCGATCACCGGCGCCTTGTTGAAATGACGGGAGAAACGTTGCGGGTCGATAGTGGCCGAGGTGATGATCACCTTGAGATCGGGGCGTTTGGGCAACAGTTGCTTGAGATAGCCCAGGATGAAGTCGATGTTGAGGCTGCGCTCGTGGGCCTCATCGATGATGATGGTGTCGTACTGGGTCAGCATCCGGTCGTTCTGGATCTCGGCCAGCAGGATACCGTCGGTCATCAGCTTGATGTGGGTCTGCTCGCTCACCTGATCGGTAAAGCGCACCTTGTAACCCACGTAGTGGCCGAGTTCGGACTCCATCTCCTCGGCGATACGGGCCGCCACGGTGCGGGCCGCCAGACGGCGCGGCTGGGTGTGGCCGATAAAGCCCTTCACACCGCGCCCGAGCGCCAGACAGATCTTGGGGATCTGGGTGGTTTTGCCCGAGCCGGTTTCGCCGGCGATGATCACCACTTGATGCTCTTCAATGGCTTTGGCGATCTCCCCCTGCTTCTGGCTGACTGGCAGATTGTCCGGATAGGTGACCTTGGGCACGCCCGCCAGACGGGACTGGTAGCGCGCCTGTGCCACATCCAGGTCAGCGGCGATGGTCTCGAGCACGGCAGCCTGCTTGGCTTCCGGCAGCTTCTTGACCCCGTGCAGTCGACTGGAAAGACGGCGGGCGTCGAGATTCATGCAGGCGGTAAGACGGCGGCGCAGCGCCTCGATAGAGAGAGACAAGGTACGAATTCCTTAAAAGAGTGCCCATCAAGGGCCATATCGATAGCTGGGGGAGATCCTAAAGAGCGAGGCTGTGCGGTGCAAGCCTTAAAGCGCCGCGCCAGCACATCAAGCCGGAGGCGTCATGACCGTCACGGATGAAAAGAGCAGGCCGGTGCCTGCTCTTTGAAAACAACCAGACAACACCGCTCAGACTCTGGCCTGATGCACGAAACAGGTGCCAAGCTGGGCGTGGATGGCCTGCATCACATTGTGGCGGTTGATGACCCCGAGCAGGCGCCCCTCCTCCACCACAGGATAGATCTTGGGCTTTTGACCCATCATCATCTCCGCCAGATCCAGGATGCTGGTGTCGGGGCCGACTGCCAGCACCTCCTTGCGCATCACATCCCTGACCTGGGCCACCTGTTCACAGTGGTAGGCCTCCTTGAGCATGACGGCGATGCAATCCTGCTCGGAAACCCAGCCAATCAGATGTCCCTGGCTGTCCACTACGGGGCCGCCCAACTGATGACTGTTGAGAAATTTTTCCACCGCCGCCTGTACCATCATCTCTGCGCTGAAGGTGATGGGCTTGGTCTGCATGTAGTCCTTTGCCTTGAGTGATTCCATGACGCTTTCCCCCAACGAGCCTCCCGAGGGGAGGCAAGAGCCGGGCACTATGTCCGGCTCACTCCAAGCATAGTCCGCATGGATCAGGAGATGGATTGCAGCAAGAGCAAGAGCTCGTTCTGGCTGTGGCAGTCGGTCTTCTTGAACACCCCTTTCAGGGTGGAGCGCACAGTTTCCACCTTGACACCGCGCAGCTCCGCGATGTCGTTGCTGCTGTAACCCTTGCTCATCAGCACCAGCAGCTCCTTCTCGCCAATGGTGAGGGGATAGAGGCTGGCCAGCGCTTCGATGTCGGGGTTGAAGGCGTGCTCGGGGTCACGCAGCACCACTTCCACATAGCGTTCAAAGCGGCTGAGTCCGCTCATCAGGGTGCATTGGACCAGCAGCGGACGCAAGTTAGGCTGACGGGGAATGGACATATAGGCGCTGGCGCCGGGCAGCAAATAGGCAAAGCCATTGAGGATCTCCTTGAGCTGGCGTTGCTGCTCCTTATTCTGCAAAGAGAAAATGCCATTGATGGCCCGCAATTCCACATTTTCATCGGCAATACGGTTGAAGGCCACATTGGAATAATGAATATGCCCCTTGTCGTCTATGATGGCGCTGGGCTTATTATGGTTTTTCACCAGCTGTTGCAACTGATAGTTCTGGGTTTCCAGGGCCAGCAAGTTCCAATAATGGTGGCTCCAGGCCGCCAGTCCGGAATAGATTTCCGAGAGCGAGGTGAGGTCGCGACTGCTGAAATCATCTTGCGCTGCACCACGGTAACTGCACAGGCTGCTCAGCCCCCTCCCTTTCACCTGGCAGACGCCGCCGGCGGCGAATTGGGCGCCGAAACTTGCCAGCAGGCCCACCGAGCTTGAAATGCTGTTGGCGCTGACGATCCCCTTGCACCCTTTATCCAGGTAGTGGTTGAACCACACATCCTGACGATGATGCTGCAGGTAAAACTGCTGCTGGGCCTCGGTCAGACCGCTGGAAAAAAGCTTTATTCCGTCGCTCTTGTCATCATCCCGCAATAAAAACAGGGATGAACTACAGGAAACGTCGGCACGAAATTGGTCCACGACGAGCTTAATGTCAGAATCATTAATACCGCACTCGTATAACTGGCTGATATAGGGCGATATCCTTTCTTTCTCTAATGCCTTCACACCCGAACTCCTAATTCTTATTTTTATTGAAGAGGCATCTTACTCTGCAATGGGATAGTCGAAAAGTAGTCAAATGAACAAAGGGTTTATGATTTATTCATAAATAGTCATGAATATAGGCTCATGAATGAATATGGCCAAAAAGGGTAAATAGCCGCTCATGTTTTTCCTGGCGCTGGTCGCTTACCTCCCTGTTTTACCTCTTGATGTCTCACCACCCACTCGCCATCCCGGCCCCTCCTCCCCCCAAGATCACGCTTTTCAACATTGTGGTCATCTGCATCCACACCGATTCACATGTTGCATTTTGGTAGCTTTGGTGTTTCCATTTTGAGCGCCAGACGATATTGTATATACAAATCATCCCCTCAACGGAATTGAACCATGCGGACCACAAGGAGAGAAAATGGAACCTGAACACACACTCACAGTACCGGCAGGATCAGGGGCCGGCATCAAGCTGCTGCTGGCCAGTCTGCTTGGCATCGCCATCTTTTTTGTTCCCTTCGAGCTTGGCGGGCGCAGCACCATAGTGGTGGATCACCTGGCCGGCTTTCTGATTGCCCAGCGCCCCCTTGCCCTGACCCTCATTCTCTTGCTCATCGCCTATGGCGCCATCACCCCCTTGCTGGATGGCCGCTGGCGCGCCCGTCCCATCGACAGGGTATTGAGCCTGTTCAAGCTGCTCGGACTGGCCCTGGCCATTTTGTATGTCACAGACTGGGGCCCTGCCTGGTTGATGATCCCGGATCGCCTCCCCTTCCTGTTCGACAAACTGGCCATGTCTGTGGGCCTCATCGTGCCTATCGGCGCCATGGCCCTGACCTTCCTGCTCGGTTTCGGCCTGCTGGAATTCATCGGGGTGCTGATGCAACCAGTGATGCGCCCCCTGTGGCGCACGCCGGGTCACTCCGCCATTGATGCGGTCGCCTCTTTCGTCGGCAGCTACTCGGTGGGCCTGCTCATCACCAACCGGGTCTTCCTCGCGGGCAAGTACACGGTGCGAGAAGCCGTCATCATCGCCACCGGCTTCTCCACCGTCTCGGCCGCCTTCATGATCATCGTGGCCAAGACCCTCAACCTGATGGGACACTGGAACTTCTACTTCTGGTCCACCCTGGTGATCACTTTCGTCATCACCGCCATCCTGGCGCGTGTTCCTCCCATCAGTCGCCTGGCTCACCATGGGGAGACCGACGAGCCGCTACCGGCTGGCATGAGCCGCTGGCAGGCGGCCCTCACCTGCGGCCTGACCCAGTCCCACCAGGCAGATCCCCTGCTGCGGCAATTGAAGGACAACCTCAGGGACGGTCTTCACATGGCCGCTGCCGTGGTGCCCACCATACTGTCCGTCGGTCTGCTGGGCCTGCTGCTGGCAAAGCACACCCCCCTGTTCGATCTGCTGGGCTGGCTGCTCTGGCCACTGACCTGGCTGCTGGATCTCGGCGAGCCGCTCGCCACCGCCAAGGCCCTCTCTGCCGGTCTGGCCGAGATGTTCCTGCCCGCCATCCTGCTCAAGGATGCCGACCTGCTGGTGCGCTATGTCGCGGCCGTGGTTTCGGTCAGCTCGGTGCTCTTCTTCTCTGCCTCCATCCCCTGCATCCTGGCCACCCGGATCCCGGTGAGCGTGGGACAGCTGGTGGTGATCTGGCTGCTGCGCACCCTGCTTGGCATCCTGCTGGCCGCCTTGTGCGGCAGGCTGGCGCTGGCCCTCGGCTGGCTCGGTTGACCAAGGCTCATAAAAAAACAAAGCGCCATCAGGCGCTTTGTTTTTATCAGGATTGTCTCAGGGGGCGATGACGGCGAACCGGCCGCTGTTGAAATCATCTATCGCCTGATGGATCTCTGCCTCGCTGTTCATGACAAAGGGGCCATAACCCACGATGGGTTCATCGATGGGCTCGCCACTCAGCAGCAACAAGCTGGCCTCGCCTTCCGCCTCCAACATGAACTCCTCACCGTTGGGATCGAGCAGCACCAGTTGTGCTTCGCCCGCGCGCTCCTGACCGTTGATAATGAGAGAGCCCTTGAGCACCACCAAGGCGCTGTTCCATCCCGCTACCGCCGGCAGCACCACGCTGGCCCCGCCCTTGAGCCGCAGATCCCAGATGTTCATGGGCGAGAAGGTGCGGGCAGGCCCCTCTACCTCGCCTTGTTGCAACCCGGCATCGTTCCCGGCGATGATGCGCACCCGCACATCGCCCTCCTTGAGTCTCAGTTGCGGGATGCTGTCGCTGGTGATGCCCTGATAACCGGGCGTCGACATCTTGTGTTTGGCGGGCAGGTTGACCCACAGCTGCACCATGTCGAGGGTACCACCACGACGGGTAAACCCCTGGGAGTGGAATTCGTCATGCATGATGCCGGCGGCGGCCGTCATCCACTGCACGTCTCCCGGACCGATGATCCCCCCCTGGCCGGTCGAGTCTCGATGGGCGACCTCCCCTTCATAGACGATGGTGACCGTCTCGAAGCCACGGTGCGGGTGCTCCCCCACGCCCCTGGCATGATCGGCGGGCTCGAAATGTGCCGGGCCAGCCCTGTCCAGCAGCAGGAAGGGGCTCAAGGCGCGGCCATGGGTCTGATACGAGAACAGCGAGCGAACCGGGAATCCGTCGCCGACCCAGTGTTGTCGAGGGGCGCTGTAAATACCGATGACTCTTTTCATGATGCTCTCCTGGGTGATCGTCACGGGATGTGTCGTGGCTCGCATTGTGAGTCTGGAACGCTGCATCCGGTAGACGTAAAATTTGCCATCAGCGTCCTATTTTGTGAACGATAACCCCATGCAACAGGATCTCAACGACCTCTATTTCTATGTCCAGGTGGTGGATCACGGGGGCTTTGCCCAGGCCGGCAGGGCCCTCGGCATGCCCAAATCCAGGCTCAGCCGCCGCATCGCCATGCTGGAGGAGCGACTCGGTGTGCGTCTTATCCAGCGTTCCACCCGCAGCTTCACCGTCACCGAACTCGGGCAGGCTTATTACACCCGTTGCCGGGCCATGCTGGTGGAAGCCGATGCGGCGCAGGATCTCATCGCCGCGACCCAGAGCGAGCCTTGCGGTCTGGTTCGCATCGCCTGCCCCATCGATCTGCTGCACGCCCACGTAGGGAGGATGCTGGTCTCCTTCGCCCTGGCCCATCCCAGCGTCAAGGTGCAGCTCGTCGGGGTCAACCGGGCGGTGGATCTGGTCGCGGAGGGGTTGGACATGGCGCTCAGGGTGCGACCACTGCCCCTGGAGGACAGCGATCTCGCCATGCGGGTGCTGGGTTATGCGACCCAGTGTCTGGTGGCAAGTCCGGCCCTTGTCGCGTCACTCGGCATGCCCCGGGCCCCCGCAGATCTGCTGTCATGGCCGAGCCTCGGTCACGGCGCCAGCCTGGAAGGCCATCACTGGACCCTGCTGGGCCCCGATGGTGCCCGAGTCAAACAGCACCACAGCCCCCGCTTTGCCACCACCGACATGCAGACATTGCGTCAGGGGGCGATCGACGGGCTCGGGGTCGTGCAACTGCCCACCATGATGATGAATGAGCCCCTGGCCGATGGCCGGCTGGTGCGTCTGCTCCCCGACTGGGCCCCGCGCCAGGAGGTGATCCACGCGGTCTTCCCCTCACGCCGCGGTCTGCTGCCTGCCATCCGCGCCCTCATCGATCATCTGGTCGAGGGCTTCTCCCCCCTGGGGCAGGCAAGTGCGCCGCCCCCGCCATGATCTGTGCATGGCCGTTCCCGGGGGGGCCAACATGCAAAAGGCCAGAGCTTGGCTCTGGCCTTTTCATTTTTTCCCTTCTCAGAGGAGGAGAAACGGATACGGGCAGTATCCTCAGAAGGGCATTTTGAAGCCCGGGGGCAGTTGCATGCCGCCGGTCAGCTCGCCCATCTTGGCCTTGTTCTGCTCTTCCACGCGGCGCACGGCGTCATTGACGGCGGCGGCGACCAGATCTTCCAGCATCTCCTTGTCATCTTCCATCAGGCTGGGATCGATCTCGATACGACGCACGCTGTGGCTGCCGGCCATGGTCACCTTGACCATGCCTGCGCCCGCCTCGCCGACCACTTCCATCTGGGCCAGCTGCTCTTGCATCTTCTGCATGCGCTCTTGCATCTGTTGGGCCTGTTTCATCAGGTTACCCATTCCACCTTTACCAAACATAGATCGTCTCTCGTCTTGAAATCCGGCATCCAGCGCCGGGCTGTGGGTTCATCTGCCCTAAATGGGGGCAGCCAAAGGTCTTTTCAACCGGGGACAAACCCCGGCACGGTTTTTTCAGCGCAACTCAGCGACTCAGGGGTTCGATGCTCTCGGGATGGAGCACGGCGCCGAAACGCTGCTGCAAGAATTGTACGTTGGGATCCGCCGCCAGATCCCGGCTCACCTGTTCACGCACCCCGAGATAGAGACGGTGCTCTATCTCGAGCGGCGTCTCCCGCGCGGGATCCGAGCCCAGGGTCACATCGATGTGAACCGGGCCGCCCAGCTCGGGACCGATTATCTCGGCCAGATCGGCGCGGGCCTTGTCGCTCACCAGATGGCGCTGCTCGGGTTTGAGCAGCAGGGAGACACGATTGCCTTCCTGGGTCATCACCGCGTTGATGGCCAGTTGACGCAGCCGCCCCCCCACCCCGGTGCGGGCGATGAGCTCGGCCCAGGCGTCCCCGCAATTGACCAGCAAGGACGAGGGGATCAGACGGGCGACCTCCCCCTCCTCCTCGGGCTGGGCGTCACTCTCCAGCGCATCCCAGTCGATGGTCTCCATCAACGCGATGGCGGGCTGAGGCTCGCTCGCGGCCACTGGAGGCGCGGCAGACACCATAGCGACAACCGCAGGTGCCGCCGCATCGGCGCTGCCGACGTCAGCGCCCAGATCCCAGGGCGGCAGATCCGCCTGCGAAGGAGATGCCATGGTGGCGGGAGCTGGCTGGGCGGAAGTCACTGCCCGCGTGGGCAACGGGGCACTGGCAAACCCCTCGTCAAACCCCTGACTCAGATACTCTTCGTAGTCACTGGCTCCCTCTTCATAGGCCTCCAGAGGGGGCAGGTCGTCATACGCCGTTTGCATGGCAGATCCCTGCCCCGGCATCTCGGGCCGCGCCGCTGGTTGCACCTCGGCCTGGGGTGAAGTCGCGACGGCAGGCATCGCAGGGGCCGGTTTGGTCGCGGCCACGGGTTTGACGGGGGTGACCCGGGCGGGCGCGGCGTTTGCACTCTGCTCGCCACGCAGGCGGCTTCGCAGCAGATTACGCTTGCCAAGCAGGCTCTGCATGCTGGAGGTCGAAGAGATGGCGACGTCTTCCCCTTGGACCTCAACCTGCTGCGTCTGCCCGGCGTCATCAGCCGCCAACGGCGCAGAGGCAGGCTCTGCAGGCGGACTGGCAGGCACCACGGCCTCGTAACCCATCCGTTCGGCCTCACGCAGCAGCTCATCCTGCTCGGCAAAGAGCGGATCCAGCACTGCGCCCTCCTCCGCCTTGGGTGAGGGGGCGACGTGCTCGGCCTCAAGGACCGATGCTGGCGCGGCGGGAGCCTGTGGTGCTGCGCTGGCAGCCGGGGCCGGCTCAGCCCCCTGGGGCTTTCCCGGCAGGAGCGACGCGCTTTCCCTCGCTGCCGCCATCACGCCGGAGTGCCCTGTCATGAGAGGTTGGGCCGCCAGGTTGGCGGGATGGACCACCTCGCGCCGGGGAGAGAAGGCCAGCATCCGCAGACAGGTCATCTCCAGTGCGGTGCGCCCGTCAGGGGCCCAGGGCAGATCCTTGCGCCCCCCCAGCACGATTTGATAGCAGAGCTGCACCTCTTCCGGGCTCATGGCTCCGGCGAGCTGCAGCAAGGCATCGGCATCCGCCCCCTGCTCCTGCACGCTCGCAGGCAGCAGTTGCGCCATGGCCACCCGATGGAGCAAGGCTTCCAGCTCGGCGTGAAGCTGGTCGAAATCCGGCCCCAGGGTAGCAATCTCGGTGATCTTGGCCATGGTGGCCGGGGCATCCTGGCGCAGCACTGCCTCCAGCAACTGGTGCAGGTGGTGATGATCGAGGGTCCCCAGCATGGCGAGCACGCTCTCCAGGCGCACGCTGCCGTTGCCGTGGGCCAACGCCTGATCGGTGAGGCTCAGGGCATCGCGCATGCTGCCGTCGGCCGCCTTGGCCAGGGCCAGCAGGGCGCGAGGCTCGAAGGGTTGACCCTCCTGGTCCAGCACCCATTCGAGCTGCCTGGCGATCTGGGTCTGATCCAGACTCTTGAGATGAAACTGCAGGCAGCGCGAGAGGATGGTGATGGGGAGCTTCTGCGGATCCGTGGTGGCCAGCAGGAATTTCACATAGGGCGGCGGCTCTTCCAGGGTTTTGAGCAGCGCATTGAAGCTGTGGCGCGACAGCATGTGCACTTCATCGATGAGGTACACCTTGAAACGACCACGGGCCGGACGGTACTGCACGTTGTCGAGCAGTTCGCGGGTGTCTTCCACCTTGGTGCGGGACGCCGCATCGATTTCCAGCAGATCGACGAAATTGCCCTGATCGATCTCGCGGCAGGTATCGCACACACCGCACGGATGGCTGCTGATCCCCTGCTCGCAGTTGAGACTCTTGGCCAGAATGCGGGCGATGGTGGTCTTGCCCACCCCGCGGGTCCCGCTCAGCAGGTAGGCATGGTGAAGCCGTCCCTGATCCAGGGCATTGGTCAGGGCAGTCAGCACATGTTGCTGGCCGACCACTTGTTCAAACGTATGGGGGCGCCATTTGCGCGCCAAAACCTGATAGCTCATAGATCTCGATGCTGGGAAACGAGGCATTGAGGCTGGATGCTAACACAAATGGAGGGCTGGCTGTATGGGGGATGCGCCGCCTTGGGAGGGATCGCTTGAATTTCAAACCGGTGCCCGTTCAGGCACCGGTTTGCGGCAGAAAGCAGGGTGACGAGGCCTGCCGCGCGAAGGGGCGATTTATGCCCCCGCGAGTTCCACCAGTGAGACCACCTTGACGCCGGCGGCGGTCAGGCGGGCATCACCGCCCAGGGACGGCAGGGAGATGATGAAAGCGGCATCCGCTACCTCACCGCCGGCGCGGCGGATGAGCTTGACGGTGGCATCGACGGTGCCGCCGGTGGCCAGCAGATCGTCCACCACCAGCACCTTGTCACCGGGCACGATGGCATCGGTGTGCAGTTGCAGGGTGTCGGTGCCGTACTCCAGGGCGTAGGACTCCTCGATGACGGCGCGGGGCAGCTTGCCCGGCTTGCGCACCGGCACGAACCCCAGCCCCATGGCGTAGGCAACCGGGGCGCCGAAGATGAAGCCACGGGCCTCGGTGCCAACAATCTTGGTGATGCCTTGATCACGGTAATGATCGGCCAGCAGATCGATGGTGGCCTTGAAAGCCTCGGCATTCTCGATCAGGCTGGTGATGTCGCGAAACAGAATGCCCGGCTTCGGATAGTCGGGAATGGTCTTGATGCTCGCTTCGATAAACTTCAGGGTTTCCGGATTCATTATTTGACCGCTTATTTTTTGAGCCCTGCCATGGCGGCGCACGGGGTCTCCGCCTGGGGGCAATAAAAAGGCCCGTCACGCAAAAATGACGAGCCAACTCCATAGCATTATTGCCGCGATAGCTTAGGGATTTCACTTCTTCATTGCAACCGGCTCCAGCACCGGCAGACGCATCAACCAGGTGAGCAGGATCACCATTATGACAACCAGCAGCCACCTCACCCAGGGCAACGGCACCACCAGCAGCGATACCGAGAACGAGATCAGGATGAAGATGATGGCGCGGCGTCTGGCGTGGCGGCGAATGCCGCGATACTGCTGCCAGTCGAGGATGGGGGGGCCAAACCAGGGATGCGCCAGCAACCAGCCATGAAAGCGGGGGGAGGAGCGCGCAAACAGCGCCGCCGCCAGCAACATGAAGGGGGTGGTCGGCAGCAGGGGCAGAACTATCCCGACTATCCCGGTGGCGAAGGCAAGCCAGCCCAGGGCCATCAGACACCAGCGTTTCATGGGTACTCCTCTGCATGTATCTCTGCCTTTAGCCTAACAGAGTTGGCCCGAAAGCTGACAGCCTGGTCCAATCGGTGGCCGTCGATGGGGGCCATCGAGTGGGCAGACGGCTGACAATCCCGGCCATTGCCACTACAATCTGCGCTCTTTTTTCTCCCCTTGTCTTCGGAAGCAGCTATGCGCGTTATTTTGGCCCCCATGCAGGGGGTGCTGGATCACCTGATGCGGGAGGTCCTCACCTCCGTCAATGATTACGACCTCTGCGTCAGTGAATTCATCCGGGTGGTCGATCAACTGCTGCCCGCCAAGGTCTTCCATCGCCTCTGCCCCGAGCTGAAACAGGATGGCAAGACCCGTGCAGGGACCCCGGTACGGGTGCAACTGCTGGGACAGCATCCGGAGTGGCTGGCAGAAAATGCCATCCGGGCCATCGAGCTCGGCTCTCCCGGGGTCGACCTCAACTTCGGCTGCCCTGCCCCCACGGTCAACAAGAGCAAGGGGGGCGCCGTGCTGCTCAAGGAGCCCGAGACCGTCTATCGCATCGTCAAGGCGGTGCGGGAGGCCGTGCCTGCCCACCTGCCGGTGAGCGCCAAGATCCGCCTGGGATACGATGACAAGGATCTCTATCTGGACAACGCCCAGGCCGTCTATCAGGGGGGGGCCAACGAGCTGGCGGTGCATGCCCGCACCAAGCGCGAAGGCTACAAGGCGCCGGCCCACTGGGAGTACGTGGACGCCATCCGCCGCGCCCTGCCCATCCCCGTCACCGCCAACGGCGAGATCTGGAACCATGCCGATGCCCTGACCTGTGCCCGGGTGTCCGGTTGCGATGCTCTCATGGTGGGCCGGGGCGCCATCTCCCTGCCCAACCTGGCCAACGTGATGAAGACGGGGTGTGCCCACATGAGCTGGGCCGAGGTACTGCAACTGATGGTGACCTACACCGAGCAGGATCTGGCGAGCGACAAGGCCGACTACTACCCCAGTCGCATCAAGCAGTGGTTCTCCTACATAGTGCGGGAATACCCCCAGGCCGACGAGCTGTTTCGTCGCATCCGCACCATCAAGACCGCGGACGAGATCCGTACCGCCCTCGAGCGCGAGTGCGCCGCACGGGTCTAGGCTTGGCCGCCGCCCCGCAGCGCCCTAAAGACCGCAGACGAGATCCGCGCCGCCCTCGAGCGCGAGTGCGCCTCACAGGCCTAGACTTGGCCGCCGCCCCGCGGCGCCCTATGATGAAGGCTCATTGACAGGAGGTCAGGATGCAAGGAGTGCCGGTCAACTTTACCCATCAGCACGACAGGGCCGATTTTCGCGCCCTGCCGGGGCAGCCTGCGACCGAGCTCTATCGCGCCCACATCCAGCACCACATCTTCGATCCCCATAGTCACGAGGGGTTTGGCCTCGGTGTCATCGAGTGCGGTGCCGAGCGCTTTCGCTATCGCGGCAGCCAGCTCCTGGCCGGTCCCGGCAGCCTGGTGCTGATGAACCCCGATGAGCTGCACACGGGCGAGTCAGCCTGCGAGCAGGGGTGGCGCTATCGCATGCTCTACCTGCCCGCCGACCGGCTCGAGGCCATCAGCGGCGAGCGCGACTGGTATTTCACCGATGCCGTGCGAAGCGATCCGCGCACTGCCCCCGTCCTGCAGGCGGCCCTGGATGCCCTCTGGCACTGTGACAGCGAGCTCGCCGCCGACGGCCTGCTGCTGAGGGTGTGCGAGACCTTGCGCCCCCATGCCCGGGCCCTGGCGGCCCCGCGCGAAGCGGCCCACCCTCTGGGCCGCGCCATCGACTATATGCAGGCCTGTTTCGCTCGCCCCATTACCCTGGCCGAGCTGGCCGGTGCAGTGAACCTCAGCCCCTACCACTTCCAGCGCAGCTTCAAGGCCCGCTTTCACGTCACCCCCCAGCAGATGTTGATGGCCATCCGCCTGCAGCGCGCCAAGGGGTGGCTGGCTGCCGGCCTGCCCGCTGCCGAGGTGGCCGCCGCCTGTGGTCTGGCCGATCAATCCCACCTCAACCGTGCCTTCCTGCGCCGCTATGGCACCACCCCGGTCCGCTACCAGAAACAGGTGCAGGCTGGCCGCTAAAGCGCAATCTGGTTCAATACGCCCCCCTTCCCCCCTGCTAGGCTGGCCTCCTTCTTCTTTACCGGATATGAAACATGTTGATCGGAGTCCTGTTTGCCCTGCTGGCCGGCCTGATGTGGGGGCTCATCTTCGTCGCCCCCCTCTTGGTAGACGGCTACCCCCCCGCCCTGCTCGCGAGCGGCCGCTACCTCGCCTTCGGCCTCATCGTACTGCCGATCGCCTGGCAGGCCCGCAAACACCTGGCAGCCCTCTCGGCCAGCGACTGGCGCGAGGCCCTCGCCCTCACTCTGGTGGGGAACCTCCTTTACTACTTCTGCCTGTCGGGAGCCATCTTGCGCATCGGCTCGCCCCTGGCGGCCATGTTTATCGGCACCCTGCCGGTGGTGACGGCCCTGGCCGCCAACCGCCTCTATGGCGCACGGGACGGTCGCCTCTCCCGCACCCGGCTCTACCCGTCCCTGGTGCTGATGGGGGCCGGCCTCTATCTGGTCAACAGCGCCGAGCTGACCTGGCACACCGAGGCGCGCGCCGAACAACTGCTTGGGCTCGCCCTGGCGATGGGCGCCGTGCTGTGCTGGACTTGGTATCCCCTGCGCAACGCCCGCTGGCTGCGCGAGCACCCGGGCCGCAGTCCGGCCGTCTGGGCCACCGCCCAGGGGCTGGTGACCCTGCCGGTGGCGCTCATTGCCTATCTCGGCAGCCTCGGCCATCTTGCCCTGAGCGCACCGGACTTTCCCCTGCCCTTCGGGCCGACGCCCCTGCGCTTCGTGCTGCTGATGGGGGCGGTGGGGCTCTTCTGCTCCTGGCTCGGCACCCTGTGCTGGAACGAGGCGAGCCAGCGCCTGCCGACCGTGCTGGTCGGGCCGCTCATCGTGTTCGAGACTCTGGCGGGGCTCTTGTACGCTTTTATGCTGCGCGGGATCATGCCCCCCATGAGTACCCTGGTAGGTGTCGTCTGTCTGGTGGCGGGGGTGCTCTACGTCATCACCGGCAAGCCGCAGCACCTGCCGGAAAAACCCGTCAAAGCACGGTTAACTTGACTCATGTCATCTTGATAAACCGCGGGTTTCCCTATACTGGCCGAGTTTTATCACTCGTTTTTGGGGGCTGCTGTGTGTGAAGTGACGCAAGCCCGGTTGGCCGAATGGCATCAGCGCCTTCTGACCGACTGGGCGCAAACAAGAGAGGAGCTGATCCGTCAGCTCAAGGCCTGTCGACAAGATGACTGGGCACAGAAGGTGGAGCGCTGCGAGCGGGATCAACTGGTTGATCTGACCAGCCGTCTCGATCTGCCCGGGGTGGAACACAGCGTGGCACGCCTCAAACGGCTCGACGCGGCGCTCTGCCAGATGGATCTGGGGCTCTATGGCTTCTGCTCCGATTGTGAGGAGCCGCTGCTCCCTGAACAGCTGGAACAGGATCCGACCCTGCAACGCTGCCCGCGCTGCGAGGCCCGCTACCGCAAGGGATTCCACGCTCACGAACTCTGATGGGGGCACCTTTTGTGCCCGCCATTTTCCTCCTCCACCCCTTCTCGCTTCCCATCATGACCAACCCCCTGGCGCGACGATCCCGGCAACCCCCGGGGGCAGCCGCACAGGCATGAAAAAGGGGAGTCATGGACTCCCCTTCTCGTACTGCGTACTCGTCACTGGGCCAGCAGGTGGCCTACCAGCTCATGACGCCACCCTTGCAGCAGCATGGGCTTGTCCGCCCTGGCCCGCTCCTCGGCACTCATGCGCCAGCTCCAGGTGAAGTACTGGTGGATGATCTTCTTGCTCGCCACCAGCTCCGGCGGAATGTTGCTGGCCTTGGCCTTCTCCTCCACCATGGCCTTGATGCGCTTGAGCTCGGCCTTGTACTGGGGGAAGTCCACCAGACGGCGGATGGGATCGGGCCAGCTCGCAGGGTCGCTCTGCTGGGCGGCGGCGACGATGTCCAGCATCCGCTTGCCGTGGATCTTGATCTCGATGGGCGAGAGGCCCAGTTCGTTGAGATCCCGAAGGGAAGCGGGACGACGCTCCGCCACCTTGAACAGGTGCAGCTCTTTGACCACGAAGTTGAGGGCGAGATCCCGGCGTACCGCTTCCTGCTGGCGCCAGGCGGCCAGCTCGCGCAGGATGGCCAGCTCGCGGCAACCCAGTTGCCAGGCGTTGACTATCTCGAGGTAGGCCTGACGGGGATCGCTGCCCTGGGTCTTGCGGGCGGAGTGGTTCTGGCACTCCTGCTCGAACCAGGGGAACTTGCCGCTCTCGCGCAGTCTGGCCATCACCTTCTCGTAGAGGGGCATGAGGTAGAAGACATCCGCCGCGGCATATTCCAGCTGACGAGGGGTAAGGGGGCGCGCCAGCCAGTCGGTACGGGCCTGATCCTTCTCAAGCTCGACCCCGAGGAATTCGTTGACCAGAGCGCCAAACCCCACCGACACGCCATGGCCCAGGAAGGCTGCCGCCAGCTGGGTATCGTGCATCTGGTTGGGCAGGTGACCCGCCTGATGCTGGATGAGTTCCAGATCCTCACCGGAGGCGTGCAGGATGGCAATCTGTCCGGCCCGACCGAGGCGCTGCCACAAACCGGAGAGATCCAGGGTCAGGGGATCGAGCAGGGCAAGCTGCTTGCCATCGTAGATCTGGAACAGACCGAGCTGGGGATAGTAGGTACGGGTGCGAACGAATTCGGTATCGATGGCCAGGGGAACGTCGGCCAGAGAAGCGAGATACTGATCCAGTTCGGCTTGCTGTGAAATGAGTTGATATTGCATCGTTGCCTGCACGTTGGTCGGATCCAGAAAGAAAAAACCGTGGATGTCCCACGGTTTTGCATAACGACAGCGCTGGACTGCAAAGCAGTCCATGCCGGTTACTGCTTGGCAATCTCCTCGTCGCGCAGTACGCGGCGCAGGATCTTGCCCACGTTGGTCTTGGGAAGTTCGTCGCGAAATTCTACCAGTTTCGGCACCTTATAGGCAGTCAGATGTTTGCGGCAGTGGGCAATTATCTCCTCTTCCGCCAGCTTTGCATCTTTCTTGACCACGAAGATCTTCACCTGCTCGCCGGACACCGGGTTGGGTACGCCGACGGCGGCCACCTCCAGCACCTTGGGATGCAGGGCCACCACGTCTTCTATCTCGTTCGGGTAGACGTTGAAGCCGGAGACCAGGATCATGTCCTTCTTGCGATCGACGATCTTGAAGAAACCCTGCTCGTCGCATACCGCGATGTCGCCGGTGCAGAGCCAGCCATCCTGCATCACCTCGGCGGTCGCCTCCGGGCGCTGCCAGTAGCCGGTCATCACCTGAGGACCGCGCACCTGCATCTCGCCGGGGGCGCCCCGTTCGGTGACCTGGTTCCCCTCGTCATCCACCAGACGGATCTCGGTGGAGCAGACCGGCAGGCCGATGGAGCCGTTGTAATCCACCAGATCATAGGGGCAGACGCTCACCAGGGGCGAGCACTCGGTCAGGCCATAGCCCTCCAGCAGCGGGGTGCCGGTCAGCCCCTTCCACTGCTCGGCCACCGCCCGTTGCACCGCCATGCCGCCACCGATGGTGAGCTTGAGCTTGGCAAAATCCATGCCCTTGAACTCGTCGTTGTTGACCAGGGCGTTGAACAGGGTGTTCACCCCGGTGATGCAGGTGAAAGGATATTTCTTGATCTCTTTGACAAAACCCGGGATGTCGCGGGGGTTGCTGATGAGCAGGTTGTAGCCCCCCAGACGCATGAACAGCAGGCAGTTCACCGTCAAGGCGAAGACGTGATAGAGCGGCAGCGCCGTGACCACGAACTCCTTGCCGCGCTCCAGCACGGGGCCATAGACACCGAGGCACTGCTCGACGTTGGCGATCATGTTGCGATGAGTCAGCATGGCGCCCTTGGAGAGGCCGGTGGTCCCGCCGGTGTATTGCAGGAAGGCGATGTCCTGGTTGCTGATCTCGGGTTTGATGTACTGCAGGTAGCGCCCCTTGGCGAGGGCCTGGCGCATGGTGCTGGCATGGGGCAGGTTGTACTTGGGCACCAGCTTCTTGACGTATTTGACCACGAAGTTGACCAGGGTCCCCTTGGCCAGCCCCAGGTTGTCTCCCATCCGGGTCAGGATCACGTGCTTGACCGGGGTGTCATACACCACTTTTTCCAGGGTGTGGGCAAAGTTGGAGACGATGACGATGGCCTTGGCGCCGGAGTCTTTCAACTGATGCTCCAGCTCGCGCGGGGTATAGAGGGGGTTGACGTTCACCACCGTCATGCCGGCCCGCAGGATGCCGAATACCGCGATGGGGTATTGCAGCAGGTTCGGCATCATCACGGCCACCCTGTCCCCCTTGCCGAGCTTCAGCTCGTTTTGCAGGTAGGCGGCGAAGGCTCGGGACTGCTCCTCCAGCCGGCGGTAGGTAATGGTCTGCCCCATGTTGACGAAGGCGGGTTGATCGGCGAACTGGTTCACCGACTCTTCAAACATCTCGACCAGAGAGCCGTATTGGTCTGGATTGATCTCGGCGGGCACCCCTTCTGGATAACGCTTCAGCCAGACTCTTTCCACGAACTTCTCCTGCATAACTCGCACCTGTGCGCTCACTGTGTTGCCTCCGTCCCTGTCACATCCATTTCAATCAATTGTTTTAAGTTCATGCTCTAATGCCGCACATATTTACATAAGGCAACATCAATTAACAGTGAATTAACAACGGGAAGTGTGAGGGAGAAAGCAAACCTGACATGATTCAAAGCCGCCGATCCTACCGGATTTCAGCGAAGTTTTCGATATAAACGGCGGTTTCTGATGAATTTTCCATATGAAAATGATGGCCTCCTGCCACTGTCACCCGTTCAATGTGGCCAAAGGCCGCCTCCCGCAACTGCCACTGTGCCAGGAGCCCGGGGAAGCCCTGCTCTCCCCGGATAAAGAGCACCGGACAGACGATGGCCCGGATCAGGGCCTGGGCCTGCCCCTCGCTCATGCGCAGGGGCGAGAGATCGCGAAGACGGGGATCACTGCGCCAATACCAGCGCCCTGCCCGCACCTCCAGTTGTCGCTCGCAGATAAGGCGTGCCGCACTCGGGGGGATGTCCGCCACCTTGCAGCGGGCAGCCACCGCCTCCTCGAGGGTGGCAAATCCACTGGTTGCACGCTCACGGGTACGAGTGCGATTGAGGATGGCGCGGCGCAGCTGCACCGGTACCTCCTCGTCGGGCTGGCTCAAGGGGCCGAGCCCCTCCAGCAGAATGAGCCGCTCGATTTGTTCGGGAAAAACGCCGGCATAGGCAGAGGCAATCAGCGCCCCCAGGGAGTGACCAAGCAGGATGAAACGCTGCCAGCCCGCGGCCTGGGTGATCTGGTAGAGATCATCCAGCCAGTCCACGAAGACATAGGGAGTCGACTTGTGATCGGAGTGACCATGGCCCGGCAGATCGACGCAGACCAGATGAAACGCCCCCAGCCAGGGGGCCAGAGGCAAAAAGCTGGCACCGTTGTCGAGCCAGCCATGGAGGGCCACCAGCAGCGGTCTGCCCTCCTGACCATTGTCCAGCAGGGCGATGTGCCGCCCGTCCGCCAGGCGCAGCCTGCGCTCCTGCAATGTCGCCGTCATCCGGGCTCCTCAGCGGCGCAGGGGCCGTCTGGGCCAGAAGGGATCATAGAAAGGATCGTAAAAGTAGGGATCCATGTAGCGGATCTCCACCTCCTTCACCGGTGGCCACAGCTTGCTCCCCGTCACCTTGAGTACCGAGAAGCGATACTTGTGCTCGCCAATCTGGCTGTCCACAGGCTTGTCGAGGGTGCCGAGCACCGTCAGGCTGCGACCCTTGGCATAGAGGGTCGGGTCGACAAACCCCTGCATGATGGCGAGAAAACGACCGGGGCTCTGCTCGGTCTGCTCCGGCACCCCGTTAGACTTGAGGGGCAGATAGACCACCTCGATGACACTCTGATCCGCCTTGTTGTGGACCGCCGAGATGACACCGCTCCAGCGGGCCGGCTTGCCTTCCATCCCCTGCAGAGCGGGTTGATAGGCCACCAGCTGATCCGCAGGCTCATAGGCAAGCTCTTTGGGCACCGTGCTGCAACCGCCCAGCAGCAGCCCCACCAATCCCAGCATGATCACGGATTTTCTCATTCGTCTCTCCTTCATCGTCCGACAAAGCAGCCCGGGGCAGCCGTTGCCGCCTATTCGCGACCCGGCAGTTTCTTCCAGGTCACCTTGTCACGCAGATAGACAGGGGTGGCTTGCTCAACCGGCACCGCCTCACCCGCAAACCAGGCCTGGCGTGCCAGAGGCAGCATGTCGGCGGCCGCCGGGAAACGCACCTGGCTTGGCATCAGCACATCTGCCAGGCCGCACAGGGTCTCGCCATAGGTTTCAAAACCGGTGCCAACGCAGCTCACCGCGCCAGTCAGCTTGTCACGGGCCTGCACCAGTGCGGCTGGCTCGCTCACCACCTCCTCGCCCACCAGCGTCATCACCCCGTCCACCAAGGCGTAGTGGCCGAAA
Source organism: Aeromonas sp. R10-1 (assembly GCF_040908465.1). Taxonomy (NCBI): domain Bacteria; kingdom Pseudomonadati; phylum Pseudomonadota; class Gammaproteobacteria; order Aeromonadales; family Aeromonadaceae; genus Aeromonas; species Aeromonas sp. R10-1. Next base: position 142,414 of record NZ_JBFODT010000024.1, read on the forward strand.
TAGACCTCGTCCATGCGCGCATCGATGGCGGCAAGCACCTGCTCGGCCCCTTCCAGCTTATGGGCCCCCTGGGCCATGGCCGCCAGGGTGGAGACACCGATCATCGGCACGCCGGCACCAAAGGCGAGCCCCTGGGCCACGCTGATCCCGATCCGTACCCCGGTGAAGGAGCCAGGCCCACGACCGAAGGCGATGGCGTCGAGCTCATCCAACGATAGACCGGCTTCATCCAACAGAGCCTGAACCATGGGCAGGATCTTGCGGGTATGGTCACGCGGCGCCTCTTCCCAGCGGGAGTAGAGGGTGTCACCCACCATGAGGGCTGCGGAGCAGGCTTCGGTGGCGGTATCCACGGCCAGGATCTTCAACTCATCCATTCTTTTTATTCTCTTCACATCAGTCAGTTAAATCGTCAGCATGGCCAAGGCCTGCCGTCATGCATGGCCGGGTGCAATCAGCCCCGGCGCGGCGGACTCACTCCCGTGGTCCGAAAAATTCTCCCAGGGTCGCCAGCTCCCGGGTCCGTGGAATGGCAGGCAGGCTCTTGATGAAGGTGGCGCCATAGGGCTTGTTGACCACCCGAGGATCACAAATAACCAGTACGCCGTGATCACTGCGATCACGGATGAGCCGCCCCACCCCCTGCTTGAGGGCAATCACCGCCTTGGGCAACTGCAGCTCGGCAAAGGGATCCCCCCCCTTGAGCTTGCAATCCTCCACCCGTGCCTTGAGCTGGGGATCGTCCGGGCTCGCAAAAGGCAGCTTGTCGATGATAACACAGGACAATGCCGCCCCCCGCACGTCTATCCCCTCCCAGAAACTGCTGGTGGCCACCAGCACGGCCCGACCGTTCTCCACGAAGGTCTTGAGCAGCCGCTGCTTGTTGTCTTCCCCTTGCAGCAGGACGGTGCGGCCGATTTCCCGGCGCAGCACCTCGGCCACCTGGCGCATCACCTGATGACTGGTGCAGAGGAAGAAACACCCCCCCGGCGTCTTGTTGATGAGGGGGATCATCAGGGTCGCCAGCTGCTCCCCGCGCCCGAAGGCATTGGGCTCTGGCAAGAAACGGGGTACGCACAGGCGCGCTTGCTCGGCGTAATCGAACGGACTGTCGAGAATGAGTTCGGCGCTGCCGGCCAGCCCCATCTCGGCGACGAAGTGGGCGAAGCGATTGTCCACCGTCAAGGTGGCCGAGGTGAAGACCCAGGCCACCTCGGGGCGCTGCACCTCGGCACCGAAGCGCTCGGCGACCGACAGCGGCGTCAGATTGAGGGTAAAGTGCAGACGCGAACAGTCATACCAGTAGGAGAAACCGGTCTGGTTGATCGCCAGCACCTCCCCAAGGCGGGTGCGCAGCTCACTGATGCGCTCGAAACAGTGATCCAGCTGCTCCCCTCGCCCGAGCGCCAGTTTCAGCACTTCATAACAGAGCCCGATGGCATCGTTGAGGCGGGCCAGCGCCTGGGCCCAGAGGGATTGTCTCAGCAGATCCCGGGTGTTGCCGCGCCCCCCCTCCACGCCGAAGGCAAGGCGCAAATCCTGACTGGCAATGGCGAGCCTGTCCGCCGCCTTGCCAAGCTGGGCCATGTCATGAGCCTCTGCCCGGTAGGCGAGCTGGATATCCTGCGCCAAATCCTGGATGGTGCGGCTGCCCACGGACTTGCCGAAGTAGTGGCTGGCGATCTCGGGCAGCTGGTGCGCCTCGTCGAATACATAGACCTGCGCCTCGGGCACCAGCTCGCCAAAGCCGGTGTCTTTGACCGCCATGTCGGCGAAAAAGAGGTGGTGGTTGATCACCACCACCTGGGCGTCCATGGCACGGCGCCGGGCGATGACCAGGTGACAATCATCGTAATAGGGGCAGTCGCGACCCAGGCAGTTGTCGTTGGTGCTGGTGACGTGGGCAAGGATCTCGGCGTTCTCCTGTAGCCCCGGGATATCCCCCACATCGCCGTTGTCGGTGGCGGTCGACCAGGATTTGACCTTCACGAGATCGCTCAGGATCTCGGGCTTTTGCAGATGGGATTCACTCAATAGCCGGTTCATCCGCTCGATGCAGAGGTAATTGCTGCGCCCCTTGAGCAGTGCCACCGGCGGGGTGTAGTGAAGCGCCCCCGTGATGGTGGGCAGATCCCGATAGAAGAGCTGCTCTTGCAGGTTCTTGGACCCGGTGCTGATCACCACCCGCTTGCCGGATTCCAGCGCAGGCACCAGATAGGCATAGGTTTTGCCAGTGCCCGTTCCAGCCTCCACCAGCAAGCGGCCACCTTGCTTGATGGCGCGCGACACCGCCTCGGCCATCTCCAGTTGCGGGGCACGGGCCTTGAAGCCGTCGATATGGCGGGCCAGGGGGCCGTCTGGCTTGAACAGGGTCTGGATGATGGTCAAAGGCATGTCCCGCTGCAAAAGCGGGCATTATGCCAAAAGCGCGGAAAAAGCGGGACTGATAATGCGTTCAGACGAAGAGATCAATCCGGTGGTCCGGATCCGGTTTGTGATCATCATCCTGCACCGCTGGTTGATCAGGCTTTGGCGGCTGCTCTCTCTGCTGGTGATGCTGGCCACCGCCGCCATTGTCGGTGCCTATCTTGCGCAGCTGATGTTTCTGGCTGATCTGGGTCACCTCCCGCTTGATGTCATCCGGGCTCGGTGTCGAGGGTGCGCGGGGCAGGATGGGAAATAACAGGTCCTGGCTGGGCATGATGTCGCCTCCTTTGGCATCTCATTGTCTAGTTATCGACCAGAAAACCGTTTTCTCAACTTTAATCGTCCGGATCACATTTTTCGGTTGCATTTTCTGTCAAGGCAGGTAGTTTAAACCGGGCGTCAACAACGGCATCTGATTTGTAAAGGATTGATTACATCATGAAGTTCACCAACCTGAAGACTCATCATCACCATCATCATCCCGAATAGTCTTTCAGGAGGTTGACTGCTGGAAGACACTTAACTGGTGACTTCCAAAAGGACCGCAAGATTCATGAACCCTCGGAAGCACATACTTCCGAGGGTTTTTTCGTTTTTGACTAGAAGGAAACCGAGCAATGGAAACACAACGTCTGCGCATCGCCATGCAAAAATCCGGTCGTCTGAGCCAGGATTCCCAGGCCCTCTTCAAGAGCTGCGGCCTCAAGATCAACCTGCGGGAACAGCGCCTCATCGCCCATGTCGAGAACATGCCCATCGACATTCTGCGGGTGCGTGATGACGACATCCCGGGTCTGGTGATGGAAGGGGTGGTCGATCTTGGCATCATCGGCGAGAACGTTCTCGAAGAGGTGCAGCTCATCCGCGCAGCCCAGGGGCAGCCCTTTGCGGTGAAGACCCTCAAGCAGCTCGACTTTGGCGGCTGCCGCCTCTCTCTGGCGGTGCCGGACGATGTCAACTACACAGGACCCGAGAGCCTGGCTGGCAAGCGCATCGCCACCTCCTACCCCGGTCTGCTCAAGCGCTTCTTCGACGAGAAGGGCCTGGGCTTCAAGAGCGTGATGCTGGGCGGCTCGGTGGAAGTGGCCCCCCGCGCGGGTCTGGCCGATGCCATCTGCGATCTGGTCTCCACCGGCGCAACCCTGGAAGCCAACGGCCTGAAAGAGGTCGAGGTGATCTACCGTTCCAAGGCCGTCCTGGTGCAGGCCCCCAACCCCCTGAACGATGCCAAGCAGAAACTCATCGACAAGCTGCTGCCCCGCATCCAGGGGATGCAGCAGGCGCGCGAAAGCAAATACATCATGCTGCACGCCCCCAAAGACAAGCTCGATGCCATCACCGATCTGCTGCCGGGGGCGGAGCGTCCCACCATCATGCAGCTCGCCGGTGACACCAACCAGGTGGCCCTGCACGTCGTCTCCAGCGAAACCCTGTTCTGGGAGACCATGGAACAGCTCAAGGCCCTGGGTGCCAGCTCCATCCTGGTGCTGCCCATTGAAAAGATGATGGAATAAGCCGAGAGAGATGGAATAAGGAAGACACATCATGCAGACCCTGATCTGGAAGACCCTCTCCCCCGCCCGGCAAGCCGAGGTCCTGACCCGGCCCGCCCTTGGCGACGAAGCCGACATCGGTACCGTGGTGCGAGACATCATTGCTGCGGTACGCAGCCGGGGCGATGAGGCCCTGCGCGAGCTGAGCCAGCGTTTCGAACGCGCGCCCCGGGAACAGCTTCGGGTGAGCGACGCGGAAGTGGATGCCGCCTGCGCTCGACTCGGTGATGACATCAAGGGCGCCATCGAGGCCGCCATCGCCAATATCCGTACCTTCCACGCCGCCCAGGTGCAGCCCATCGTGCGCGTCGAGACCCAGCCCGGGGTACTGTGCGAGCTGCGCACCCAACCCATCAGCCGGGTCGGTCTCTATGTCCCGGGAGGCAGCGCGCCGCTCCCCTCCACCGTGATGATGCTGGCCATTCCGGCAAGCCTGGCCGGTTGCCGTGAGGTGGTGCTCTGTACCCCGTCTCCGGCAAGCGACGAGATCCTGTTTGCCGCCCGCGCCTGTGGCGTCCGTCAGGTGTTCGCCATCGGCGGCGCCCAGGCCATCGCGGCCATGGCCTATGGCACGCAAACCATCCCCAAGGTGGACAAGATCTTCGGCCCGGGCAACGCCTATGTGACCGAAGCCAAGGGCCAGGTTTCCCGTGACTGGCGGGGCGCCGCCATCGACATGCCAGCCGGCCCCTCCGAGGTGCTGGTGATCGCAGACGAGAGCGCCAACCCGGCCTTCGTGGCATCGGATCTGCTCTCCCAGGCCGAGCACGGCCCCGACAGCCAGGTGGTGCTGGTCACCACCTCCGCTTCCCTGGCCGATGCCATCGGCAGCGAGATCCAGGCGCAACTCGCCGACCTCAGCCGCCGCGACATCGCCGAGCAAGCCCTGAAGGCAAGCCTGGTGATCCTCTGCGACAACCTGGAGGAGGCCTGCGCCATCTCCAACGCCTATGCACCGGAACACCTCATCGTGCAGACCCGGGTCCCCCGGGATCTGCTGGACAAGCTCGAGAACGCGGGCTCCATCTTCCTCGGGGCATGGACACCGGAGTCGGTCGGTGATTACGCCAGCGGCACCAACCACACCCTGCCCACCTACGGCTATGCCCGCACCTGCTCGAGCTTGGGGCTTGCCGACTATCAGCGCCGCTACACGGTTCAAGAGCTCACTGCAGACGGCATTCGCGGCCTTGGCCCCATCGTCCAGCGCATCGCCCAGGCCGAGGGACTCGATGCCCACAAGCATGCCGTCACCCTCAGGTTGAACGCCCTGGCCGCCGAGCCCCAACAAACAGCACAGCAGAAGGATTTGTCATGAGCATCGTCAATCTGGCCCGTCGCGTCGTGCGGGCTCTCACTCCCTACCAGTCCGCGCGCCGCATCGGCGGCCAGGGCCACGTCTGGCTCAATGCCAACGAGGCCCCCCTGGCCTACCCCTTCACCGTCGAGGGGAGCCGTCTCAACCGCTATCCCGAGTGCCAGCCGGCCGAGGTGGTGAATGGCTATGCCGCCTACGCCGGGGTCAATCCGGATCAGGTGCTGGTGAGCCGCGGCGCCGACGAGGCCATCGAGCTGCTGATCCGCACCTTCTGTGAGGCGGGGGAAGATCAGATCCTCATCTGTCCCCCCACCTACGGCATGTACGCCATCAGCGCCGAGACCTGTGGCGTGGGGATTGTCGAGCAGCCATTGACCGCCAGCCGTCAGCCGGACTGGCCCGCCATCGCCGATCGCCTCTCTGACGTGAAGCTGGTGTTCCTCTGCTCCCCCAACAATCCCACCGGGGATCTGGTGGGCCGCAAGGGACTCGTCGCCCTGCTGGAGAAGGCCCGGGACCGCGCCATCATCGTCGTGGACGAGGCCTACATCGAGTTCTGCCCGGAGGCCTCCGTGGTGGACCTGCTCGCCCAATACCCGAACCTGGTGGTGACCCGCACCCTCTCCAAGGCCTTCGCCCTGGCGGGGATCCGCTGCGGCTTTACTTTGGGGGATCCCGAGGTGATTGCCATGCTGGCCAAGGTGATCGCGCCCTACCCCATTCCCGACCCCATCGCCCAGATTGCCGCCCAGGCGCTCTCTCCCATGGGGCTGGAACTGATGCAGGAGCGGGTGCTAGAACTCAACAAGCAAAAGGCGCTCATCAAGGCGGAGCTGCTTCGTCTGTCCTGCGTCAAGGAAGTGTTCGAGGACAAGGGCAACTTCGTGCTGGTGCGCTTCAAAGATGGCGCAGCCGTGTTCGCCGCCATGAAGGCCGCCGGCATCATCTTGCGTGATTTCTCCAGCAAGCCTGGCCTTGACAACAGCATCCGCATCACCATCGGCTACCAGGGCGAAATGGACGCCGTGCTGGCGGTATTGCGTGACCTGCCCCCACCCTCTCTGTAAGACAAGCAAGGATGTAGCGATGAAAACCCCGTTTTTGTTTATCGACCGTGACGGCACCCTGATCGAGGAGCCGGTCACCGACAAGCAGGTGGACAGCCTTGCGAAGCTGCGCTTCGAGCCCATGGTGATACCTGTGCTGCGTGAGCTCCAGGCCGCTGGCTACGTGCTGGTGATGGTGACCAACCAGGATGGGCTCGGCACCGCCAGCCTGCCCCTTGAAAACTTCCAGCCACCTCACGACCTGATGATGCACCTCTTCGAATCCCAGGGCGTCACCTGGGAGCAAGTGCTGATCTGTCCCCACTTCCCCACCGACGGTTGCAGCTGCCGCAAGCCTCACCTTGGGCTGGTGAAGGAGTATCTCGCCTCGGGCCGCATCGACTTTGCCAACTCCTTCGTGATTGGCGACAGACAGACCGACATCCAGCTTGCCGAGAACATGGGCATCCGCGGCATACGCTACCACCCGCAAGATCACGGCTGGAATGCCATTCGTGATCAGCTGCTCTCCAAGGGGCGCGTGGCCGAGGTGGAGCGCTACACCAAGGAGACCCGCATCCAGGTGGCGGTGGATCTCGACAAGAGCGGTGGCAACCAGATCGCCACCGGCATCGGCTTCTTCGATCACATGCTGGATCAGATAGCGACCCACGCGGGCTTTCGCCTCAAGCTCAAAGTGAGCGGCGATCTGCACATCGACGATCACCACACGGTGGAAGATGTGGGATTGGCGCTGGGTCAAGCCCTGCGCCAGGCCCTTGGCAACAAGCGCGGCATCGGCCGCTTCGGCTTCGTGCTGGCGATGGACGAGGTGCAGGCGGTGATCGACGGGCGTCCCCGCCAGGAGGCTGACAGCACCTCGCTGACCGAGCTGGACGTGGCCACGGCGCTGGATCTGAGCGGCCGTCCCTACTTCGTGTTCGACTGCCCGAGCGGCTTTGGTCGCGACAGCGTGGGAGAGATGGCCACCGAGATGGTGCCCCACTTCTTCCGCTCCCTCTCTGACGCCATGGCCATCACCTTGCAGATGAAGGTGGGCAGCGGCAACACCCACCATCAGGTGGAGGCGCTGTTCAAAGGCTTTGGCCGCGCCCTGCGCCAGGCCATTCGCGTGGAAGGGAGCGAGCTTCCCTCCAGCAAGGGGGTGCTGTGATGGGGAAACAGAACCTGGTCATCATCGACACCGGCTGCGCCAACCTCGCCTCGGTGCGCATGGCGTTCGAGCGCCTCGGCGTGCAACCCAGGGTGAGCTGCAAGGCCACCGACATCGAGCAGGCGGACAAACTGATCCTGCCCGGCGTCGGCACCGCCATCGCCGCCATGAAGAACCTCAATGAGCGGGAACTGGTGCCCCTCATTCGCGCCGCCAAGCAGCCGCTGCTCGGTTTCTGCCTCGGCATGCAGATGCTGGCACAGGCCTCGGAAGAGAACATGAGCGCCGATGGCAGCGAAGGAGCGCTCATCGACTGCCTCGGCATCGTGCCTGGCAGGATCCGCCTGATGGAGGTGGGCAACCTGCGCCTGCCCCACATGGGCTGGAACCAGATTGAACACGACGAGACCCACCCGCTACTCAAAGGCATCCCCAGCGGCAGCTACTTCTACTTTGTCCACTCCTATGCGCTGGAGGTGACCGACGCGACCCTGGCGACCTGCGACTACGGCCTGCCCTTTACCGCCATCGTCGGGCGGGACAACTTCTTTGGCGCCCAATTCCACCCGGAGCGATCCGGCCCGGCCGGTGCCCGCCTACTGCAAAACTTTCTGGAGCTATGACAGGCATGATTATTCCCGCAATCGACCTCATCAACGGTCAGGTCGTGCGCCTCTACCAGGGCGACTACGGCCAGAAAACCGCCTACAGCGACAACCCGCAGGCCCGCTTCGATGACTATGTCAGCCAGGGGGCGGCTCAGTTGCACCTGGTGGATCTGGACGGCGCCAAGGATGCCAAGGCCCGCCAGTTGGCCCTCATCGCCCAGCTGCTGTCCGCCACCGAGGCACCGGTGCAGGTCGGCGGTGGCGTGCGCAGCGAACAGGATGTGGCCGACTTGCTGGCGGCCGGCGCCAGCCGGGTGGTGATCGGTTCCACCGCCGTCAAATCCCCGGATCTGGTGGCCAGCTGGATGGAGAAATATGGCCCCGAGCGCATCGTGCTGGCCCTGGATGTCAACATCGATGAACAGGGCAACCGCCACATCGCAGTGGCTGGCTGGCAGGAGAACAGCGGCATCTCCATCGAGGCGCTGATCGAGCGCTTCCTCCCCGCCGGACTCAGACACGTGCTCTGCACCGACATCAGCCGGGACGGTACCCTGGCGGGCACCAACGTCGAACTCTACCGGGATCTCTGTGCCCGCTACCCGAGCGTCGGCTTCCAGGCCTCCGGCGGTATCGGCGGTCTGGCGGATATCGAGGCGCTCAAGGGAACTGGCGTCAAGGGGATCATCCTCGGCCGTGCCCTGCTGGAGGGCAAGTTTGACGTGGCAGAAGCCATTCGCTGCTGGGGTGACGGCCGCACTGCGTGACGCGCCCCTTTCCGGCATCAGACAGCCTGCCCATCCGGGCAGGCCTCTTTCTCCCCGATGGGGGCGAACCTTATGATTTGGCAGCAATTGGCTCTATACTCGACCTCACAGGGATAGCGTCATGGAAGACATATGTTGACACCTCACAACGCCACCATCCTGATCGTCGACGACTCACCCGAAAATCTGATGGTACTGACCGAATTGCTTTCGCCTCATTACCGCGTGCTGGCTGCGCAGAGCGGGGAAAAATGCCTGCGCATCGTCAGCGCGGATCCAAAGCCTGACCTCATCCTGCTGGATGTGATGATGCCCGGCATGGATGGTTATGAAGTGCTCAGGCAATTGCGTCAGTCCCCGATCAGCAGCCGTATTCCCGTCGTTCTGCTCACCGCCCTCGCCGACCCCCAGAGCGAGGAGTTCGGCCTCTCCCTCGGCGCCGCTGATTACATCACCAAGCCCATCAAACCGGTGGTCGTTCAGGCCCGGGTGCGTACCCAGCTGGAGGCCAAGCAGGCCCGTGACGGTCTGCAAAACCAGAATGCGGCGCTGGAAGCCGAGGTCGCGCGGCGAATGGCGGAAAACGACCTGATCCAGCAGGTCTCCATCCGAGCTCTCGCCCATCTGGCGGAGATCCGCGACCCCGAAACCGGCAACCATATCCTGCGCACCCAGGGCTATGTGCGTCTGCTGGCGAGCGCCCTGGCTGATCACCCCCGTTTCGCCGATACCCTGACCCCGGGTTACATCGATCTGCTGAGCCGCTCCGCACCGCTTCATGATATCGGCAAGGTGGGCATTCCCGACCACATCCTGCTCAAGCCGGGCAAGCTGACCCCGGAGGAATGGCAGATCATGCGCACCCACGCCAAGCTCGGCAGCGATGCCATCGAGGAGGCCGAACAGGACATGGAGCAGCCCCTGGCCTTCCTCACCCTGGCCAAGGAGATCGCCCACTGGCACCACGAGAAGTGGGATGGCAGCGGCTACCCGGATGGCTTGCAAGGGGACGCCATACCCCTCTCGGCCCGCCTGATGGCGCTGGCAGACGTGTTTGACGCCCTCATCTGCGCCAGGGTCTACAAGCCGGCCATGAGCTACGACGAGGCGCGCGCCCTCATCCTCTCCGGCAGTGGCCACCATTTCGATCCCGATGTCGTGACCGCCTTCGATCGCCATTTCGACGCGTTCGTCACCATTGCCGAACGCTACCAGGATGGCAGCGAGGCCGTGGATGGCTGAGGCTCCCCTGACCCGGGCACATGTGCTCAACGTCGTGCTCACCTATGCCGCCGTGGCAAGCCTGTGGATCCTGCTCTCCGACAAGGCGGTGGAGTGGCTGTTCAGCACCCCTGCCCAGTTCGCCATGGCAAGCACCATCAAGGGCTGGCTCTTCATCCTCATCACGGCCCTCATGCTCTATGCCATGCTGCGTCGTCGCATTGACACCACCGGCAGCACACCTGTCTTTACACGGCGTCAATGGATCCCCTTCCTGTTGCTCAACGGGCTCATTCTGGCCCTGACCGCCATGGCCATCGCCCGCAACATCGAACTGGCACGCAACAAGGAGGTGGCTCGTCTCGAAGCCATCGCCGATCTCAAGAGCCAGCGCGTCACCGAGTGGCTCGGTACCCACGAGGAGGATATTCACCAGCTCATAAAGGGTCTGGGCAGTACTGATTTCTATCGTCCCGGACAAGGACCATCCTCACCCGAAGCGATCACGCCACCACTGGCAAGGCTGCTCGAATTCATCTCGGTACGCGGATTTCACGGTGCGGCCGTGTTCAATCCTGCCGGACATCCCCTGTGGCATACCCCGGGTGGCGACACCATGAATGCCACGTTGCGTGACGCCCTGACACGGCTCGAGCAGGGCAACGTCATGCGTCTTGGTCCCTATCTCGATGATCGCGGCCACGCCAGGCTGGACTTTCTGGTCAATCTGGAGGTCGCTGCAGGACCTGCCCCCGTGCTGGTGATGCAGATAAGCGCAAATCGCTGGCTCGATCAGATCCTGGGGTCCTGGCCCGTCCCAGACAGCAGCGGAGAAGCCATTCTGTTTCGCCAGCAGGGGGATCAGGTCCACTATCTGAGTAGCCTGCGCTATCGCCCGGAACCGGCTCTCACCCTGCACTATCCCGTCACCCACCCCACCCTGCTGGCTGCCCAGTATTTGCGGCTCGCCGAACGCGGCACGCCCCAGGTGCTTTATGGCCAGGATTACCGGGGCAGCGAGGTCTTCGGGGTTGTCTATCCGGTCATGAACACGGACTGGTACCTGCTGGCCAAGATCGACAAGGCGGAACTCTACCAGGCCACCTTCAAGGAGAGCGTCTGGATCGGTCTCATCGGCCTGCTGGTGCTCTTTGTCACCAACGCCGGCATCATCCTGCTGCGCCAGCACACCCGGCTGCAGATGGCCGAGCAGCTTCAGCACTCCCAGTCCCAGCGGCTGGAGGCGTTGCAACTGCTCTCCGCCATCGCCGACAGCTCGGAAGACGCCATCTTCGCCAAGAACAAGGAGGGCAGATACATCCTCTTCAACCGGGCCGCCAGCCAGTTTGTCGGCAAGCCGGTTGACGAGGTGCTGGGCCAGGATGATCTGACGCTCTTCCCGCCGCAGCAGGCGCAGATGCTGATGGCATCCGGGCGCCAGGTCATAGAGCGCAATCGGGTGCAGACCGAGGAGGAGTACCTGACCCTGCCCGATGGCGAGCATGTGTTTCTCGCAACCAAAGGCCCCTTGCAAGACAGCGAGGGGCAGGTGATCGGGATCTTCGGCATCTCTCGGGACATCACGGACTTCAAACGGGCCGAGGCCGACTTGCGAGAGCGGGAGGGACTGTTCCGTGCACTGGTGGAGCAATCCCTTGCCGGGATCTACATCATCCAGCAGGGTCGGCTCTGCTACATCAACCCCTGTTTTGCCCGACTGTTTGGCTATGACACCCCGGGGGCGCTGATCGCCGTTGGCCAGTTACACGCCCTTGCCGCTCCCAAGGACAGCACCAGGGTCGCAGAGCTGGTGCACGCGTGCGAGCAGGACGCGCGCGATATCCACACCCGCTTCAGTGCCCTGCATCAGCACGGGGAATCCCTGGAGGTCGAGCTGTACGGGCGGCGCGTCGACTACCTCGGTCAGCCCGCCATCATCGGCATTCTGCTCGATGTCACCGAACGGGAGCAGGTTGAACAGGCCCTGACCCGCCAGGCCAGCGAGCTGCGCCAGCAGAACCATGAGCTGGAGCGGTTCAACAAGGTGATGGTGGACAGGGAACTCGCCATGCTGGCCCTCAAGCACCAGATCAACGGGCTCTCCCGTCAGCTCGGAGTGCCGCCCCCCTATCCCCAGGCCCCCATGCCACCGGAGGATCTCCCATGATGAGCTGGTCACCCCTGTGGCATGTGCGCCCCTCCACCCAGCGCTGGGGGATCTCCCTGCTGGCCGTGCTGCTGCCCGTTCTGATGTTGCAAATCCGGGTCCAGCTGCCCATCGCCTTTGGCGAGCGACCGCTGCTGGTTCTCTTCATGCTGCCCATCATCGTTTGCGCCCTGTTGGGGGGCTTGTTGCCAGGTCTGCTCTGCACTCTGATCACCGCCCTGGTCACCAGCTATTTCATGCTCCCCCCCATCTATTCACTGAGTGTCGAGGCTGGCCAGGATCTGGTGCAATGGTGCCTGCTCATCGCCAACGGTCTGCTCATCAGCGTGCTCAGCGCCGCTTTTCATCGCGCCCGGGCCAGAGAGGTCCTGCGCTGGCAGGAGCTGATGAACACCCAGAACCAGTTGCAGCAGAGCGAGAACCGCTTCCAGGTCACCTTCGAACAGGCGGCGGTCGGCATCGCCCTGGTCTCCCCCGATGGACACTGGCTGCGTGTCAATCAGCGACTGTGCCACATCCTGGGCTACCGGGCCGACGAGCTCACCGGGATGACGTTCCAGCAGTTGACCCACCCGGACGATCTCTACCTCGATGAGGCCCATGTGGCCCGGGTGCTGGCGGGAACTATCCCCCACTACACCCTGGAAAAGCGCTACCTGCACAAGGGGGGAGAGATTATCTGGACCACCCTGACGGTGGCCCTGGTGCGCGACGCCGAAGGCAATCCCGACTACTTCATCTCCATCATCGAGGACAACCGGCAGAACAAGGAGACCGAGGAGGCGCTGCGCCGCAACGAAGCCATACTGCGTGAGTCCCAGCGTCTCGCCAAGATAGGGAACTGGCGCTGGCGCGTGGCCGATGACAGCCACTTCTGGTCACCGGAGATCTATCGCATCTATGGCCGGGATCCGGCCCTCCCCCCCGCCGTCTATCCCGAGGTCAGAAAATACTTCACCCAGGAGGGGTGGCACACGGTGGCCCAGGCCGTCGAGCGCTGCAGGCTGGACGGGCAGCCCTACGAGTGCGATGCCGAAGTGATCACGGAGCAGGGGGAGACCGCCTGGGTCATTGCCCGCGGGGCGGCGCTCAGGGACAGGGATGGCACCATACTCGAGCTCTACGGCACCGTGCAGGACATCACGGAGCGCAAGCTCGCGGAGCAGCGCCTGCAACACAATCAGCAGATGGCGCTCGATACCCAGCGTCGTGCTCGCCTCGCAGCCCTGAACCTGATGGACGACGCCATCAGTGCACGGGTGCGCGCCGAAACCGTCAGCAGCGCCCTGCGCGAGAGCGAGCAGCGCCTGCTGATGGCCCAGGAAGGGGCCCATGTCGGCATCTGGGAATGGGACATGGTCAGCAACCGTCTCTTCTTCTCGCCGGAATGCGCCCGCCTCTATGGCCGCAGTGCCGAGGTGCTCGGCGAGCTGGCAGCCTGGCAGGCCTGCCTGCATCCGGATGACAGGCCCCGCATCGAGCAGTTGCTGGCGGAGCGGGCAGTCAGCGGCGCCCCCGTCGAGCTGGAGTTCAGGATCCTGCTGCCAGATGGCGGCATCCGCTGGCTGGTGAGCAAAGGGAGCGTCTACCGGGACGCCCAGCAGCGGCCCGTGCGCCTCCTTGGCATCCATCTGGACATCACCCAGAGCAAGCTGGCCGAGCAGCAGTTGCGCCAGTTGTCCCTGGCCCTCGAACAGAGCCCTGACGGCGTCTTCATCACCGACACCCGGGCGCGCATCGAATACGTCAACCCCGCCTTCCTCGCCGCCAGCGGTTACCAGCAGCACGAGGTGATAGGCCGGACCCCGTCCCTGCTGCGCTCTGGCCTCACCCCGGATGCCAGCTATGTCGCCCTGTGGGATGCCATCAACCACGGCCAGCGCTGGCATGGCGAATTCATCAACCAGCGCAAGGATGGCTCCCACTACCAGGTGCTGGCCACGGTGTCGCCGATCCGCCAGGAGAGCGGCGAAATCACCCACTACGTCACGGTCCAGGCCGACATCACCGAGAAGAAACAGCTCGGCGAGGAGCTGGACCAGTATCGCTACCACCTGGAGGAGATGGTCAACGAGCGCACCCGGCAGCTGGCCCAGGCCCACCAGCGGGCCGAAAGCGCCAACCACGCCAAGAGCGCCTTCCTTGCCAACATGAGCCACGAGATCCGCACCCCCATGAACGCCATCCTGGGGCTCACCTATCTGCTCAAGCGCGACACCCGGGATCCCACCGACCTCGAACGGCTGACCAAGATAGACACTGCCGCCCAGCACCTGCTCAGCATCCTCAACGACATCCTGGATCTCTCCAAGATCGATGCGGGCAAGATGACGCTGGATCTGACCGATTTCTCCCTCACCGCCATGCTGGACAACGTCCGCACCCTGATGAGCGACCAGGCCAGGGCCAAGGGGCTCACCATAGTGACGGACATCGGCGATACCCCCGCCTGGGTGCACGGCGACATCACCCGCCTGCGCCAGGCCCTGCTCAACTATGCGACCAACGCCATCAAGTTCACCGAGCAGGGAACCGTCACCCTGCGCGTCAGGCTGGCCCGCCCCCTCACCACCGGCTACCTGCTGCGCTTCGAGGTGGAAGACACCGGCATCGGCATCACCCCTGCGCAGCGCGAGAAGCTGTTCCAGGCGTTCGAGCAGGCGGATGTCTCCACCACCCGCAGATATGGCGGCACTGGCCTTGGCCTTGCGATCACCAGCCGGATCGCCGCCCTGATGGGGGGCGAAGTCGGGGTCACCAGCGAGCCAGGCCAGGGAAGCTGCTTCTGGTTTACCGCCAGGCTGTTCAAGGCAAAGGAGGACGCCCCTTCCCGGCCCCCGTCCGAGCAGGGGAACCAACAGGCCTTCAACTTCCCTCGCCACGCCCGGATCCTGCTGGTGGAAGACAACGCCATCAACCGGGAAGTGGTGCTCGAGCTCCTGTGCCACAGCGGCCTCGTCATCGAGACGGCCGTCAACGGTCAGGAGGCCCTGGCCCTCGTCAGCCAGCACCCCTTCGACCTCATCCTGATGGACATACAGATGCCGGTGATGGATGGCTACAGCGCCACCCGCGCCATCCGGGCCCTGCCCGGCATGGACAGGCTGCCCATCCTGGCGCTCACCGCCAGCGCCTTCGAGGAGGACAGAAAGGCGAGCGCATCGGCCGGCATGAACGATTTCATTGCCAAGCCCGTCACCCCCGCCAAGCTGTTTGAAGCCCTGCAGCGCTGGTTGCCCCAGGGCAAGGTCCCCGAGCTTGCCCCGGATGACAGCACTCGCCATCCCGTGACAGGCCCCCTTGCCCGCCTGCAGGCACACCCGGGCCTGGATCTCGACCAGGGGCTGGCGACCCTCAACGGCAATCAGGAGAAATACCAGGCCCTGCTTCGCTACTTCATCCATGAGCATGGCCAGGACATGGCGCGGCTGCACCACCACTTGCAGGCCGGGGAGCACAGCGATGCAACCCGCATGGCCCACAGCCTGCGCGGCGTGGCGAGCACCCTGGGGGCGCGTGAGCTGTCGCGCCACTGCCTCGCCCTGGAGCAGGCCATCGCGGGCGGCGACACTGAGCCCACCGGACTCATGTCATCCATCGATGAGGAGATTGCCACCCTTTGCGCTCTGCTCGGGGACGATCTCGCCGCCCCTACCACCGATCTGGTGCCTCTGGGGGATCAGTGGCGCCAGCAACTGCTGGGCCAGATGGAAGCCCTGCTGGTGCAAAGCGACACCGCCGTGATCCCCCTCTACGAGCAGTATGCCGGTCCCCTTCGCCTCATGCTGGGGTCTCGCAGCGACACCCTGACCAGGCAACTGAAGGCGTTTGATTTTGATGCCGCCCTGCTCACCCTGCGCCAGCATATGGCAACGGACGAGACCCACCCGGACGATCGGGCTCCCCTCCCCGAGGCGCCAGCCTGCCATCCGGGGCAGGTGAAGGGCGACAAAGGGTTGAATCACTGAATGAAGTCATGCATATAGTGGGGTGCCCAGAGGCGACGAGACGGCCTGCCGGGCCTGTCGTTTCTCCCTTCATGGGCCCCCGTTCAAGGCATGCCAATCCTGTTCCCGTCCGCCGCCCGGGCCAACGCCGGCGGCAGAACGACGTTTCTTTAACTGTGCTTTACATGGAGCAATGAGCATGTTGTCAAAGCGTATTATCCCCTGTCTCGACGTCAAAGATGGCGTGGTGGTCAAGGGCGTGCAGTTTCGCAACCACGAGGTGATGGGCGGCATTGTCGACCTCGCCCGCCGCTACGCCGCCGAGGGCGCCGATGAGCTGGTCTTCTATGACATCACCGCCTCGAGCGACGAACGGGTAGTGGACAAGAGCTGGGTAAGCCGGGTGGCGGAAGTCATCGACATCCCCTTCTGCGTCGCCGGCGGCATCAAAAGCGTGGAGGATGCCCGCCAGATCCTGGAATTCGGTGCCGACAAGGTCTCCATCAACTCCCCCGCCCTGGCCGATCCCACCCTGATCACCCGGCTCGCCGAGCGCTTCGGCGTGCAGTGCGTGGTGGTGGGTATCGACTCCTACTTCGATGCCGCCCTCGGTCAATATCAGGTCAAACAGTTTACCGGCGACGAGAGCCGCACCCGCACCACCACCTGGACCACCCTGGAGTGGGTACAGGAAGTGCAGCGCCGGGGCGCCGGGGAGATAGTGCTCAACGTGATGAACCAGGACGGTATGCGTCAGGGATACGACCTTGAGCAGCTCAAGCTGGTGCGCGCCGTGTGCAAGGTGCCCCTCATCGCCTCCGGCGGCGCCGGGGCCATGGAGCACTTTCGCGATGCCTTTACCCTGGCCGACGTGGACGGGGCGCTGGCCGCCTCCGTGTTCCACAAGGGCCTCATTCCCATTCCCGAATTGAAACGCTGGCTGAAAAACGAAGGAGTCGCCATCCGTGAATAATCAAGCAGTAGACAATGCATTGCCGCTGGCCGAGCGCCTGGACTGGGCCAAGTGTGAGGGCATGATCCCCGCCATCGTCCAGCATTCCCTCAGCGGCGAAGTGCTGATGCAGGGCTTCATGACCCGCGAGGCGCTGGAAAAGACCCAGACCACCGGCCAGGTCACCTTCTTCAGCCGCAGCAAGCAGCGCCTGTGGACCAAGGGCGAGAGCTCGGGCCATGTGCTCAAGCTCGTCGCCATCACCACCGACTGTGATCAGGACTCCCTGCTCATTGCGGCCGATCCGGTCGGCCCCACCTGCCATCTGGGCAACCCCTCCTGCTTCGACGGCCACCCCGTGCCGCCGCTCGGCTTCCTGGCCGAGCTCGAACAGATCCTGGCATCACGCAAAGGGGCAGATCCCGCCACCAGCTACACCGCCAGCCTCTATGGCAAAGGCACCAAGCGCATCGCCCAGAAGGTGGGTGAAGAGGGGGTGGAAGTGGCCCTGGCCGCCATGGCGAAAGACAGAGAAGAGCTCATCAACGAATCCGCTGACCTGCTCTACCACCTGACCGTCTTGCTGCAAAACGAAGGCTTGGGTTTGAAGGATGTGGTGCAGCGCCTGCATGAGCGCCACACGAAGTAATTATTGAATTCTGTTCAACAAAACGGGCCCTATGGGCCCGTTTCATTTCATGATTGCCATCTCACCGGGGGATGGCAGGCCCCGCTCCGCCCTCAGCCGATACGGGTCCAGAAGCTCATGTTGACCGAGTGATGGTCAAGCAGGGTCAGGTACTCCCCTGCCACGTCGTTGTGCAGCCACTGCTGGCAGTAGGCTTCCACCAGCGACTGGCTGGGGGCCATAACCACGTCCGCATAGAGGCCGTCGGCGCCGCGCAGCAGGCAGTGCATGATGAGCCCGGATTGCTGGACAAGAAACTCGGACTCGACCCGCCGTGACAGGGCGAGCAAATCAGCCTCCGTCACCCCTTCCCTGAGCCTGAAAGTGGCAAACTCGACGCCCCCTGCCTCTTGCATGTCACCCTTGATGATCATCTCGTTTTCTCCGTTGTGGATGGTCTGGAGAACCCAGCATAACGAAGGGCTACTGACAGCCTTGTGTCAGTCCTGAATGACCTTTTCGGCGCCACTGCGCCCAGGGGGGAACGCGTCCGACTGGCGCAGGGCAAGGTAATCGGCCAGGGTCGCGCCAGGTGGTGCCCCTTCTCCCGGTCGGCACGGCGCCAGGGTGTCGATGCGATCCACCCTGAAATCCCGGTAGGCCCGGCGCAGCGCACACCAGGCGCCGAGCGTCCAGCATCCGCCCCAGTAGAAGAGCCCGAGGGGAAAGAGCTGGCGTTCCGTCCTGCTGGCGCTGGCATCCCGGTAGCCAATGTGCAGCCAGTAACCGGCCGTGATGGCGTCGTGCAACCTGTCCCAGCGAGCGTATGCAGGCTGCGCCGTGGAATAGTCCGGTACCCGTACCACGGGGACGCGAGGTGCCCGAGCCTCCTTGGCGGGCAGGGCCGCCTCAATCTTGGCGAGCAGGGCGTGGGCCGGATCAGCCATCCCCTTGCCCGTCAGCACCGCCACCAGGTTCACCCCGGTGATGAGGGCCTCCAGCTCGGCCGCACTCAGTTGCAACGGGGCCATTTCGAACCCCTCGCTCAGCCGATAGCCCAGCCCGGCTTCCCCGTAAACCGGAATGCCCGCCAAAGAGAGATCGTCGATATAGCGGTAGATGGTGCGCTCCGACACGCACAGGCGCGTCGCCAGCTCCCGGGCGGTCAGGGGTTGATGCGCCCGCAGCAGGTTGGTCAGTTGAAACAGTCGGTCCGATTTTCTCACAGGCATCCTCAGGCTGGCGGGACATGGCGGCCATGGTAAGCCGGGACGGGCTCGAAAGGCACGTCTTGTTGGCTGGCGACCGCTACCGGCGAGGCCCTGCTTCTTTGCATCACGCAACACAAAACGGGCCCGCAGGCCCGTTGATGGCGCGGCGCCTTTGTCGTCACGCCAACTGCTTACGCAGCATGAATTTTTGCACCTTGCCGGTGGAGGTCTTGGGCAACGGGGTGAAGATGATGCGCTTGGGGGCCTTGAAGTGGGCCATCTGCTCGCGGCAAAACGCAATGAGCTCGGCCTGGGTGAGCTCGCGCCCCTCCTTGAGCTTGACGAAGGCGCAGGGCACCTCCCCCCAGGTCTCGTCCGGCATGGCGATCACCGCGGCTTCTTCCACATCGGGGTGGCGATAGAGCACGTCCTCCACCTCCAGGCTGGAGATGTTCTCCCCGCCGGAAATGATGATGTCCTTGGATCTGTCCTTGATCTCCACATAGCCGTCCGGGTGCCAGACCGCGAGATCCCCGCTTCTAAACCATCCCTGTGCCATCGCCTCTTCGCTCGCCGCCGAGTTCTTGAGGTAGCCCTTCATGACGATGTTGCCCCGCAGCACTATCTCTCCTAGGGTTTTGCCATCCATGGGGACCGGCTCGCCGCTGACGGGGTTGATGACCCGCATCTCCCCTTGCAGGGGGGAGGCTACCCCCTGGCGCGCCTTGAGACGGGAGAGGGTGGTGGCATCCTGCCCCTGCCAGCGTCTTTGCGGCTCGCACACCACGCAGGGGCCATAGGTTTCGGTGAGGCCATAGACATGGGTCACGGCGATCCCCATCGCCTCCATGCCGGCGATCACGGTGGCGGGTGGCGCTGCCCCCGCCGTCATCGCCTTGACGGGGTGGTCGAGCCCCTGCTTGAGGGCCGGATCGGCATTGTTGAGCATATTGAGCACGATGGGGGCGGCGCAGAAATGGCTCACCTTGTGTTCGCGCAGCGCCCCGTAGATGGCCGCCGCCTGCACGTGGCGCAGACAGACGCTCACCCCGGCGGTGGCCGCCAGGGTCCAGGGGAAGCACCAGCCGTTGCAGTGAAACATCGGCAGGGTCCAGAGGTAGACGGGGTGCTTGGGCAGCTCCCAGGATAGGGCATTGTTGACCGCATTGAGGTGGGCGCCGCGATGGTGATAGACCACCCCCTTGGGGTTCCCCGTGGTGCCGGAGGTGTAGTTGAGGGAAATGGCCTGCCACTCGTCCGCCGGCAGCCAGCCGGGTTCGTCCCCGTCCCCCAGGGCGATGAACCCCTCGTAGTCGAGCTCGCCGACCAGCTCCCCTTCCCGGTAGAGGGGATCGTCGATGGCGATCACTAGGGGCTGGCTGTCAATGAGAGAGAGCGCCTTTCGCACCAGGGCGCCGAACTCCCGGTCCACCAGCACCACCTTGCTCTGGGCGTGCTGGAAGATGAAGGCCATGGCGTCCGCATCGAGCCGGGTGTTGATGGTGTTGAGCACAGCGCCGCTCATGGGTACCCCGAAGTGCGCCTCGAACATGGCCGGCACATTGGGGGCGACGATGGAGACGGTGTCCCCCTCGCCAATGCCGCGACGGCGCAGGGCCGAGGCGAGCTGGCGGCAGCGCCGCTCGGTCTGGGCCCAGCTCTGGCGCAGGGGGCCGTGGATCAGCGCCGGATAGTCGGGATAGACCCGGGCGGCCCGCCCCAGAAAGCTCAAGGGGGTCAGCGCCTCGAAATTGGCGGGCGTCTTGCCAAGGCCGGCGTCGTACATGTTCTGCTCTGTCATCGGATCCTTCCTCACAGGGGCACAAAACGGGGTGGCTCTCGCGGTTCACCACGACCGGCATTGCGCCCTGATGCGAGACCAGGACGCCGGCTGGAACCGGATGAAAGGGTATCAAGGGGGCCAGATCCCAGGTATTAGCGAAACGTCTTAGGGGCCCTCAGCCCTGCTCCCCCTGTCGCCAATCGCCGACGCTATTTTTGCGCGGTCACTTTTTGCGCAGTCAGCCCCTGTCGCGATCCCGTGGCCCTTGCCTTGAGCCTGCGGCGCAAAATGCCAAGAATGATCCCAAGCCCTCAACGGGTATGAGTACGAGGAGAAGAGTGATGAACAAATCCATGTTGGCAGGTGTCGGGATCGGTGTGGCCTCTGCGCTGGCATTGTCGGCGGTCGCCAGCGGATCCCTGTTTTCATCAGAGCCCCAGTTTGCCGAGGTGCTGGCCAGCAAGCCGGTGACCGAGACCATCAAGACGCCACGTCAGGAGTGCCGCAACGTCACCCTGACCCACCGCAAGCCGGTGCAGGACGAGCACAAGATCCTGGGTACCGTGGTTGGCGCAGCCCTGGGCGGCGTGGTCGGCCACCAGTTTGGCGGTGGCAGCGGCAAGAAGGTGGCCACCGCCGCCGGTGCCGTGGCGGGGGGTTATGCCGGGAATCAGGTGCAGGGCAACATGCAGGCGGGTGATACCTACACCACCACGGAGCAGCGCTGCAAGACGGTGCAGGAGAGCAGCACCCGCACCATCGGCTATGACGTCACCTACCGCCTCGCCGGCCAGGAAGGGGTGGTACGCATGGAGAAGCAACCCGGCCCCACCATTCCAATCAAGGATGGCAAGCTGGTACTGAGCAACGCGCAGGGTTGATACTCCGTTAGGAGCGCCCTGCCATGAGGAAGGCCCACCACGACGGTGGGCCTTTTTCATCTTCGCAACCCAACCTGTCTGCAACAACACGTCTTCCCAACACAAAGGGGCCCGCAGGCCCCTTACTTGTTGCTCAATCATCCTCAGTGGCGACCGAAGGGCCACCAGGACTTGTCGTTGTCCTGGATGTCGACCCGGGTCTGCTGCAGGGCGCCGGGCTGGCCCCCTTCCACCCGATCGAGGCTCACCCTGAACTGCTCGGTGGGCTCCACAAACCAGTCATCGATGATCAGCACCTTGACCGACTTGCTGCCCCCCTCGCCCGCAGCCCAGCTCACGGTCTGCCCGAACCAGGGCAGGAAATCCAGTCCCCAGCGCGCCGTGACCCCGTCAAGGGCCACCCGGGCACGGGCCGGCTTGCTCAGATCGCCGCTGCGCACCAGGGGGATCTCGGCAAACCACTGCCCCTCGTTCACCGTGATACTGGCCTGAGCCAGCGAGATGGTGGACGGTGCCAGCTTGTCCTTGATGGTCACCAGGGTCTGGTGCTGATCCCCCAGGGTCGCGCCGCTCGCATCAAACAGCTCCAGGGTAAAGGTCTCATCCCCCTCATGCAGGGTGTCGCTCTTCACCGGAATGCTGATGGTCTGGGGCTCGCTCTGCCCGTCCGCCCAGTGCAGGGTGCCGGTGAGGGGCGCCACGTCGCTTGCGTCCGCGCTGCCATGGACGATGCGATAACTCACGCTCGCCTCCCCATGGCTGCCATCGCGGCGCGCCACGCTCAAGACCAGAGTGTTGCCCTCCTCCACGTTCGCAGCGGCGCTCTCGAGGCTCAATACCCCGGCGGGTGGCAGCGGATACTGGATGGCTACCAGCACGGGATCGTGATCCGAGGCGCTGAAGGGGCCCTCGGATTTCGCCAGCTGGCCGCTGTACTTGCTGCCGTACTCGAAGAAGTTGCTCTCGGCGGAGTTGATGTGCCAATCCTCGATGCCGATCACCTTGGCCGCGAGACTCGGGTTTGCCAGGGCGTGATCCAGGTTGCCGAGCTCCCCTTCATAGCTGTAGGAGTAGGTGTCGGTGCCGTGGAAGCGGGTGTTGAGGTTCACCAGACCATACCCCTTGCCCAGGGCGCTGCCGCTCTCCTCGAAGGGCTGGCCCGCCAGGGTGGTGAAGGAGGCGCTCATGATCTGGCGCGATTGGGCGGCCGGATCATAGTTGGTCAGCACCCGGATGGGATCCTCCATGCCGTAGGCGTTCATGTCGCCGATAAGCAGCAGATCCCCAGCCAAATCTTTGAGCTGTTCTCCCAGCACCTTGGCGGCAGAGACCCGCAGCGCGTTGCAGTGGCCCTGGCCATCCAGCGGATCGGCGCTGGCGTAGTCGGGGTAATCCTCGAAGCAGGCGGAGCCCTTGGACTTGAGGTGGTTGACCACCAGGGTCAGGGGCGCATCCCCCTTGGGCGAGCTGAAGCGCTGCACCAGTGACTCGCGCATCCCCTGATTGATGGTCACCGGCTTGCCGCTGGCATCCACCGCCTCGGCCTGCTGCACCGGCAGCGCGATAAGGCTGGCGGCCCCTTGCGGAGTCACGCTGGCGGGCCGGTAGATGAGCCCCACCGTGATGGCGTCGGTGCCAATGGGCTTGCCGTCCGGCGAGGCAATCCAGCGGTAGTGATCCGCCTCATCCGGCAGGGCTGCGTTCAAGGCCGCCACCAGGTTGGCGATGGCGGAGTTGTCACCGTAGCCGTTGTTCTCTATCTCCATCAGCCCCACCACGTCGGCATTGAGGCGGGTGATGGCGCTGACGATCTTGGTGCGCTGCAACTCGAACTCCGCCACCGTCAAGGCGCCCCGGTTGCTGCCGGTGGGGTTGGCATCGCCCCCCACCACCGTGGTGAAGAAGTTGAGCACGTTGAAGCTCGCGACCCGCAGATCCCCCGCCTCGGCAAGTTCGGGGGTTTCCACCCGATCCCAGCCGCTGTGATCAATCTGGCTAGCGTCAATGCGGTTGCTGGCCACCAGCCTGAACAGGTTGTAGGAGTAACCAAGCGCCCCCTCCAGCCCGTTGAGCTTGTCGCCGATGCGAAGGTAACCGTCCTCGGCGTTGAAGCCGGGGAACCAGGGCAGCACACCGTCCGGCGCCTTGGCGTCGGTCTCCACCACCAGCTGGTTCTGTTGGTTGCGAAGGGCCCAGTCGCTCGCCTCCTGGCTCATGGCGGCAAATTTCTGGGTCGACTTGATGAGCGGCGCACCATAAGAGAGCACCAGGTTGTTGCGCTTGCCGTCGTAATCGAAGCTGAAGTTGCGGGTCACCACCAGGCTGGAGCCCGGCACTAGCCGTACCTGCATCCCCTCGTGACGCTCCAGCAGCTCGGTCAGGCTCTCCCCCGCCACCGGCACCAGATCCACTGCCGCCGGCACTGCCCCAGCGGGCCGAGTCACCACCAGCTCATCGGCGTTGATCTGGGTCTGGTTGAAATACTCCTTCACCTTGCCCGAGACGCACACCTCGGCCCCCGGCACGACGGCAGCGTTGGCTTTGGTGGTGTAAACGAAGAGGCCGTCGGAGGTGGCCGGATCGCCGTCCCCCTGCTCATCCTGAATGAAGAAGCCCTTGTAGAGGCCGCTCACTACCTGGGTCACCACGCCGCGGGTGGCGTAGGCCTGTTCCGATTCGAACTTGCCAGCCGGCACCAGCGGGCTGCTGCTGCCCGGGCCCTGAATAGCGGGCACCGGTACCAGGCTGTCCATCGGGCAGACGAAGGCGGGCGGCTGGGTGCCATCGCAGGGGCCATCGCCGCTGCAACCCAGTCCACTGGCGTCATCTTTCGGGGCGGCCACGTATTCGAGCGCCGGATCGAAGGGGGCGGTTGCATCAGTCCGGCCGGTGGTGACGGTGGCCTTGCGGCGCAGGGTCATGTCCAGGGTCGAGACGTTGCCCGACACCCAGGCCGTGCCCGGATCCACCCCCACCTGGCCGAAGCTGTCCACTATCTCGCTGCCGCGATAGAGCACCAGGGCGTCGTCACCGTTGAACACCAGGTTGCCGCTGGTCTGATTGGCCTTGGCCAGGATCTCGCTGCTGGCGGAGGGGTTGGCTAGCACCAGACTGGCCCCAGGGGCGAGGGTGCCTTGCAGCGCCAGGTTGTTGGTGGGGGATTCGCTGATGGGTTTGCCGTTGGCGTAGAGGGCCAGCCGGTATTGGGAGAGATCGACGGGGTCCGAGCCGAGGTTGCTCAGCTCCACCGCCTTGTTGTTGCCGGACCCTTCCAGGTATTCGGTGATAAGCAGTTGCGCCTGTGCCTGTCCAGCGAGCGCCAGCCCGACGGCCAGCGCCACCAGAGAGTGTCTTCCTGACATGGTCAGTTTCCTTTTTTATTTGCAGATCATGTTATTGGCGCCCCGCACAAGGCGGGCCGCAGCACCTTGGATGCAGCCATCAACGGGAGGCATGTCAGCCCCCGGCCGAAACTGCGCGCCCACTCTGCCCCGTCGGCGCCGGGGCTGCTGCGAGCTGGCTAACAATGACAACAAAATGTTGCGCCAAGGTGACGGGCAATACCCGAATGGGCAGTGTCTGCCATCGCTGCGCAGGATGTTGTCGCCCCCTGCCCCTGCTGGCGGCCTCTGTCAGGGAGCGACATCGGCGCCGGGGCAGACAGGGGGAGCACAACGGCGGCCCTCTGCCCGCTACCATCTCGTGAACAACCCCACTCACAGACTCCGGATCATGGGCAAATCCATGGGCGCCATACCGGACGCCACCCCCTTCGTGGCCCGAGAAGGCAGAAAACCGGGGGTGGAACGCTCCCCTGGTGCTCTTGTGGAACCGGTTCCAGTAATGACAGAAATAACAAGAGAGGGGATGACACAAACGTTTGTTGCTTTTGCGCTCGCGAATGGCAATAGTTCTCACTTTCTTTTTTGACCGTCTCTATTCTCGAGGTGCTACAAGATGTTTCGTCACCCCCTGGCAAAGTTGCTGCTGCTCGGCCAGCTCGTCCTGGTGAGCTGGATGGCGCAGGCCGCTCCCCCCGTTGAAGTGGAAGATGTGATGGGCCGCAAGGTCTCCCTCAGCCTTCCGGCAAGCCGCATCGTGCTCGGTTTCTATCCCGAAGATTACCTGGCGGTGGCCGGTGAAGGCGGGGCCGAACGCCTGGTGGGCATGTCCCTGGGCTGGTTCATGAAGTCTCGTCCCGCCATCTGGTCTCTCTACGTGGCCAGCCAGCCACAACTGGCCAACGTGCCGGACCTTGGCAACGTGCAGGATCAGAGCTTCTCCATCGAGAAGACCCTGGCGGTCAAGCCCGACCTGGTGATCCTGGCGAAGTGGCAATATGAGGCCCTGAGCGCCGACCTGCCACGCCTTGAGCAGGCGGGGATCCCGGTGGTGGTCATCGACTACAACGCCCAGACCCTGGCACAGCACATGGCGAGCACCCTGCTGCTTGGCAAGCTGACCGGCCAGGAGGCCCGTGCCCGGAAGATGGCCGACGAGTACAAGGCCAAGATTGACACCATCACCTCCCGCATCGCCGCCGCGAAGCGCACGCAGCCCCGGGTCTACATCGAGCTGGGTGACAAGGGCCCGGCCGAGTACAGCTACACCTATGGCAAGGACATGTGGGGCGCCATGGCCCTGCTGGCCGGTGGCAACAACGTGGCCGCCCCCTTCGTCGATCGCTGGGGCCCCATCCACCCGGAACAACTGCTGGCGAGCAAGCCCGAGGTGATCCTGATGGCGGGCTACGAGAGCGTGAGCAGTGCCGTCGCCATGCAGGTGGGCCAGGATGTGTCGGCAGAGACCGTGCGTCAGCGTCTGCAAGGCTTTGCCGCCCGTCCGGGCTGGAGCGAGCTGCCTGCGGTGAAGCAGGGTCGCCTCTACGCGGTCTATCACGGCGCCACCCGCAGCATCATGGATGCTGCCCTCATCGAGTTCATGGCCAAGGCCCTCTATCCGGACCTCTTCCAGGATCTCGACCCCCTGGCCACCTATCAGGCGTTCTACCAGCACTACCTGCCCATCCGTCCCCAGGGCACCTTCATGCTGGGCATTCATCAGCACAACGCGCACTGAGTGTCGGCCGGGGTCTCTCCGGCTCATTCCCTCCCCCACTCGGTGGAGAACCCACCGGCGACCTCAGGTTGCCGGTGACAAAAACGATAAAAAACCACAAGACAAGATGGAGTTCACACGCAGATGACACTTTTCTCCCGCTATGCCAGCCTGGTGCTGGCAAGCCTTTGCTGCTTGTTTGGCACCGCACAGGCGAAAGTTGAAACCCTGACAGATGTGCTGGGACGGGAAGTCCAGGTCGATCTCCCCGCCAAGCGGGTAGTGCTCGCATTTTACTTTGAAGACTACATGGCCGTCGGTGGCGAACAGGCCTTCGATCGGGTCGTCGGCATCTCCCGCGAGGCCTGGGAAGGCTGGCGTCCTGCCAACTGGTCCCTCTTTACCGCCCATCGCCCGTCCCTCAAGGAGATAGCCGACGTAGGCGAGGTAGAAGTGCAGACCTTCTCGGTGGAAAAAGTGCTCGCCCTCAAACCCGACGTCGTCGTCCTGGCCGACTGGCAATATAAAGGCCTTGGCCAGGACGTGGCCCGTCTCGAACAGGCCGGTCTGCCCGTGGTGGTCGTGGACTACAACATGGAACTCCCCGCCAATCACAAGGCCAGCACCTTGCTGCTCGGCAAGATTGCGGGCACCGAGCCTCGCGCTCGCCAGCTCGCAGACGAGTACCAGCATGCCATCGACGAAGTACATGGCCGGATCGCCGCCGCCAATCTGCCCAAGCCCCGTTTCTACGTGGAGTTTGGCAACAAGGGGCCTGACGAATATGGCTTCAGCTACGGCAAGGGCATGTGGGGTCCGCTCGGCCACCTGGCTGGCGGCGACAACATCGCCGCCCCCTTTGTAGAATGGTACGGCCCCATGAACCCCGAGCAGGTTCTGGTCTCCAAACCCGAGGTCATCTTCCTCACCGGCACTGAATCCACCCAGAACCCCACCGCCGTGCTGCTGGGCCAGGGAGTCAATCCCGCGCTCGCTCGGGCACGGCTCCAGGCCTTTACCGAGCGTAAAGGTTGGGCGAACCTGCCAGCGGTGAAGGAAAAGCGCATCTATGGGATTTACCAGGGCGCCTCCCGCACGCTGCTCGATTACACCATGGTCCAGTTCATGGCCAAGGCGCTCTATCCGAGCCTGTTCAAGGAGATGGATCCGCTTGCCAACTACCTCGACTTCTATCGGCGCTATCTGCCGGTCAAGGCAGACGGCACCTTCGCTATCGCTCTTTAACCTTCAACCTTCGTGGGCGCCTCTTGTGGCGCCCGTTTCAGGATTGTCACCATGAATGATTTGGCTGCCCTGCAGCAGACCCTCGCCCGGCAGCGGCAACGGGAGCGCCGTCGCTGGCACTGGCTCCTGCTGCTCGCCCTGGTCCTGTGCATTACCCTGGTGCTCGACATCGCCACCGGCCCCTCCCTGCTGGCCCTGCACGACGTGATCGATACCTTGATCGCCCCCGCCCAGGCCGATCCCATGACCCGCACCATCGTCCACGACATGCGCCTGCCCATCGCCCTCATGGCCCTGGTGGTCGGTGCCTCCCTCGGTCTTGGCGGTGTGCAGATGCAGACCCTGCTGGACAACCCCCTCGCCAGTCCCTATACCCTCGGGCTCGCGGCGGCGGCGGGCCTGGGCGCGGCGCTGGCCCTCTACACCGGCGGCCTCGGGCTTCCTCCCCTGGTGGCCATCCCTGCCGGTGCCTTCATTGTGTGCATGTTTGCCGCCTGCCTGCTGTTTGGTCTGGCCATGATGCGCCATGTCAGCAGCCAGACCCTGATCCTGGCGGGCATCGCCCTGCTGTTCCTGTTCCAGTCCCTGCTCTCCCTGCTGCAGTTCCTCTCCTCCCCCGAGCTCAACCAGCAGATCCTGTTCTGGCTGTTTGGCAGCCTGATGCGTACCACCTGGGACTCCCTGATCATCACCGCCGTCGTCACCCTGATCTGCACCCTGCTCATCTACCGTGACGCCTGGGCCCTCACCAGCCTGCGCCTCGGGGAAGCCCGCGCCCGCAGCCTCGGGGTCAACGTCGACAGACTGCGCATGAAGACCCTGGTGCTGGTCGCCCTGCTCACCGCCACCGCCACCAGCTTCGTCGGCGTCATCGGCTTCGTCGGCCTGGTGGCCCCCCATATCGCCCGCATGCTGGTGGGGGAAGATCAGCGCTTTTTGATCCCCCTCTCCGCCCTGTGCGGCGCCTGCATGCTCTCGGCGGCCTCGGTGCTCTCCAAGTCCATCATTCCGGGGGCCCTGTTCCCCATCGGCATCGTCACCGCGCTCATTGGCGTGCCCTTCTTCATCTGGTTGATCCTCGGCAGGGGGCGTAAACGTGCTTGAAATATCCCGACTCTCCCTCTCCCTCGGGCAGCAGACCTTGCTGCGGGATCTCAGCCTCACTCTGCATCCGGGTCAGGTCCATGTGATCATCGGCCCGAACGGGACCGGCAAGACCTCCTTGATGCGCACCCTCTTTGGTGAACTGACCCCGGACAGTGGCGACATTCGTCTCGGGGACCAGAGTGCCCGCCAGATGTCGCAGGCCAGGTGGCGCCAGCAGTTTGGCTACATGCCCCAGAACATCCAGCTGGAGCTGGATCTCAGCGTCATCGAAGTGGTGGTGCTGGGGCGCCTCGACAGCCTCTCCATGCGCCTCGCGGACGAGGACATCCTGGCTGCCGGCCGCGCCCTGCAGGCGCTCGGCATCGCCCATCTGGCGGATCGCCCCCTCTACTCCCTGAGCGGCGGCCAGCGTCAGATGGTGCTCTTCGCCCAGGTGCTGCTGCGCGACCCCCGCATCATGATGCTGGACGAGCCGGTCAGCGCCCTGGACCTGCACCACCAGATGCAACTGATGGAGCACCTGTGCCAGCAGACCCGGGAGCAGCAGTGGATCACCCTGGTGGTGCTGCACGATCTCAACCTGGCCGCCCAGTTTGCCGATCAGCTGATCGTGCTGGCAGGGGGAGATCTGCAGGCCTTCGGCCCCCCCGCCCGGGTGCTCGACGCGGCCCTCATCGAGCGCCTCTACCAGGTGCCGGTGGAGATAAGCCACGATCAGCACGGCATCCCCTTCCTCAGAACCCTGCGAAAGACATCATGACACAGTGCTGCGCCACCCCGGCGACCACCTCCCCACGCGCTGGCGGGAGGCGACCATGAACGGCGCCTCCTACTGGCGGGACTGGCAGGGCATGAGCCCGGCCGCCCGCCTGCTCATCACCAATGGGCTCGCCTTCAACCTCGGCTTCTACATGATGATGCCCTTCCTCGCCCAGCACATGGGCAGCGGGCTGGGCCTGGCCGGCTGGGCCTGTGGCCTCGTCATGGGGATGCGGGTCTTCAGCCAGCAGGGGCTCTTCCTGTTGGGCGGTACCCTTGGAGATCGCATCGGCTACCATCCCGCCATCGTCTGGGGCTGCCTGGTACGATCCTTGGGCTTCGTGCTGCTGGGCTGGGCCGAGTCCCTGCCCATCCTGCTGCTGGCCGCCGCCCTCACCGGCTTTGCGGGGGCTCTTTTCACCCCCTGCGCTCAGGCCTACCTTGCCAGCGAATGCCACAACCCGAGCCAGCGTCAGCGCGCCTTCGCCCTGCACAATCTGGCCAGCGAGGCGGGCATGCTGCTCGGCCCCCTGGTCGGCCTCACCTTGACCCAACAGAGCTATACGCTGACGGGGATCCTGGCGGCGAGCCTCTTCGCCCTGCTCGGAGTGCTGCAATACCGGGTGCTGCCCAAACGCCCGGTGAGCAACCAGAGCCCCCGTGGCGCCATCTTGCGCCAATGGGGGGAGATAGTGCGCCAGCGCCCCTTCATGGGGTTCACCCTGCTGGCAGGCAGCTACCAGATCCTGTTCCACCAGCTCTATCTCGCCCTCCCCGCCCATATCCAGAGCCTGCCGGACGCCACCCACCTGCTCGGCGGCGTCTTCACCCTCTCGGCGGTGATCGGTGTCGTGCTCCAGCTCCCGGCCTCCCGCCTGGTGGAGCGCCGCCTGGGAGTACCGCTCGCCATGGGGCTGGGGATAGGCATGATGGGCTTGAGCTATCTCGCCCTGCCCCTGCTGGCACCCTGGCCGACGGCAGGCGTGTTGACGCAGGTGGCCCTGCTTTCTCTGGGCTCCATCCTCTGCTTCCCGCTCTTCGCCGCCCAACTGCCCCGCTACGCCCCCCCTGAGCAGCTCGGCAGCTACTACGGCTTCTATGCCAGCGCCGGGGGCTGCATGGCGCTCTTTGGCAACCTGCTCATCGGCTTTATGCTGGGGGATGCGGGCAGCCGCCCTGCCACCGCCATCTGGTGGCTGCTGGCCCTCGCCGGCCTGCTGGCCGGGTTTGGTCTCTATACCCAGCTACGCAGAAGCGGTCACGAGCAAGCGGCCATCAATAAATAAACCGGGCGGCCAAGGCCGCCCGGTTTTATTCCCTTTCTCCCCCTTCCACTCTCTGCCTTATCCGGCTAAACCGGCTTCAAGACCTTGTCAGATACGCGAGCAAGCTCGGCTGTACTTGATGAGCAAAACAACATCGGACATGCACGATAACAATAAAAAGGACGCCATCGGGCGTCCTTGAAGAGGAAGACAGAACCGGGTCAACTCCCCAGATGCAGCGCCAACCAGACCGCAAAGGGGATCACCACCACAGAGAGCGCATTGCCGCCGAGCACTATACTGGCCACTTTGTCGGGCTGGCACTGGTACTGCTCGCACAGGATGTAATTCAATACCGCCGGGGGCAGTGCCACCGAGAGTGTCAGCAGCGGGATCCAGGCAGGCTCCAGGGGCAGCAGCCAGACGGCGAGCCCCAGGGAGAGGCCCCCCGCCAACAGGTAGAGCAGGTTGCACTTGATGGCCAGCCCCAGATGATCCAGCTCCCCTTCCATCAGCCGGATGCCTAAGGCAAACAGCATCAGGGGCACCGCTATCTGACCGAGCAGGGCGGCGCAGGTCACCAGGTATTCCGGCAGCGGGATATGCAGGTTGGCCACCAGCAGCCCGGCGAAGGCGGCCCAGAGCACGGGGCTTCTCAGCCAGCCCCAGCGGGAGCTGCTGGCCGAGAGGATGAACATGCCCACCGAGAAGTGGAGCAGGTTGGAGAGCACAAAGAGGATGACGATGGCGCCGAGCTGCTGCTCGCCAAAGGCGAGCACCATCAGCGGAATGCCGAGGTTGCCGGTGTTGCGAAACATAGCGGGCAGGATCAGCGCGGCCCGCTCTATCTCCTTGAGTTTGAGCAGGGAGAGCAGCAAGCCGGGCAGCAGGATGACCAGGGCACCGGCCCCCACAAGGGGCAGGTGCGCCGCCAGATCCAGGGGGTATTTCACTAGGGCCGAGAAGACCAGCGCCGGGGTAAAGAGCTCGATATTGGCCCGGTTGACATAACCCAGGGCCCCGCCCGGCCGCAGCCGTCCATAGAGGGCGCCAAGGCTCACCACCGCAAACACGGGAATGACGATATTGAGCAGGGCGCTGAACATGGGTATCCCGTTTACAGTTCGCGGGCCGGGCGTCCCATCAGCACCACGGGGTCCAGCGTCACCTCTTGGCTGCCGTTGCTGACCCAGAGCTGGCCGTCGGAGATGGTACAGGTGAGCTGCATGGTGCGCTCCACCATGGCCGCCAGGGGCAGGGTCTGGCTGTCGGAGAGTTCGATGACGCTCAGGTTGTCGTGCAGACCGAGCTTGCCCTGGTTCTGCTTCCACCAGACGCTGGTGCCACGACCGCCATAGAGGTAGAGCACCACCTGGCGAGAGCGGTTGCATGCCTTCTTGAGACGGCGCTCGTCCGGCTGACCCAGCTCAATCCAGAGTTCAATCTCGTCGGAGTAGTTCTTGCACCAGAGCTCAGGCTCGTCGTCGGCTGAGAGCCCCTTGGTGAACTCCAGCCGCTCGGCGGCATGCCAGGCGAAGGCCGCGAGGCGGATCATCATGCGCTCGTCGGTCTCGGAGGGGTGACGGGCCAGGGTGAGGGAGAAGTCCTGATAGAGATTGCGATCCATGTCAGACAAGCTGATCTGGGCCTTGAAGATGGTTGCCTTGAGCGCCATAGAAGTCGTGAATACCTGATAAAAGAGAAGGGGGCGGACATGCCGGGCGTCAGTGTAATCAAAATGGCCGCCGGGTTCGACCGTCTTGCGCTCCCTTTACCCCATCAGGGGTGGGCAAGTGCTTCAGAAGACACAAAAAACAAATGCCAGTCGTGAGACTGGCATTTGGCGGCATGAACGAGAGTGACTCACTTCTCGGCGGACTTGACCCCGAAGGCATTGAGCAGCAGGCAGCAGGTCACTGCCACTGCCACGAACCCGCTCAGGAAGATAAAGGGCATGGCCCCATACCCCAATACAGTCCAGATGGTGTGTTCAAGCAGACTCATAGTGTGTCCTTCATCCAGTGAAATGGGTGTCCCTTTCGTGACGGGGTCGCCCCCGTTCCTGATGAGACTATTTGACCTCAACCCGCGCCTGAGTCCTATGCCACCAAAGTAATAAATGGGGCACCAGTTTGCGCCAGATCAAGGTTTTACCCCTCCCCGCCCCGTTTTTCTTCGCGCCCTCGCCCCAAACCGGAAAGGTACGCCCAACAAAAAGCGAGGCGACCTTGGGGTCGCCTCGCTCGATGCATGCCGTCGAGAGCCATCAGTAGAAGGTCTGCTGCTCCGCCGCCATCGCTTTCAGCCGCGCACAGGGGGCGAAGCGGTCGCCAAAGCGCTTCTGATGGTGCTCAAGACGCCCCACCAGATAGTCGATGCCGAGGCTGTCCATGTAGCGGAACGGACCGCCCAGGAAGGGGGGGAAGCCGATACCGAAGATGGCGCCGATGTCGCCATCCCGGGCCGAGGCCACCACGCCGCCATCCAGGGCCATAGCCGCTTCGTTGAGCATCAGCAGCACGCAGCGTTCGGCGATCTCCTGCCTGGCCAGCTTGGCCTGGGGCTTGACGCCCAGCACGTCGTAGACGCTCGCGTCCACCGTCTTCTTGCCCTCCTTGCCGGTGAGCTTGTTGCGCGGAGCCGCCTTGCCATAGAGATAGAAGCCCTTGCCGTTCTTGCGCCCCTTGCGATCGTCTTCCAGCAGCTTGTCAAAGGCCTTGGGCGCCTGGAACTGCTCGCCACCCAGCTCTTTTTCGAGGATGGGGGAGATCTTGGCTCCCACGTCGATCCCCACCTCGTCCAGCAGGGTGATGGGGCCGACCGGGAAACCGAAGTCGAGCAGAGCGCCGTCCAGTACCTCCACCGGCTCCCCTTCCAGCACCAGGCGCGCCGCCTCGTTCATGTAGGGCGCCAGGATACGGTTGACGTAGAAGCCGGCCTCGTCCTTCACCACGATGGGGGTCTTGCCCTGGGCCCGGGCGAAGGCCAGGGTGGTGGCCACCGTCTCGGCGCTGGTACCCGCGTGGGGAATGATCTCGGCGAGCGGCATCTTGTCCACCGGGCTGAAGTAGTGCAGCCCCACCACCCGCTCCGGATGCGTCGCCGCCGAGGCGATCTGGTGGATGGGCAGGGAGGAGGTGTTGGAGGCAAACACGGTGTGCTCCCCGCACTCGCACTCCACGTCCTGCACCATCTGGTGCTTGAGGTTGATGTCCTCGAACACCGCTTCCACTACCATGTCCACCCGGTGGAAGCCGGAATAGTCCAGGGTGCCGGTCAGCAGGCTCATCTGTTTCTCCAGCTCGCTGCGCAGCAGTTGGCGACGCTTGAGCTTCCTGGCGAGGAGGTCGTAGCTGTAACGCATGGCATTGCCGATGCCGGCGCTCGCCACATCCTTGATCCGCACCGGTACCCCCGCCTTGGTGGCGGTGACGAAGGCAATACCACCCCCCATCAGGCCGCCCCCCAGCACGGCGGCATGACCCACCTTGCGCGGCTCGGCCCCCTGATAGCTCACCTCTTTCTTCATCTCAGTGGTGGCGAAGAAGAGGGAGCGCAGGGCGGCGGATTCCGGCGTCATCACCAGCTCGCCGAAGTGGCGGGCCTCGGCCAGCAGGCCAGCCTGCATCCCCTCCTCCACGCCGATGCGCACCACCTCGATGATACGCTCCGGCGCCGGGTAGTTGCCCCGGGTCTTGGCCTTGACCCCCTTGCGGGCCTGATCGAACAGCACCTTGCGACCAAATTTGTTGGTCTCCAGCACCTTGCCCTGCAGATCCCGTTTCAGGTGGTGGCGCGGCTTGCCCTTCTTGGCAAGCTTGATGGCGGCTTCCAGCAAAATGGACGGGGGCACCATGTCATCCACCAGCCCGAGCTTCCTGGCCTGTTTGGCCCGCACCTGCTTGCCGGTCAGCATCAGATCCAGTGCCTTGGCCACCCCGATGAGGCGCGGCAGGCGCTGGGTACCGCCGGAGCCCGGCAGCAGGCCGAGCTGCACTTCCGGCAGGCCCAGCACGGTTTTACCGTGATCAGTCACCACCCGGCCATGACAGGCGAGCGCCAGCTCCAGCCCGCCGCCAAGGCAGGGGCCGTGAATGGCGGCGATCACCGGGATCCCCAGGGCTTCGATCTCGGCGAACACCTCCTGTCCGGCCCGGGACAGCGCTTCGGCATCCTGAGCGCTGGTGCAGGCCGCCAGCATGGCGATGTCGGCCCCGGCAACGAAGGAGTCCTTCTTGCCGGAGACGATCACCAGGCCGATCAGATCCCCGTTCCCCTTTACCTCGGCCAGCAGAGTGCGGATCTCGTCCGCAAAGGAGGCCTTCAGGGTGTTCATGCTCTCACCGGGCACATCCATGGTGAGGATGCCGATGCCGTCTTTGCGAATATCCAGAGAAAAAGTCTTGGCACTCATCATTCCACCTCCAGCACCATGGCCACACCCAGCCCACCCGCCGCACAGGCGGTGTTGAGCCCCAATCCCCCACCCCGGCGCCGCAGTTCATGCAGGGTCTGGGTGATCATGCGCGCCCCGGTGGCGGCAAAGGGGTGACCAAAGGCCAAAGAGCCGCCGAGCACGTTGAACTTCTCCATGTCCACCTCGCCGATGGCCTGATCCCGGCCCAGCTTGTCACGGGCAAATTCGGCGCTTGCAAACATCTTGAGGTTGGCCAGCGTCTGGGCGGCAAAGGCTTCGTGCATGTCGATGAGGGTGAGATCCCCAAGGGTGATGCCGGCACGGTCCAGCGCCAGCGGCGTGGCATAGGAGGGGCCCATCAGCATGTCCTGCCAGACATCGATGGCGGAAAACGCGAAGCTGCGGATGTAACCCAGCGGCTCCAGACCCAGCTCACGGGCCCGCCCTTCACGCATCATCAGCACGGCGGCGGCGCCGTCGGTAAGCGGAGTGGCGTTGGCGGCAGTCACCGAACCGTGGGCCCGGTCAAAGACCGGTTTGAGCTTGGCGTAACTCGCCAGATCCGAGCTTTCACGGATGTTGTTGTCCCGCTCCAGCGGCGACTTGTAGGGGGGCACGTGGGCGGTGAACACCTCACCATTCAATTTGCCCTGCGCCCAGGCTTCGGCCGCCAGGGTGTGGGAGCGGTGGGCCAGCGCATCTTGTGCCTCGCGGCTGATCTGGTGGGTCTTGGCCATCTGCTCGGCGGTCTGCCCCATGGAGAGACCGGTGGAGTACTCGGCCACGGCCGGGGGAACCGGCAGCAGGTCCTTCAGGCGCAGGCGGCGCAGAATATTGAAACGCTGCTGGAGGTTGCGCGCCTTGTTGAGATCCACCAGGGCGCGGGCCAGAGACTTGCTGACCCCGATGGGCAGCACGGAAGAGGAGTCGGCACCACCGGCGATGGCGATGTCCACCGTGCCGGCCATGATGGATTCGGTGACATTGGCCACCGCCTGGAAACTGGTGGCGCAGGCGCGCGACACGCTATAGGCATCGGTGCTGACGCTCATGCCAGTGCCAAGCACGATCTCCCGGGCGATGTTTGGCGCTTCCGGCATCTGCACCACCTGGCCGAACACCAGCTGGTCGATGAGCTTGGGGTCGAGATCGGTGCGGGCGAGCATCTCGCTCACCACCAGTTTGCCCAGATCCACCGCAGGCACGCCGTGAAAAGCGGTGGCCTGCTTGGCAAAGGGGGTGCGCAGACCCGCCACGACGGCTATCCGTTCGCCCTGGCGAGTCGTCAGTTTCAATGGCTGTTTCATCCTGGCTCCTTGGGTTAAAAAGGCAGAGGTCTGACCTCATTGCGCCACATCTTAACAATCCAATCACAACTTTCATACGGCTGATTGAAACTAAATTGTCCCCATCTTGCCACCCTCCCTCGCCCTTGTGAGCCAACTGGGGTATAAAAAGATCAACTTCCATAAAAACAACGGGTTTATCGCATGGCAGCGGCCGAGTTCAGAGCACTTGGAGACTATCTGGGCAGCCAGATCCTGGGACAGGGCCCCCTCATCGAGGGGCTGCTGATCGCTCTGT
This sequence comes from Aeromonas sp. R10-1, assembly GCF_040908465.1. Classification (NCBI taxonomy): domain Bacteria; kingdom Pseudomonadati; phylum Pseudomonadota; class Gammaproteobacteria; order Aeromonadales; family Aeromonadaceae; genus Aeromonas; species Aeromonas sp. R10-1. The sequence goes on from NZ_JBFODT010000024.1 coordinate 179,532, forward strand.
TATGTGAAGGACATGTGCTGATTGAGGGGGCCCCCGGTCTTGCCAAGACCCGGGCGGTCAAGGCGCTGGCCGGCGCCGTGGAGGGGCGCTTTGCCCGTATCCAGTTCACCCCGGATCTGCTCCCTGCCGATCTCACCGGCAGCGAGGTCTTCCATCCCCAGGATGCAAGTTTCGTGTTTCAACCCGGCCCCCTGTTCAATCACCTGGTGCTGGCGGACGAGATCAACCGGGCGCCGGCCAAGGTGCAGTCCGCTCTGCTGGAGGCCATGGCCGAGCACCAGATCACCGTGGGCAAGAAGAGCTGGCGCCTGCCCTCCCTCTTCATGGTCGCCGCCACCCAGAACCCCATCGAGCAGGAAGGGACCTATCCCCTGCCGGAGGCCCAGCTCGATCGCTTCTTGCTCAAACTGCTGGTGGATTACCCCAGCCCCGCCATGGAGCTGGCCATCCTCCAGCTCAACGCCCGCGGCGACGCCCTGCCGACGCCGCCAGTCACCCTCAGTCAGTCCGACCTGATGGAAGCCCGCACCGCCGTTCAAGGGGTACAGATGCAGGGGCGCCTCGAGCACTATCTGGTGCAACTGGTGTGCGCCACCCGCCCCGGCAGCGGCCTGTGCCCCGAGTTAGACCCCCTGGTCGCGGTGGGGGCCAGTCCCAGAGCCAGCATCGGCCTCGCAAGAGCCGCACGGGCCCGGGCCTGGCTCGCCGGGCGCGACTTCGTATTGCCCGAAGACATCCAGCAACTGGCGCCAGCCGTGCTGCGCCACCGCCTCATCCCGAGTTATCAGGCGCTGGCGGACAACCTCGATAGCGAGGCGCTCATCACCCTGCTGCTGGATGCCATTCCATGCCCCTGAGCCGACCCCCGCAGGCAGCCCTATCGCCATGACCCCCGTCGCCGAGCCCCGGGATCACCCCGACATCGCCCTCACCCTCCAGCGACTGCTGGCGGTGCGCCTCTGGACGCGCCAGGGCGAGCGTGCTCGCATTCATCAGGCGGCCCAGGGGCGTATCGGGCGCCAGCCCGGGCTCCATTTCAGGGAGCTTCGCCTCTATCAGGCCGGTGACGAAGTGCGTCACATCGACTGGCGGGTCACCGCCCGCCTCGGCCGCCCCCACACCCGCCTCTACGGGGAAGAACAGGATCAGGCCCACTGGTTGCTGCTGGATCTCTCACCCGCCATGTACTTTGGCTCCCGCGCCCAGCTCAAGGCCCGCCTTGGCTGCGAGCTGGCCGCCGCCCTGCTCTGGCAGGGGGAGAAACAGGCCAATACCTTGATCTGCCAGGGCGCAGCCCCCCACACAGAGCACCAGCGCGGCTCTCTCATGCCTCTCCTGGAAGCGCTCTGCCGCCATTACGAGGCAGGGCTGGATCGCGCCCCCCCGCCCTGGACGCTGGCCCAGACCCTGGCACGACTCACCCTGCCCCACGGGGCCAGATTGACCCTGATAAGCCATCACCAGGTACCGGACCAGGCCCTCTGCCAGCAGTTGCAACGCCTTCGCCTGCGCCACGACATCCACTACTGGCAGATCCGCGATCCCCTGGAAGCCGCCCTGCCCGAGCAGGGGCTGCTGGCAGTGCAGGCAGGCAGACACAGCGGTTGGCTCGCGGGAGAAGATCCCCGCTTTCGCGCTCGCTATCAGAGGGCGGCCGACGAACAGGCCGAGGCCTATCGCCAGCAGTTACTGCCCCTGGTGACGCGCCTCTATCGCCTCGACAACGGCGCCACCCTGCAACGCCAGTGGCAGGAGGGCGGATGCCGTCTGTTTTGAGGGGGGAGCAAGGCGTACCCGCACCGGATGCATATCGCCAGCCCTCGTCCAGTGAGGCCTTGCAAGCCATCCGTGCCGAGCTGCGCGACATCCACCAAGGCCCCGCTCTCGAGCCTGCACAAGATCCTCGCCTGATGGCCCTCGGGGGGCTGCTGATCGCGGCGATCGCCGCTTGCCTGATCGCCACGACGGCCCTCACCCTGTTGCGCCAGCGCCGCTGGGCGCACCGGATAGACTGGCAGGCAGACGATCTCGTCCCCAGGCTGCAGGATGCCCTGCGAGAAGCGGCCATGGCCCGCTGGCCCGAGGCGACCCCCCTGCAAGGGGAGGCCTGGCTCGCCTGGCTGGACAGCAAGGGGGGGAGCGATTTTTCCCGGTTTGCCGCCCAGTGGCCGCTCTGGCTCTATGGGGGCAGAGTGCCCGATGAGGCGCAGCGCAAAAGATTGCGCCTCGCCTATCTCGCCTGGGGGCGACACTGCGTCAGCGCGCCGCGATTCCCGACAAGCAAGCGAGGGGCACCTCCCCCGGAGGGTACGCGATGATCCTCGCCTGGCCCTGGTTTTCCCTCGCCCTCGCCCTGCCGCTGCTGGTGCGCTTCGGCCTGCCTCCCATGAAGGGGCGCAAGGGAGGAAACCGGCTCGTTCACGGAGGTTTTCCCCTGCTCCAGCCCCAGGCGGGGCAGCCCTTGTGGCGCATGATGATCTGCTGGTGCGCCCTGGTACTGGCTCTGTGCCGCCCCCAGTGGCAGGAGCCCCCGATCATTCACTACCAGAGCAGCCGGGACCTCATCCTCGCGGTCGATCTCTCCGACAGCATGCGCACCCAGGACATGCTGGATGACGGAGAGCAAACGGACAGGCTTGCCGCGGTGCGCCAGCAGATAAGCAACCTTGTCGCCTCCCGCCCGGGGGATCGTATCGCCCTTGTCGTCTTTGCCGATCACGCCTATCTGCTCTCCCCCCTCACCCAGGAGACCGAGGCTCTGCTCACCCTGGCCAGGGAGCTCGACTTCGATCTGGTGGGGCGCACCACTGCCCTGGGGGAAGCCATCCTGCTGGCACGCCAGCACGCCGACCCCACCCGCCCCACCGCCCTGCTGCTGGTGACGGACGGGCGCAATACCTCGGGCAATGCGGATCCCCTGACCGAGGCCAGGCTCGCCGCCAAAGCCGGCATCCGTCTCTATACCCTGGGGGTGGGCGCCGACCCCGACACCTTCGCCGGGCCCGCTGGGGACGCCGATCCCAGTGCCGAATTGGATGAAGCTCTGTTGCAGCAGCTGGCGACACTGGGAGGAGGCCGCTATTTTCGCGCCCGCAACCGGGGCGATCTCGCCGCCATCAACCAGGCCATCGACACCCTGGAGCCCCTCGCCCGGCCCCAGATCCTCTCCCGGCCCCACCAGGAGCTCTACCCCTGGCCACTGGCCCTGGCCTGGCTGCTGCTCTGCTGGCCAGCCCGCTGGCACATCCCCCTGTCACACAGGCCATCCCATGAGTAGGCAGGTCATGACGGTGGCACCATGGAGCTGACTTTGCTTCGCCCCCTCTGGTTGCTGGCCCTGCTCCCCTGGCTGTGGCAGGGGTGGCGCCGCCGCCGCGATCCCGGCTTGCTCTCCCCGGCCATGCAGGCCTATCTGCTGCCGAGCCGTCATCGGGCCATCCCCTGGCGCTGGCTTGCCTGTCTGCCGGTGATCCTCGCGCTCTCGGGCCCCGCCCTGCGCCAGCAGAGTCTCCCCATGCCGAGCCCGGCCCTCGATATCTGGCTGCTGGATCTCTCCGACTCCATGCTGACGCAGGATCTGGCGCCGGACCGGGCAACCCGGGTGAGGCTGGGATTGCAGGAGATGCTGGCCGACATAGCGCGGCAGGACGCGGCCCATCCCATCGCCCTCATTCTATTTGCCGGGGATGCCTACCTCGCCATGCCTCCCACCCGGGATCATCAGGCCATCGCCCTGCTGCTGCCGGACCTGCGCCCGGCCATCATGCCTGTCCAGGGCAGCGCCCCCGAGCGCGCCGTGGCCCTGGCCCTCACCCTGATCCCGCCGGGCCAGTCCGCCCGTCTGCTGCTCGTGACCGACGACCTCTCCGGGACAGCGCGCGATCGCATCGCCGCCCTCTGGCCCTGCCTCAACGACCTGTTCTGCAAGGCAGGCCCGGCCCCGCGGCTCGACATCCTGCTGGCCAGCGGGGGCAAGGAGACCCGGCTGCCCGGCGTGGCTGCCGAGCGCTGGCAGCTCGGCAGCCCGATCGGCCACACCTTGCCGGCGCCCGACGAGGAGGCCATGGCCGCCCTTGCCGCCAACACCGGAGGCAGGCTGGCCTGGCTTGATTCCGGCCAGCCCCGCTTTGCCCCCTTGCCCATGGGCCAAGCCCTGACGCAGGGGCAATCCCGGGATCTCGGCCCCTGGCTGCTCATCTCCTTGCTCCCCCTGGCGCTGCTGGCGCGGATCGGCGCCCACTGGCTGCTGGTGATCCTCGTCATTGGCTTCGCGCCCCCTTCCCTGCAGGCGGCCTCCCGACAAGATGAAGCAGGCTGGCAGGCTTATCGCCAGGGACACTATCGGGAAGCGGCCAACGCCTTCCAGGATCCGGTCTGGCAAGGCAACGCCTGGTATAGATCCGGGGATTACGCCAGGGCCGTCGCCGCCTATGGCAGGGCAAACAGCGCCACCGCCCACTACAACAGGGGCAATGCCCTGGTCTGGCTCGGGGATCTTGCCGCCGCGGAGCAGGCCTATCTGAGCGCCCTTCGCCTTGAACCTGGGCACAGGGATGCCTTGCACAACCTGGCCTTGCTGCGGGCCAACCCGCCGCAGTCGGCGCCCTCGGCAAATGCCCCGGAGCAGGCCGACACTCCCGACCCCGCCCGCGCCTCAGAGGCTCCCCGCCCCCCGGCGCCCCCCGTGCTGCTGCTGGAGCAGCGCCTTCGCAAGGAGGCCCTGCGCCGCCCCCTGATCAAGGTGGAGGAGCCCTGGTGATCCTCGTGCTGCGCTTGCTCTCCCCCCGGCTCGGCTGCTGGCTGCTGCTCGCCCTGTGCGCCATGCGGGCGCAGGCCGCACCTGTCGAGGCCGAGCTGTTGCCGGGGGCGAGCGAGCGCGACTGGCTGCTCGTCATCGAGGCCGACGGGCTGCACCGCGATGAGGATCTCAACATGCAACCGCTGCTGCGCCAGTTTGCGGTCGGGCGGGTCAGCATCCAGCGGGTCAGTGCCCAGAGCCGCAGCCTGACCCGCTGGCAGATCCCCCTGCACCTGCTCGATACCAGCCCGCGCCAGGTGCCCTCCCTGCCCCTTGGCGCCGATCTCACCCCCTCCCTGGCGGTACCGACACGTTCCCTGGACGGCACCCTGATGCCGACACAAGACCCGGTATTCTCTCCGGTCGAGCTGCAGGCCCGGGTGCTCCATGAGGGGAATCTCTATCCCGGCCAGCCCTTCATCTATGAGCTAACCCTCTGGCTGCCTGCCAACCTGGAGGCCCCCAACCTCGGTGAGCCCATCACCCCGGCCTTTACCATTCGCCGCCTTGGCGAGGATCGCTGGGATTCTCCCGCCAGCCCCGGCCTGCCCGGGCGTCTCACGCGAAAATGGCTGCTGCAGGCCAAAGGGCCCGGGCTCCATCCCGTCGAATCCCCCCGCTTTCAGGGGCGGTTGCCGCACCAGGACCAGGCCGGTGCGACCGCGCCAGGCAACGCGGGGGATCTGCTGTCCGCCAGGGCGGCGACCCTATTCATCAATGTGGACAAGGCCCCCCTGGAGCCGGTGGCGAGCAGCCTGGTGTTGCGCCAGCAGTTCAGCCCGGCGCAGGCCAGGGTGGGTGAGCCGGTGATCCGCACCCTCACCCTGGTGATGGAAGGGGGGGATGACAACCGCCTGCCCCCCTTGCCGGCCCCGCCCCTGCCCGCCGGCCTCTCCATGAAGCCGGACGGCGAGCAGCAACAGGAGCGATTCGTGGCCGAGGGGGCGCTACGCTTCGAGCGCCAGTGGCGCCAGGCCCTGACCGCCGACGAGGCGGGGCGCTATGTGCTGCCCCCCCAGACCCTGCGCTGGTTCAACACCCAGAGCGGTCGCATCGAGGAGGCGCGCCTGCCCGCACATCCTCTGGTGTTCACGGCAAGGGAGAGCGCCACTCCCGCCTCCCCCACACCGGGGACCCAGTATCTCTATTGGGTGCTCCTGGCCATCCTGCTGCGGGCATTCATGCGCCGCTGGCCGCGCTGGCGCGCCTTCTATCGCCTGCAACGGGCCCTCGCCACGGGCTCTCCTGACGAGGCCAGGGAAACCCTGCTGACCTGGGCCGTCCTGCGCTGGGACGCCCCCTGTCTGCATCTGGCCAGGCTGCCCTGTCACCGCGACCCCGCCATGGGGGCGCTGCTGGACGACCTGGATCGGGCCTGTTTTTCCCCCAAGCGAGTCCCTGGCGAACACCTGCCCAGGCAGGCGCTCGCCAGGGAGTTGTGCACCTGGGAGAGCTTTGCGATAGCCTATGGTCTTCGAATACTGGCGTGGATGCGTGCATGATGCGCCCCTCATGAAACAGGACACCCCTTTATGGCGTTAGGTTTTTTCAGAAGAAAAAGGGCCGACACGGGAAAGGATCCCTGCGCTTCTCCGGTCTATGGGGAGATGGCAGATAAACAAACCAAGTACGAAGCCCTGGTGCACGCCCTGCACGGGGACATCTACCGCTACGCCTACTGGCTGTGCCGGGATCCGCAAATCGCCGAGGATCTGGTGCAGGAGACTTTCCTGCGCGCCTGGAAGGCGATAGATACCCTGCTGGACGACAAGGCTGCCAAGGCGTGGCTCATCACCATATTGCGGCGGGAGAATGCCCGCCGCTTTGAGCGAAAGCAGTTCGATCTCGTCGACCTCGACGAGCACCCCCTGCGGGATCAGGGTGTCCTGCCAAGCGAGCAGGAGATGGAGCACGAATGGCTCAGGCGCCACATCGCCCGCCTGCCTGCCGAGTATCAGGAGCCGCTGCTGCTGCAGGTACTGGGGGGATTCAGCGGGGAGGAGATCGCCGAGCAACTCGGCCTGAACAAGAACACCGTCATGACAAGGCTGTTTCGCGCCCGCAACCAGATAAAAGAGGCCATGGAGTCTGCGAAACAACAGAGAGGACACACCAATGGATGAGCTTGAATTTCGCCGCCGGGCCATCACTCACCCCTCGGACAGGGATCCCGCCTTCCTGAAAGCCGCCGAGGCGTCACCGGCCAATCGCAAGCATCTGGACGAGATGCAGCAGCTCGAGCGCCAGGTGCGCAGCACCCTGGAAGTGGACGTACCGGCCGGTCTTGCGGAGCGGATCCTGCTCAGGCAGGCGATGGCAGCCGAAGAGGAGCAGGTGGTCCCGCTGCCCGTCACTCCTGCACGCACGCAATGGCGCGCTCTGGCCATCGCGGCCTCGGTCGCCTTCCTGCTCGGCATGAGCACCCGCTGGATCAGCTGGCCTGTGGCACCGGACACCCTGTCGCTGGCTCAAGTCGCCATGTCCCACGTTTATGGGGAAGAGCCCTTCATTCATGCGGTGGATGAGCGGGTCAGCCTGCACACCATCAACGCAAAAATGGAGAAATATGGCGCCACCCTGAGCGAGATGCCGGGCATGAAGGTAACCTATGTCAACCACTGCGCCTTCTACCAGGGACCGGCCCTGCACATGGTGCTCCAGGGCAAGATGGGACCGGTCACCCTGTTCCTCGTCCCCAAGCATCTGCCACTGACGATCCAGTCCAATTTTGCAGACGGGACCCTCAAGGGGGAGATACTGCCGCTCAAGGGGGCCAACATGGTGCTCATCGGAGACATGCAGGAGCCCCTCGCCCCGGTTGCCCGCCAGCTTGAGTCACGCCTGCACTGGTCCATTTAACAGACCTTGACCCAGGCTGACTCGTCCTCCGCCTCAGCCACATCACAGGCAGACATCCTCATTGTCTGCCTGTTCATCCCTAAATCCCCGCATGTTCCCGCCCATTGCCCGCGCGAAGTCACATTTTTACTATTTATTTTAAATGACGCAAACGGCACCATTTGTGCTTTATTTATCCAATAATAGATAAATCAGCCTAATAAAACGGCAAGTTAAAACAAATGATTAACACAATGGAAACTTTTATGTATTCTGCTGTCACTGGTCTGATTTCTTACCTCCTACCAGATCCATAGAATCACGCCAGCAATGAATGGGAAGAAGCTGACATAACAACAGATCATGTCGTCAATAGCCGCCAAAGAGCCGCGATGTCGACAGAAAATCTGCTTACAAAGAGAGAACACTATGACAACTGCCTTTTTCAAGAAAAGCCTGATCGCTGCGGCCGTGACCCTGGCCAGCACCCAGACCTTCGCCGCCGCGTTCCAGCTGAACGAGCACTCGGCCTCCGGTCTGGGTCGCGCCTACGCAGGTGAAGCAGCCATCGCCGACAACGCGGCCGTGCTGTCCCGCAACCCGGCGGCCATGACCACCTTCGACAAGATGGCACTGTCTGTATCCGGCACCTATATCAAGCCCGACGTGGACGTGGCTGGCGACATTTATGCCGGCCCCACCAAGCTGGCTCCGTCCAGCGAGAGCGACATCGCCCCCGATGCCTTCGTGCCGGCCACCTACTTCATCCAGCCCCTGAACGATCAGTGGGCCTGGGGGATCGGCCTCTTCTCCAACTACGGCCTCTCCACCGAATATTCCAAGACCTTCGCGGCCGGTGCTGGCGCCGGTGACACCGAGCTGCTGACCTTCAACATCAACCCCAACATCGCCTATCGCATCAACTCCAGCTTCAGCGTCGGTGCCGGCATCAATGCCGTCTACGCCGCCGCCGAGCTGAACCGTTATGCCGGTGCGCTCTCCGCTGCCATTCCGGGTGCCAACTCCGATACCCGTCTGGCTCACCTGAAGGGCGACACCTGGGGCTTTGGCTGGAACGTCGGCACCCTGTACGAGATCAACGACAACAACCGTCTCGCCCTGACCTACCGCTCCCAGGTGGACTTGAGCTTTGACGGCGACTTCCAGGGTGCCACCTCCGGCAACCGCGTCGTCGATGGCAACCTGAAGCTGGATCTGCCGGCCCAGGCCGAATTTGCAGGCTACCACCGCCTGAACCAGCAATTCGCTGTCCACTACTCCGTGAACTGGACCGACTGGAGCGCCTTCCAGGAGCTCAAGGCCACCAGCAGCAACTGCGCCGGCGGCGTGTGTCTGCAAAAAGACGAGAAGTTCAAGGACTCTGCCCGTTACGCCCTGGGCGGTACCTGGTACGTCAACCCGTCCTGGGAAGCCCGTATCGGCTTCGCCTACGACAACAGCCCCATCGAGCCGGAATACCGCAGCCTGAGCATTCCTGACTCCGACCGTATCTGGTACAGCGCCGGTGCCACCTACCACATCAATCCGGACATGAGCCTCGACTTCGGCATGGCCTATCTGGACGGCAAGGAAGTGGACGTGAACGAAGGCCTGCGCAACCACAGCGATGCGCTGCGCTGGAAGGGCACCTCTCACGGCAACGCCCTGCTGGCTTCCGCCCAGTTCAACATGAAATTCTGATTTTCATATCATCATCGAGAGCGCCCCAGGGCGCTCTTTTTTTATCCAATTTCATCAACTGAGCGCACAGCTGTAGTAAACAACTGTACTCTTTTCTTTTTTTATCAAGCTGTTATGGGGATTTCTTTCAGCATTTAATCCCGTTTTGCCGCACGTTCCCCTCTCCCCGTTGCCTTGCTGGTCATACCATATAAAATCCCGGCCCCAACCGAATAACAGAATGAACACCCAGTTCATCCCGAGGAAAGACCATGCATCCGACGTTCAAACCCTCCCTTATAGCCCTCTTTCTGCTGTCGAGCCAGGTACAGGCTGCCGGCTTCCAGCTCGCGGAGCAATCCGCCACCGGCATGGGGCGTGCCTTCGCGGGTGAAGCCGCCATCGCCGACAATGCCAGCGTGCTCTCCCGCAATGCCGCCGCCATGACCCGGTTCGATACCCTGGCCTTCTCCGGCGGCGTCATCCATGTGCACCCCGACGTCAACATAGAGGGCACCACCCGGGTGCCTACCCCCCAGGGGCCGGTCAGCCTGGATGCCGGAGCCCACGACATTGCGGGTGACGCCTGGGTGCCCAACGCCTATCTCATCGTGCCCCTCAGCGAGCAATGGCGCCTCGGACTTGCCGCCACCTCCTATTACGGACTCGGGGTCAAGATGCCGGACAACTACAACGCCGGTCACTTCGGCAACGTCTCCGACATCAAGACCATGGATCTGGGGGCCTCCCTGGCCTATCGCATCAACCGCGTCTGGTCCGTCGGGGCCGGTCTCTCCGCCATTCAGGGGGAAGGGGAAGTGGGCGGCACTTTCCCCTCCAACAACCAGATAGCCAAGCACTTGAAAGGGGATGGCTGGGCCATGGGCTGGAACCTGGGCACCCTGCTTGAGTTGTCGCAGGCAACCCGCGTCGGTCTCTCCTATCGCCACGACGTGACCCTGACCCTCTCCGGTGACGCCATCGGCATCGATCAAAGGGGCCAGCCTTTCACCGATACCGGCAGCCTGGATCTGCCCTTGCCCGCCACCGCCGAGCTGGCCCTGTTCCATCAGCTCACCCCGGCCCTGGCGCTGCATTCGAGCATCAACTGGACCAACTGGAGCAAGTTCGTGCAGCTCGAATCCGAACTCGACCACCACGGCACCATGCACATCAAGGAGGAGCACTGGGAAGACAGTTGGCGCTATGCCCTGGGGATGACCTACCAGCTGGCCCCCCAGTGGCAACTGCGCTCCGGTATCGCCTACGACCGCAGCCCGGTCCCGGCGGATCGCCGCACCATCTCCATCCCCGACTCGGATCGGGTCTGGTACAGCGCTGGCGTGGGCTACCAGATTGACCGCCACCTCTCGCTGGATCTGGGGCTGACCCTGATCGACGGCAAGAAGGTGGACGTGAGCGAAACCATGCAGCTCAGGCCCGGCATCCCCCAGACCACCTCCACCTTCAATGGCACCTCGGAAGGGGATGCCTGGCTCGCCGGCCTGCAGCTCAACTACCTGTTCTGACACTCCGGGTTTCCTGACAAATAGTATGCCAGTTGTTGACCTTCCCGACCGGTCGGCACTGGCATAGTGATCCGCTTCACCATAGAATCAAGCCTGTAACCATGGTGGAGAGATGCATGTATTCCTATGTAGCAAGGCAGCCCATTCTGGATCGGGAGTTGAACACCCAAGCCTATGAGCTGCTGTTTCGCGACAGCCTGGACAATGTATTTCCCTCCGTCTCCGCGCAGCAGGCCACTTCCAGGCTGGTTGCCGAGCAGTTCTTGCAGCAGAACATCGATCAGCTCATCGGAGATCACCCCTGCTACATCAATTTCCCCCACTCCCTGTTGCTGGACGGATTGGCCGAATGCCTCCCCCGTGACAAGGTGGTAATCGAGATCCTGGAGGATGCCGAGCCCGACGATGCGCTGCTGGAAAAAGTGATCCAGCTTTATGGGCTGGGCTATCGGTTGGCGCTGGATGACTTCACCATGGTCTCAGACTGGGACAGGTTCCTCCCCTACATCCATATCATCAAGTTCGACCTGCGCAGCACGCCGCAACCCTGCATAGAGCACTTCATGGCGAATCATCGCCACCTGCCCCTCACCTATCTGGCCGAGAAAGTCGAGGATCAGGCCGAGTTCGAGCGGATGAAGCAGCTCGGCGTCACCCTGTTCCAGGGATTTTTCTTCAGCCGCCCCCAGATGGTGCAACAGCCCACCATACCGCCGGCCCAACTGGTGGTGATGCAGCTGCTCGAGGTGGTCAATCAGACCGAACCGGATCTGGACAAGATTGAGCAACTGCTCAACCAGGATCTCACCCTCTCCCTCAAGCTGCTGCGCTACATCAACCACCTCAAGCGCTTCCCCCAGCCCATCGCCTCGTTTCGCCAGGCCGCAAGTTCCCTGGGGCACGCCCAGCTCAAGCGCTTCGTCGCCCTGATCGCCGCCACCAGTGCGGGGAGTGAAAAGAGCGCCGAGCTCCATCAGATGTCCCTCATCAGAGCCCGGTTCTGCGAACTGCTGGCCCAGACCCATGCGCCCGCAGAGCAGGCACAGCAAGCCTTTGTCACCGGCCTCTTCTCCCTGCTGGACGTGCTCATGGGAGAACCGCTGGATCAGCTGCTCGGCTCCATTCCCCTGACCGACGACATTCGTGCCGCCCTGCTCACCCGCAAGGGCAAGCTCGGGTTCTACCTGGCGTTCTGTGAAGATTTCGAGAAAGCCGACTGGCAGCGGGTTGCCGCCAACACCGTCCGGCTCGGCCTCAACGAAGAGAAGGTCAGCCACCTCTATCTGAGCGCCACCGCCTGGGTCAACCAGCAGCTTCAGGCCATGGAAGAGCAACCGGTCCACTTCCGCCAGACATGACAACGTCCCTCTTGAAGGGACGTTGTCATTCCATCAACCCGCTGCACTCTCACCCACGCATTCAGCCTGCCTCGATGGCGATGGCCGTTGCCTCCCCTCCCCCGATGCACAGGCTCGCCACCCCTCGTCTGAGCCCGCGGGCACGCAGGGCATGGATCAGGGTCACCAGGATGCGGGCGCCACTGGCGCCAAGAGGGTGCCCCAGCGCACAGGCCCCGCCGTTCACGTTCAACTTGTGATGGGGAATGCCGCACCCTGCCATGGCCAGCATGCTCACCATGGCGAATGCCTCGTTCACCTCGAACAGGTCCACCTCCTCCACCGACCATCCCACCCGGGCCAGCAACTTGTCGATGGCGCCGACGGGGGCACTGGTAAACTCCGCCGGCAAGGCGGCGTGACTCTGGTAACCCACTACCCTGGCCAGCACCGGCAATCCGAGCCGGGCAGCGGTCTCGCCCCGCATCAGCACCAGGGCAGCCGCCCCGTCCGAGATGGAGCTTGCATTGGCCGCCGTGATGGTGCCGTGCTTGCTGAAGGCCGGCTTGAGGCCGGGGATCTTGTCGGGCCTGGCTTTGCCCGGTTGCTCATCCTCGGCCAGCAGCAGGGTATCCTCAGAGGTCATGACGGGAGCCAGTTCCGCGGCAAAGGCACCGCTGCGCTGCGCCGTCAGCGCCCGCTCCAGGGAGGCGATGGCAAAGGCATCCATGTCGGCCCGGGTCAGTCCGCTGCGATCGGCACTCAACTGGGCGTAATGCCCCATCAGATGGCCTTCGTAGGCATCCTGCAAACCGTCCAGGAACATGTGATCGAGCACGCTCTGGTGCCCCATGCGAAAACCACTGCGCGCCTTGTCCAGCAGATAGGGGGCGCGGCTCATGCTCTCCATGCCCCCCGCCACCACGACCTCGGCCTCCCCCAGGCGCAGGCTGTCCGCCGCCAGCATCACCGCCTTCATGCCGGAGCCGCACACCTTGTTGATGGTGGTACAGGGCACGCTGTCCGGCAGCCCCCCCTTGAGCGCTGCCTGGCGGGCTGGCGCCTGGCCGACCCCTGCGCTCAGCACGTTGCCCATATAGACCTCATTGACCTGCTCCCCCGTCATCCCGGCCTGCGCCAGCGCGGCGCGGATGGCGCAGGCGCCAAGCTCGGGGGCACCGAGCACGCTCAGGGCCCCCTGGAAGGCCCCCATGGGGGTCCGTTTGGCCGCCACAATCACGATATCCATCGATAGCACTCTCCTTGTTACATCGGGATAACATATGCCGCGACCGCGACAGGAACAAGACTTGCGGGGAAGTTGACGTTTGGGTAAGGTGCCAGCCTGCATTGACAACCAGATGGCAGCCAAGACAGCCCCATGACCAAATCCAGGGACGACACCCGCACCTTCAGCATCAGCGAACTGGCTCGCGAGTTCGATGTGACCACCCGCAGCATCCGCTTCTACGAGGATCAGGGCCTGCTCAACCCGACCCGCCAGGGACAGCACAGGATCTACAGCCGTCAGGACAGGGTGCGGCTCAAGCTGACCCTGCGTGGCAAGCGTCTGGGCTTCAGCCTCGCAGAGATCCGGGAGCTGTTCGATCTCTACGATGCGGACAAGAGCAGCCGCTCCCAGTTGCAGACCATGCTGGGGCTGGTGGCCGACAAGCGGGAGACCCTGCAGCAGCAGCTGGAAGATATCCAGATGGTCCTGCTGGAGCTGGAGGCGGCCGAACAGCGCTGCCGCCAGGCCCTGGCACACCTCTCCCCCTGAGTCACGCAGACGGGCGAGGCAAGCGGGGATCACCGCCAGCAAATAGACACAAATGAAAGAGGGAGGCTTGAAGCCTCCCTCTTGTCATGCACGGTGGACGACCCGATATCAGGCCTCCTTGCTCCAGCGGTTCGGATCGTAATCCGGGCTGTAGCGATCGACGATGATGGCGCAGGCCGCATCGCCGGTGATGTTCAGCGCGGTGCGGATCATGTCGAACAGACGATCCAGCGCGAACAGCAGCGGCAGACCCTCGATGGGAATCCCGGCCGCCAGCAGCACGGCAACCACCAGGAAGCTCGGGCCCGGCACACCGGCCTGACCGATGGCACCCAGGGTGGAGGTGACGATGATCGCCGCCCAGGCACCCATGGAAAGATCGATGTTATAGACCTGGGCGAAGAAGATGGCGACCAGGCCGTAATAGATGGCATTGCCGCTCATATTGATGGTGGCGCCCAGCGGCAGCACGAAGGAAGCGGTGGCGTTGGTCACCTTCAGATCGCGCTCGCAGGTCTCCATGTTGACCGGCAGGGTCGCCATGGAAGAGGCGGTGGAGAAGGCCACGATCTGCGGCTTCTTCATCGCGGAGAAGTACTTGCGTACCGGCGTGTTGGAGAAGAACGCGATCAGCAGCGGATAGACCACAAAGCCGAAGATGAGGATGGCGGCGACATAGACGACGAACAGCTTGAGCACCAGGGTCAGCACGTCGAAGCCGTAGGTGCCGATGGCATCGGCCATCAGGCCGAAGACGCCGATGGGGGCGATCAGCATCACCTTGTTGATCATCCAGACGAAGGCGTCCACCAGGGTGTTGAGCCCGTCCACCAACGGCTTGGCGCGCTCGCGGGGCTGCTTGGCCAGGGCGATGCCGAGGAACATGCAGAACACCAGGATCTGCAGGATGTTGGCCTCGTTCAAGGCGCTGAACACGTTGGTCGGGATCATGCCAAGCAGGGTGGCCACCGCATCGGGCAGTGCCCCCTTGTCGGCGTAGTCGCCGGAGAACATGGCCGCAGTGGCGCCAAAGTCAACGCCCACACCAGGTTTGAACACCTGACCCATCACCAGCGCCAGGAACACCGCCAGTGCGGAGGTGCCGAGGAAGAAGGCGAGCGTGGTGACGCCAATCTTGCCTGCGGCGGGGCTGGCCCCCAGATTGGCGGCCCCGGACAGGATGGCCACCGCCACCAGCGGGATCACCAGCATCTTGATCAGCTGGATAAACAGGGTGCCGAGCGGCGCAAACACTGTGGCTTGCTCTCCCATGAGCGCCCCGACCAGCGCGCCCAGCACCATGGCCACCACTACCTGGAAGCCGATGTTTTTGATTAATCCTTTTGTTAACACAGAATGTTCCTTTATTTAGCAATTACTCACACTTTTACAGCGTAAATGACCACCCAGAGCGTCAAATCCTCTCCATTGCTCTGGCGGTGCGCTTTATCTCATATTTGCGCCCCGTTTTACATCAGAATCCGTTAACGAAATGCATTGATAACTTTATGAGAAAGTAAAGCCTCAAAAGAGACACGGCTGTTTTTGCTCCTTTTACCATGACAACATCCAAAACAGTGTGCTACGTTGGCTCTGCAAACGTGCATACAGGGAAGAAAAGATGCTGAAAGTTAACGAGTATTTTGACGGAAATGTTAAATCTATCGGTTTCGAGCAAAAAGGTGAGAAATCTACCGTTGGTGTGATGGAAGCGGGCGAGTACCTGTTCAATACCGCCGCCCCGGAGCGCATGACGGTGATCAAGGGCGCCCTCACCATCCAGCTGGCCGACGAAGATGAGTGGCACACCTACCAGCAGGGGGAATCCTTCGACGTGGCCGGTCACTCCTCCTTCAAGCTGGAAGTGAAGATCGCCTCCGCCTATCTGTGCGAGTTTCTCGACTGATGTATCACGGGCGCCATGGGATGCCGAGCGGCTCCCCCATGGCGCGCCTCTCCCGCGCCCATTTCCCTACCGCCATCACACCCCGCTATCTCCCCCCTTTTCAACGACTACAAAAAATTTACAATGTTTAGACGAAATCCATAATTGGAGTACGTCATGATCAGTGTCTTCGACATGTTTTCCATCGGGATAGGCCCCTCCTCCTCCCATACCGTGGGACCGATGCGGGCCGCCTGCGCCTTCATCCAGACCCTCAAAGCGAACGCACTCCTCTCCCGTACCGGACGCGTCGTCGTCGAGTGCTACGGCTCACTGGGCCAGACCGGCAAGGGGCACGGCACCGGCAAGGCCATCATCCTGGGACTGGCCGGATTTGAACCCGAATCCGTGGACATCGAGGCCATTCCCGCCTTCCTCGCCCAGGTAGAGCAGACCCAGACCCTCTGCCTTGGCGGCGAGCAACCCAGCGAATTTCCCCGCATCGGCGCCATCCTCTTCAATCGACGCAAGACCCTTCCCGCCCACTCCAACGGCATGACATTACGCGCCTATGAGGGTGACACCCTTGTGTTCGAACAGACCTACTACTCCATCGGGGGCGGTTTCATCATCGAGGAGAGTCACTTCGCCAACGCCCGGGAAGAGGCGGCCCGCTTCGATGCTGCCCACCCCATCCCCTATCCCTTCGAGAGCGGCGCCGAACTGCTGGCCCAGTGCCAGGAGAGCGGCCTCTCCATCTCGGGGTTGATGCTGGCCAACGAGAAGGTGTTTCGCTCGGAAGCGGAGATCAAGGCCGGGCTTCGCAAGATCTGGCAGGCGATGCAGGGGTGTGTGGAGCGTGGCTGCAAGAGCGAGGGGGTGCTGCCAGGCGGCCTCAAAGTCAAGCGCCGGGCTCCCGCCCTCTATCGCCAGCTCTGTGGCGAGACCAATTTCAACAAAGATCCGCTGATGGTGATGGAGTGGGTGGACCTCTTTGCGCTGGCCGTCAACGAGGAGAACGCCGCCGGGGGCCGGGTGGTGACGGCGCCGACCAACGGCGCAGCGGGCATCATCCCCGCGGTGTTGCACTATTACGATCGCTTCGTGCGCAAGGTGGATGACGAGCTGCTGATGCAGTACTTCCTCACCGCCGCCGCCATCGGCATCCTCTACAAGAAGAATGCCTCCCTCTCGGGGGCCGAGGTGGGCTGTCAGGGCGAGGTCGGCGTGGCCTGCTCCATGGCCGCTGGTGCCCTGGCCGAGCTGCTGGGCGCCAGCCCCGCCATCGTCGAAAACGCCGCCGAGATCGGCATGGAGCACAATCTCGGGCTGACCTGTGATCCCGTCGGTGGTCTGGTGCAGGTGCCCTGCATCGAGCGCAACGCCATGGGCGCAGTCAAGGCGATCAATGCCGCCCGCCTCGCCCTGCGTGGCACCGGCGAGCACAAGGTCTCACTGGACAAGGTGATCAGAACCATGTGGGAAACCGGCAACGACATGAAGACCAAGTACAAGGAGACCGCCCGGGGCGGCCTTGCCGTCAACATCACCGAGTGTTAAGCCGCTGTGATAAAGCCGCATATGGCACTCGAATACCCGGCATCGCCGGGTATTTTTTTGCAAAACGTTTGTCTGGCGCTTAACAAAATGGATAACCATCAAAATAAATTTTATACTCGCGCCACGAATTCAACAAAAATAGATCTGTTTCAACTTTTTTTAGGCATTGAACCGTTACACTGTGGTTATCCGGTTCCCTGGCCTTTGTGACGACAGACCCGTCCCATGGATCCCTTTTCTGCGAGTGGGCATGGCGCCCCCTTCTACCCTGAGGTAATTGTTACATGATCAGCGTTTTTGATATCTTCAAAATCGGTGTTGGCCCCTCCTCTTCCCACACTGTCGGCCCCATGAAGGCAGCCAAACAGTTCGTGGATGAACTGCGTGCTGGCGGCAAGATCCGTGACATCACCCGGATCCAGGTCGATGTCTATGGCTCCCTCTCCTGGACCGGCAAAGGCCACCACACGGATACCGCCATCATCATGGGTCTGGCGGGCAACCTGCCGGAGAACGTCGACATCGACGCCATCCCCGAATTCATCTCCCGCGTGGAGCAGACCGGTCGTCTGCCCATCGGCCTGCACTGCCACACCGTCAGCTTCCCCAAGGGCGCCATGATCTTCCATGACGAGGCCCTGCCCCTGCACGAAAACGGCATGAGGCTGACCGCCTTCATCGAAGATGACGCCGTCTACAGCAAGACCTACTACTCCATCGGTGGTGGCTTCATCGTCGACGAAGAGAACTTTGGCAAGGGTGACAGCGGCGACATGTCCGTCAGCTATCCCTTCAAGAGTGCCGCCGAGCTCATCGCCCACTGCAGCCAGAGCGGTCTCTCCATCTCCGCCCTGATGATGGAAAACGAGAAGTGCTTCAACACCCCGGAAGAGATCTACAAGAAACTCGGCAAGATCTGGACCACCATGCGGGAAGGGATCGAGCGCGGCTGCCGCACCGAGGGCGTCCTCTCCGGCCCGCTGCGCGTACCGCGCCGCGCCGCGCCGCTCTACCGCCAGCTGACCACCAACGAGAACCTCTCCAACGATCCCATGAACATCGTGGACTGGGTCAACATGTTCGCCCTGGCGGTGAGTGAAGAGAACGCCGCCGGTGGCCGCGTCGTCACCGCACCGACCAACGGCGCCGCCGGCATCATCCCGGCCGTGCTGGCCTACTACGACAAGTTCATCCAGCCGGTGGGCCGCGACGAGTACACCCGCTTCTATCTGGCCGCTGCCGCCGTCGGCATGCTCTACAAGATGAACGCGTCCATCTCCGGCGCCGAAGTGGGCTGCCAGGGTGAAGTGGGCGTCTCCTGCTCCATGGCCGCCGCCGGCCTGACCGAGCTGATGGGCGGCAGCCCCGAGCATGTCTGTGAAGCCGCCGAGATCGGCATGGAACACAACCTGGGTCTGACCTGCGACCCGGTGGCCGGCCAGGTACAGGTACCCTGCATCGAGCGCAACGCCATCGCCGCCATGAAGGCGGTCAACGCCTCCCGCATGGCCCTGCGTCGCACCTCCAAGCCGCGCGTGTCGCTGGACAAGGTGATCGAGACCATGTACATCACCGGCAAGGACATGGACTCCAAGTACCGCGAGACCTCCCGCGGTGGCCTGGCCATCAAGGTGATGCAGGTTGCCTGCGACTAACGCCGAGTCGCGATGACATGAAAAAAGCGGGATATATTCCCGCTTTTTTTTTTGGGGGTCGCGATTTAAAGGGCAGCGTTCGTGGATAAAGGGAGGCCGACAAGGGATAAAAAGAGACGGGCATATCACCTCCACCCGTTCGCCGTGACAGGAGAACGGGGGAGAGCTATTTCACGATGCGATCGGCCAGGGTGCCGACGGCCACCACGAAATAGGGGGAGCGATTCCAGTGACGCAGTACCCGGTAATTGTCATAGGCAAGGTAGCTTCGCCCGTGAATATCGTCAGGGCGGATGAGGGAGGCCTGTATGTCGACCACAGGCAGAGGTGAGCCGTCCTGCTGGCGAACCCCGAGGGCCTGCCAGGTCGCCAGGGACTTGCGGGTATCAAGTCCCAGCAAGGCGGGGTCCAGGCGTTCTGGCACCCTCACCCGCCGTCCCCAGGTCTGGTCTTCGCGCCAGCCGTTCTGGCTCAGATAATTGGCAGCCGATCCAAATACATCCGCCAGATTGCCCCAGAGATCCTTCTTGCCGTCCCCGTCCTGATCCACCGCGTATCGCAGGAATGACGAGGGCATGAACTGCACCTGTCCCATGGCCCCCGCCCAGGATCCCTTGAAGTTGGCGGGGTTCACATGTCCCTGCTCCAGAATGCGCAGGGCATCGAACAACTCGCCTTTGAAGAAGGCTTCACGGCGACCGTCCCAGGCCAGGGTCGAGAGAGAAGAGATAAGGGGATAATGGCCGGTTATTTTGCCGAAATTGGTTTCAATTCCCCACAAGGCAACAATAAAGCGGGGCTGTACCCCATATTCCCGGCCTATTTTTGTGAGCAGCGGCAAATGCTGGCGATATAAGGTTTGGGCTTGCTTGACTTTCCATTCCGGCACCGCCCGGGGAATATATGTGTCCAGGGTCAGTTTGAATTCCGGTTGATTTTTGTCGTGCCTGATGGCGGCATCGACAAGGTGGACATCCGCAAAGGCCGCACTCACCGTCTCGGGCAACATGCCCGCCGCCAGCGCCTGCTCTTTGAGGCTTGCCACGTACTGGTCAAAATCGGGGCCGGCCTGCACCGGCGATCCCGACAGGGCGCCTGACAACAGCAGTGCCAGCCGCCCCGCCCTCATCGTGCGCCCTTTAATTGCGCCTTGTGCTGCTCCAGCAGGTTTTCCGGTGGCGGTGGCACCTGCAGATAAAAGCCCTGGCTCTTCAGGGCGGCCATCACCCGCTCCGTGGAGGCCAGCCCCAGGGGCTTGGCCGGGTCCAGCTTGGTCATCAGGACCAGTTCGGGATGCCCGAAGGTACTCATCAGCACCTCGGGAACGCGGGAAAAGTCCTCTCTTCGTTCAATAAAGAGATAGGTCTCGGCTTTTTTGCGACTTTTATAGACTGCACACAACATGGAAATTGATATAATCCGACGGGTTTATTGCCTCTGGTGGTGGCAAACTATAACATCAGGAATTGAATAACAATAACGTATTACCGTCTCGGTTCGGGGAAGATTCATGGTTGAACGCGATAACGAATTGAAAGGGACCACCTTCACTATTTCTGTGTTGCATCTCAGCGATGGCAATCCGGCCCGGATCCGACAACTGCTGGAGGCCAAGGTCGCGCAGGCCCCCCAGTTTTTTAATTGTGCCCCCCTCGTCCTCAATGTGGAACGCCTCGAGGCGATCCCCGATTTCGAACAGCTCAGGGAGCTGGTCGAGTCGGAAGACTTCGTGCTGGTCGGGATCACGGGGGCGCGGGACGAGGCGATGAAGACGGCCGCCAAGGCGGCAGGCCTCGCCGTCATGGTGTCAGGCAAGAGCCGCAAGGCAGAACCTGAGCCGACGCCGCCAGTACCTGAGTCCAAGCCAGTGGAGGCCGCACCGGTTCCCCCGGTGCCAGCGCCCGTGGAGGCAAGCAAGGTCCACGTGGGCCCGGTGCGCTCCGGTCAGCAGATCTATGCAGCCGGCACCTCGCTGGTGGTGCTGGGCTCGGTGAGCCCTGGCGCCGAAGTCATCGCCGATGACAGCATCCATGTTTATGGTGCCCTGCGTGGCCGAGCCATCGCAGGGGCCAAGGGCAATCCCAAGGCCCGCATTTATTGCCAGCAATTGCAGGCCGAGCTGCTCTCCATCGCGGGCACCTTCCAGCTCAGCGATGCATTGCCTGCAGGCGTGATACAAGAGCCGGTCCATATCCGGCTCGACAATGAACAACTTCGTATAGACCGAATCAAATAGAGTTACAAGGAAGCGAGAATGGCGCGAATCATAGTCGTTACATCGGGCAAGGGTGGCGTTGGCAAGACGACAACCAGCGCGGCACTGAGCACCGGTCTGGCCCAGCGTGGCCACAAGACCGTGGTCATCGATTTTGACATTGGTCTGAGAAACCTGGACCTCATCATGGGTTGCGAGCGGCGCGTGGTCTATGACTTCGTCAACGTCATCAACGGGGAAGCCAACCTCAACCAGGCCCTCATCAAGGACAAGCGTTGCGAAAACCTGTTCATCCTGCCCGCCTCCCAGACCCGGGACAAGGATGCCCTGACCCGTGAAGGGGTGGAGAAGATCCTGGATCAGCTGGCGGAGATGCAGTTTGACTACATCGTCTGCGACTCCCCCGCCGGTATCGAATCCGGCGCCCTGATGGCGCTCTATTTCGCCGACGAGGCCATCGTCACCACCAACCCGGAAGTCTCTTCCGTGCGTGACTCGGATCGCATCCTCGGTATCCTGGCCTCCAAGTCCCGCCGTGCCGAGCGCGGTGAGGATCCCATCAAGGAGCACCTGCTGCTGACCCGCTACTGCCCGACCCGCGTCAACCGCGGCGACATGCTGAGCGTGCAGGACGTACAGGAGATCCTGGCCATCAAACTGCTCGGGGTGATCCCGGAGTCCCAGGCGGTGCTGCGCGCCTCCAACTCCGGCGAGCCGGTCATTCTGGACAAGGAGTCCGATGCCGGTCAGGCCTACGAGGACGCCGTCGCCCGCCTCTTGGGTGACACCAAGGATTTCCGTTTTCTGGAAGAAGAGAAGAAAGGCTTCTTTAGCCGACTGTTCGGGAGTTAAGCATGTCATTATTGGATTATTTTCGTTCCAACAAGAAACAGAACACCGCACAACTGGCCAAAGAGCGGTTGCAGATCATCGTGGCTCACGAGCGTTCATCCAGAGGGGGGCCGGATTACCTGCCCCAGCTCAAGCAGGACATCCTCGACGTGATCCGCAAATACGTGCAGATCGACCCGGACAAGATCACCGTCCAGCTTGATCAGAAGAGTGACGAGTTGTCGGTGCTGGAGCTCAACATCACCTTTGCCGACGACCAGAAGAAGGGATGAGCTGACGCACCATGCGCGACCCCTTCCCCCAATGAAGACCGGATCCTTTCCCAGGATCCGGTTTTTTAATGCCTGGCGTCCCGGCATCTCGCCAAGGGCATCAGGGCCAGCTAGAATACCGCGCACCCCGAGGCGCTGCCGACGGACTTTCCCTCCCCCCTTATCTGGAACACGGCTTTTATGTCTTTGAATGACGAAATGCACAGCGTCGAGGAACTGCTCGACACCGCCCTCGAACTCTTCATGGAGCTGGCCTCCGACAACTTGCCCGAGCAGGAGATCGTCCGCTTCAATCAGGAGTTCAACGACCGCGGCCTGCTGGCGGAGACCGATCCCGCCGACGACTGGGCGGCCGACGTGGGATTTGAGGTGAGCGACGCCGACTATGCCGAGATCTGGGTCGGCCTTGGCAACGAACAAGAAGAGTACGAGCACCTGTTTGCCCGCATGCTGCTCTCCCGCCGTGTCGACGAGAAGTTCTGCCACATCGAATGGCTGCCCCAATAATTCCGGATCCCGATGATCCTGGCCACTATGACTGGGACGGCGGGCCCGAGCCCGTGAGGCCTTCGCGCAGACGGCGACTGCTGGGCTGGCTCGGCAAGCTGCTGCTGGCCGCCTTTGCGAGCACCATCGTCTCGGTCGCGCTGCTGCGCTTCATCGACCCTCCCATGTGGACCTGGCGCCTCGAACGCGCCCTGTTTCCCCCTGCCAAGGTGGCCGAGGTGAAGCACGACTGGGTGCCGCTTGAGCAGATTTCCCGGGAGCTGCAACTGGCGGTGATCGCCGCCGAGGATCAGCGCTTTGCCGAACATCACGGTTTTGACATGGATGCCATCAGCTCGGCCCTCAGGCACAACCAGCAAAGCGGGCGGGTGCGCGGTGCCAGCACCCTCAGCCAGCAGACCGCCAAGAACCTCTTCATGTGGAGCGATCGCAGCTTCCTGCGCAAGGGGATAGAGGCCTGGTTCACCCTGTTGATGGAGCTGGGCTGGGACAAGTCCCGCATTCTCGAGGTGTATCTCAACATCGTGGAGTTCGGACCCGGCATCTATGGCGCCGAGGCGGCCGCCAGGCACTACTTCGGCAAACCGGCGATACGCCTCACCCGCTACGAGGCCTCCCTGCTCGCCGCCGCCCTGCCCAATCCCTGGCGTTATCGGGTCAAGCCCCCCTCACCCTATGTGCAACAGCGCTCGGCCTGGATCCGTCGTCAGATGGGTCAACTCGGGCAAGTCACCCTGAACCGGGTCCACGGCACAGAGTAGCGCCATCCTGCGGATCAGAGGCGGGCCCCAGATGGCCGCCGACGGTTTCCCGATGAAGGGGCAGATAGTGCCACCACCAGGTTTCGCGCCGCCGCTTGATCTGCCTTCTGTACTGTCGTCGCTTCATCTTGCCAGGCCGCCCCGTCACGCCGCCCCTGCTGGCGGCTCTGTTAACCTTATCCCCTGATCCCGCCATTTGACAGCACGGCGTCACCGCCCCCGGGCTGGCTGCCCATCCCAATACTTGTTAAAGTGGCGAACCTGGACGTATCTGGAGTGATTTCATGGAACAACGTAGCCCGGATCAGCTGGTCGAGTGGGCCTATGATCAGTTTCTGGAGCAGGCCGCCGACATGCTGGCCCCCGAACAAATCGTCGACATCACCCTCGAGTTCGAGCAACGTGGCGCGGTGGAGGCAACCCTGCCCAATGCCGACTGGTCAACCGAACTCGGCGAGCCGGTGGACATGGCACGTTGGGCCGAGGTCTGGGTCGGCTTGCTGGATCATCAGGACGAGTTCGAGGTGATCTACGCCACCTTCCTGCTCCCCCGGGATCAGAGCGAGCACGACGTGCATATCCGCTGGCACCGCCAGCAACAGGCATAAGAAAAGGCGCCCCAGGCGCCTTTTTCGTTTTTTGCGATGCCCGAGTCAGGGGCGTGCCGCGATGGCCTTGGCCAGACAGCGGCGACACCAGCAGGCGCTGGCATCGCTCATGGGCAACGCGGGAAGCTGGTTGCACCAGCAGCGCTCGATGGGTTCCCCCGCCGACACGGCGCAGAACGCCGGCTCGCCGCAGCCCGGGCAGGCATGGGTGCTCTTCGAGCCATCGAGCTCGGCCATGCGGGTCAGCTGGGCCTCGCTGTCCATGACGGACCACTGGCCTATCTCGGTCAGGGTGCGGCCACAACCGAGGCAGAGCCCCTCTTTGGCCCGGCAGTCACCGATGCAGGGACTCGGCAACTTATTCGTCCCCTGCCGGCGTGTCGGAGCCCACGAGGCGGATGCTGTGCTCCTCGATGACGATCTTGCCCTGCTTGTAGAGGCCGCCAATCGCTTTCTTGAAGGTGCCCTTGCTCATGCTGAACATCTTGTAGATGACGTCAGGATCGCTCTTGTCTCCCACCGCAAGGCTGCCCCCCTGCTTTTGCAGGCGCAGCAGAATGCGTGCGCCGGCGTCATCCATCCGGGCCAGCCCCGGCTTTTGCAGGGTCAGGTCCAGCTTGCCATCTTCGCGCACCTGCTTGACCCAGGCGGTCAGCGGTCGGCCCGTCATCACGCGGCCGAACACCTCGTTCTTGAACAGCATGCCGGCGTACTGGCCATTGACCACGGCCTTGATGCCAAGGGGGGTGTGCTCCCCCGGCAGCACCGTCACCTCGTCACCGCTCTTGAAAGGAGGGTCGATGCGCAGGAAGCGCTCCAGACGGCTGGTGCCGACCATGCGCCCTTCGTTGTCCAGCATCAGATGCACCAGATAGACATGGCCCACCTGCATCGGCTTGTTCTGCTCGCGGCTTGGTACGAAGAGATCCTTTTTCATGCCCCAGTCGAGGAAGGCACCAATCTTGTTGGCGTTGACCACCTTGAGACCGACGATGTCCCCCACCATGGCGAAGGGCTTGTCAGTGGTGATCACCGGCTCGCAATCCGCATCCAGATAGAGGAAGACGGACACCTCGCTCTCCTCGGCGACGCCTTCCGGCAACTGGCGCCTGGGCAGCAGCAGCTCGCCGTATTCCCCCGCCGCCAGCCAGGCGCCGCGCTCCTCGATCTCGACGACGGTCAGGGTGTTCATCTTGCCAATCTGTAACATGGTGATCTCTTCTTTCAATATCCGGATGGGCCCATCTCATGGAAGACCCGTCATATAGAGGTGCATCGCCGCCGTCGGATGAGAGAGGACGGGGCCGATTTATGTCATGCAGGCGCGCATGTTACCCCAGAGCGGCAGCAGGACCTAGCCCCTCCCCCCTGTGTCTGACCTCTTTTCCCGCTCCCGGGCGGCCAGATTGACGATATTAGCAGCATTCAGTTCCCCCTTTGCTGCAAATAACCCCACTTTTAGGTAGACTTCGCGGCCGTCAAATCCAGAGGAAGCGTCGATGAACCCAGCCACTCGAACCCGTCATCTCAATCAATGGATCCAGACCCACAGCCAGCAGGAGATGAGTTACCCCGCCCTGCACGGCTTCCTGTGCGCCCGTCTGACGGGGCCCGTAGCCCCCGACTGGCAAGATCCGCTGGCCGGCCTGCTGCCTCATGATACGGCGCTGGACGAGAAGAGTGCCGAGGCGCTGCATCACCTGATCGCCGAGCTGGAAGCCCAGGCCGACGACGCGCAGCTAGCCCTGCCGAGCCAGTGTCGCCTCTCTACCGACAACCCGGAGCAGGTGTTTGACAAGCGCCATCCTCTGGGCCAATGGAGCTATGGCTTCAGTCAGGGGGTAGCCTGCTGGCCGGCGCCGACCGACCTGAACGATCCGGCGACCCGCCATCGCTTCAGCCTGGTGGCCGAGCTCTGCCTGTTTCGCGACAAGCCCATGGCCATGATGCTGCACCAGGCTGCGGCCAGCGAGCTCCCCTTCCTCGATTTTTGCAAGCGTCAACGCCAGCAGATGAAGACGGCCCTCAACCTCCTGCTCGGCCAGGATCACTACGAGGCCGAGCCTGAAGAGAGCCCGACCCTGGACAACGAGCAGACTCGCCAGTGGCAGCAGTGGTTCGAGCTGGCGGCAGAGAGCCGCGATCCCCTCCCTCGCCTTGGCTGGTTCGAGCGCATCATTGCCGATGCCAACCTCCTGTTCGATGAGGCATTCTGGCAAGCCCACGCGGGCCATGGCTGGCAGGTCCCTGAGGCACGCCCTTTGATCGCGGCCAGGGCCGGTCGAGCCGATTGTCTGCTGCGACTTGGGCAGCTTGGGCAGGCTCGGGATGAGTACCTGGCCCTGCTCGCCCTCTGTCGCGCCGACGAGCCCGCTTGCCGCCACCCCCTCTCCACCCTCTATGCCTGGCAAGGGGAATGGGATGCCCTGCAACAACTGCTGGTGCGCTTTGATGAAGCCTCCTGCTGGCTGCTCTACAACAAGGCCTTGATGAGCTTTGTCTGCGAAGGGGAAGCGGCGGCGCGCCCTCATCTGGCGGCGGCAATGGAGGTCAATCCCCATGTGCCCGCCACTTTGCTGGGCCAGCGCCGCTTGCCCAAGCAGGAGCCTCGCCGCTGGCAGGGAGGCAGCCGTGACGAGGCGGCGCTCTACGCCTTGCAGAGTCGCGAGGCCTGGCTGACCCACAACGCCTTGATATGGCTGCGAAAGAGTGCGGGCAAGCAGGCCAGTTGAGACCCCAATTGCCGATTCGATGACAGAACACGTGCGCAAACGCACATTTTTCTGGTGACTGGTCAGACAAATGCCCCTGTGTTACGTATCATCAAGGCCAAAGTATCAAGAGAAACTGCACCCGATGCAGCCGCCACAGCAGGATGTCATATGTCGAAGATCATTGAGCTGCTCGCGCACTACCCTCCTTATCAGCTGGTTCACGCCGCTGAGATGGTGCGCGATACCTTTGAACAGTTTTATCAGCAGCGGTACCAACTCACCGTGCCCCAGTGGCGCCTGATGATGGTGCTCGGCCCCCACTACCCCATCAGCCAGAAGGAGCTGGTGGAGGCGAGCGGCATGGACAAGGTACGGATCTCCCGCGAGATCCATCGTCTGGTGGAGAAAGGCATCCTGTTCACCGAGAACAGCGTGCAGGACAAGCGCATCAGCCTGGTCTCCTTCACCCCGGCGGGGCTCACCCTGTTCCAGCAGCTCAAGACGGAGGCGGGAAGCTGGCAGCACACCCTCACCGACTATCTGCCGGCCGAGGCGCGTCAGAGCATTCGCCTGCACCTGCAGAGCGTCAGCGATGCCATCGAACAACTTCACCTGCTGGACAACGAGCAACCCTCATGAAGCTGAACAACTTTGCCACCATGGATGTCAACATGCTGCTGAGCCTGGTCAACATGCAGCTGCGTGATCACTACGAGGATCTCGATGATCTTTGCCGGGCGCAGGATCTCGACAAGGAGGCCCTGGTCGCCAGGCTGGCCAGCGGCGATTTCCACTATCAGGAAGATCAGAAGCAGTTCAGATAGGGATCCGGATCACAACCCGACCCATGCCGCTGGCTCCGTCGGCAAAAGCTGCTAAGGTGGTGGCTACCCGGTCAGTTGATGTTCGCAAGAGGTATGGATACATCTTGTTGTCACAGACCGCGGTTAGCCTCTTGTTCACCACCCGCAGCCAAGGATGACCCATGATGCGCCTCATTCGACCAACCAGCCTGATCACCCTCTGCACATTGCTGGTGATCAGCCTCTTCTTTCCCCAGGTCCCCAGCAGCGCCGAGCAGTGGCTCACCACCCTGCTGCTGGCCTCCCTGGTGGCGGTCTTTCTGATGGTAGGCAGCGGCTGTCGCCACTTCCTGCGCGAATAACGACGCCAGAGCGTGATGCCTGCGCAAAAACAACAACGCAGCCCGAGGGCTGCGTTGTTGTTTCAGGATACTGGGGAGGCCCCGAGTCGCATCAGTAAACCAGGGTTTCCAGCTGCTCCTTGGCCTGCTCGATCCCCTTGGCTTGCGCCTCCGGACCCATGCCCATGCCTTCGGCATAGATGAAGTCCACTTCGGTGATGCCGATGAAGCCCAGCACTGTACGCATGTAGGGGGTCACCAGGTCGGTGGCATTGCCCACGTGCATGCCGCCACGGGGGCTGACCACCAGGGCGCGGGTGTTCTCCACCAGGCCGACCGGACCGGTCTCGGTGTAACGGAAGGTCACGCCGGCACGGGCCACCAGATCGATCCAGTTTTTCAGCTGGGTCGGGATGTTGAAGTTGTACATGGGGGCCGCGATGATCACCAGATCGCTCGCCTTGAGCTCGGCGACCAGCTCGTCGGACTGGGCCAGCACCGCTTGCTGACGCTCGTTCAGGTTCTCGCCACCACGCAGGCCCATGGCCAGCTCGCCGTCCAGCACCGGCAGGTTCAGGGTCGCCAGATCGCGTACCTGGATGGTGTCACCCTTGCGCTCGGCCAAGTAGCCGTCGATCAGGGCGTTGGATTGGGAATACTGGCCCAGGATGCTGGACTTCAGAACGAGGATATTGGCCATGGTGAAACTCCATTTGATTGTCAATTGAACAGCCAGGCTGTCGATGGAGGTCACTATAAAGACTGGCATTAAAGCCTGATAGCGAAAATAGATGCTCAAGTCATTCAAAAAATTTGATGTCTGTGCATTTCCTCGGCAGAGAGGGGCTCATCAAACTCCATACCCTTGGCATGACAAACGATTGCCGTTATGATCCGCCGCACTTTTTGTACGTGATCCGGATCTCATGACCTCCTCCCGCAGGCACTCCCCCTTTGCCGGCGCCGTCTGGATGATGGTGGCAGGCCTCTGCTTCGCCGCCGTCAACAGCCTGAGCCAGTATGTCAGCTTCACGCTCGGCCTCCCCTCGACCCAGGTCGCCTTTCACCAATATCTGATCGCCCTGGTCTGCCTGCTGCCCTGGCTGGTGCGCCACGGTCTGCGCCAGTCCCTGATGACGAACCAGCTGCGCCTGCACCTGCTGCGGGTCGCCCTTGCGGTGACCGGCATCCAGTTCTGGCTCTGGGCACTGGCGGTCCCCGTCCCCATCTGGCAGGGGATCGCGCTCTTGATGACCTCCCCCCTGTTTGCCACCCTGGGATCAGCCCTCTTTCTCAAAGAGCAAGTGAGCCGGGCCCGCATCCTGGCCACCCTGGCCGGCTTTGTCGGCGCCATGCTGATCCTGGCCCCCTGGACCGACGACTTCACCCTGGCCTCCCTGCTGCCGGTGGCGGCCGCCCTCTTCTGGGCAGGCTACTCCTTGCTGGTGCGCTATCAGGCAGCCAGCGAGTCGTCCCACACCATCGTCGTCTACCTGCTCGTCTTCAGCACCCCGTTCAACGCCATGCTGGCGATCCCTGAATGGCAGTGGCCGAGCGAAACCCAGTGGCTGCTGGTGGCCGCCTCTGGCGTACTGTCGGCACTGGCCCAGATGTCCATCGCCCGCGCCTACAGCGTGGCGGAGGCCTCCTTCGTGCAACCTTTCGATTTTGCCAAGCTGCCCATGAACGTGCTGGCCGGCTGGCTGGTATTTGGCTGGGCGCCCCCCGGTCGCTTGTGGCTGGGGGCGGCCATCATCATCGGCGCCATCACCCTGCTCACCCATCTGGAGCAGCGCGCCCACCCACCCACTTCCTGAGGTACGCCATGCGTGCCTCTTTTTTTGCTCACCCGGATCAGCCCTGCTGACCACCGACCTCAGGAGAGATCAGATGTTTGGAACCGCCACCCGCCCCACTGCGACCCGCGCCCTGCTGCTGGGATCAGGCGAACTCGGCAAGGAGGTCGCCATCGAGCTGCAGCGGCTCGGTATCGAGGTGATCGCCGCCGACCGCTATGCCAACGCCCCCGCCATGCAGGTGGCCCACCAGGCCCGCGTGCTGGACATGCTGGATGGCGCCGCCCTGCGCGCCCTGGTGGCCGAGGTCAAGCCCGACCTCATCATCCCCGAGATTGAAGCCATCGCCACCGACACCCTGGCCGCCCTCGAGCAGGAAGGGGTCAAGGTGGTGCCCAATGCCCGCGCCACCCAGCTCACCATGAACCGGGAGGGGATCCGTCGCCTCGCCGCCGAAACCCTGGGGCTGCCCACCTCTGCCTACCGCTTTGCCCAGAGCAAGGAGGAGTTTGTGGCCGCCGTCGAGGCCATCGGCTTGCCCTGCGTGGTAAAACCGGTGATGAGCTCCTCCGGCAAGGGGCAGAGCCTGCTGCGCGACCTCGCCAGGCTGGATGAAAGCTGGACCTATGCCCAGGAGGGGGGCCGTGCCGGTCGTGGCAAGGTGATTGTCGAAGGCTTCGTTCCTTTCGAGTACGAGATCACCCTGCTCACGGTGCGCGCGGTCGATGGCATCCACTTCTGCGAGCCTATCGGCCATCGTCAGGAGGATGGCGACTACCGCGAATCCTGGCAGCCCCAGGCCATGAGCGAGCTGGCCCTGGCCCGCTCCAAGGAGGTGGCGGCCAAGGTGGTCGAAGCCCTTGGCGGCTACGGTCTGTTCGGGGTCGAGCTCTTCATCAGGGGTGACGAGGTGTGGTTCAGCGAAGTCTCCCCCCGCCCCCACGACACCGGCATGGTGACCCTGATCTCCCAGGATCTCTCCGAGTTCGCCCTGCACGTGCGCGCCATCCTGGGGCTGCCCGTCGGCACCATCACCCAGTACGGTCCGAGCGCCTCTGCCGTGGTGCTGCGGGAAGGCCACAGCCAGGATATCCGCTATCAGGGGATTGGCGAGGCACTGGCCCTGGTGCCCGGTGCCCAGTTGCGTCTCTTTGGCAAGCCGGAGATCGCCGGTCGTCGTCGCCTCGGGGTGGCGCTCGCCCGTGGGCAGGATTGCCAGGAAGCCGTGGAGCAGGCCAAGACGGTGGCAGCCCGGGTAGAAGTACTGTTCTAGGCAATCCGCTTTACCACGCAAAAACAAACGTTTATCTGCGTGATCCGGCGCAAGGGGCAGGTGACTGCCCCTTTCCCATTGAAGCACCGGGCTTATAATCCCCCCTTCACCTATGTCAGGAGTACAAGATGTTAACTGCCGTGATCTTCGATATGGATGGTGTTCTGATCGACTCGGAACCCTTCTGGCAACGGGCACAGATGGCCGTCTTCGCCGAACTGGGCCACTTCCACACCGAGGAGGACTGCAACTCCACCATAGGGGTGCGCATCGATCAGCTGGTGGCCCACTGGTACCGGATCCGCCCCTGGAGCAGCCCCAGCCAGGAAGAGGTAGTACAGCGCATCCTGGATCAGGTGATCGCGCTCATCCTGCAAGAGGGACAACCCAAGGCCGGGGTGCTGGAAGCGCTCGACCTCATCGAGGCCCAAGGGCTCAAGATCGGGCTCGCCACCTCCTCCCCGTTTGCCATGGTCGAGGCGGTGCTCGGCAAACTCGGCATCCAGGACCGTTTCATGGCGGTCCACTCCGCCGAGGTGGAGCGCTTTGGCAAACCCCACCCGGATGTCTATATCCACGCCGCCGAGAAGCTCGGCGTCGAGCCTGTGCACTGTCTCGCCATTGAGGACAGCTTCACCGGCCTGCTGGCGGCCAAGGCAGCCTCCATGACGGCGCTGATCGTGCCGGACCCGGCGCTGGTCGGCGATCCCCGTCTGGCCATCGCCAACCACGAGCTGCGCTCTCTTGCCGAGCTGAACGCAGAGATGCTGGCCGGCTGGGTCAAGTAGGCAACACCCTGGCGGACTGACCTCCAGCCTCCCTTTATCCCGCTCATAAACGTGCGCTTGCTCGCGGTTGCGCCGCCCTGTGGCGACTAGAATCAGCAGGAGCACAGAGACGGCCCACGGGCCCGAGGAGGTCACCATGATCGAATACACCAGCAAGCGTATCGTCTGCCCCCACTGCGGCCACCACACCCGGGTCGAGCTGGATGCCAGCCAGGGGGATCAGGAGTTCTACGAAGATTGCATGGCCTGCTGCAACCCCATCCACCTGCGGCTGCACCGGGATGAAGCCCGCGACTGCCTGCAACTCTTCGTGGATGCCGACGACGAGCAGCTGTTCTGAATCCCCTGTCCAGACACAGACAAAAACAAACGGGACCCTGTGGGTCCCGTTTGTTCTGGTGCCATCGTCAGGCTGGATCACGCCTCCCTCAAGCACGCCGCCTTCGCCGACGTCATGGTCGGAACAAACTCCACCACCTGATAATCGGCCGCCTCTGCCTGCTTGAAGGGATCCTCTGCCAGCATCGCCTCCAGGGCGTCTCGGCTCACGCCCTGCGCCAGTATGACGCCCCCGACTCGGGGTACCCGACGCCCGGATGCCAGAAAATGGCCTGCGGCATACTGCCGCTCCAGCCACGCAATGTGGGCCGGGATCAGGGCATCGATCTCCGCCAGCGGTTTCACATAGGTCAATGTCACGACAAACATAGGGAAGTCTCCAAGGCTCTGGGGCGGCGCCTCTTCCACAAGAGGGCGCCTTTCCCGTGATGCCGCCCTCCTCTTCGAACCCTGGGGGCAGCGCTCAGGTGGTTACTGGCGCGCCGCCAGCACCCGCTCCACGGTGTCGACGATGGCCTGGGTCTGGGGGTCAATCTCGATGTTGGTCCGCCAGCCGGCCTTGACCCAGCCCAGGTTGGTGCGGGCCAGGGTTTCGGGGATCAGGTTGACGCAGAACTCGCTGGCGCGCACCTCGCCCACGGTGAGGCTGATGCCGTCGATGCCGATGTAGCCCTTGGTCAGTACGTACTTCATGAGCGCAGGATCGAGGCGATACCACACCTGGCGGTTGTTGGGGGTGTCGATGACCGAGGTCACCTCGGCCGTCCCCATGATGTGGCCGGACATGGCATGGCCGCCAATCTCGTCCCCAAAGCGGGCGGCCCGCTCCACGTTGACCTTGTCACCCACCACCAGTTGCCCAAGGTTGGTGAGGCGCAGAGTCTCCTGCATCAGATCGAAGCTGACCAGATCCCCCTCCACCCGGGTGACGGTCAGGCAGCAGCCGTTGTGGGCCACCGAGGCCCCCAGGGCCAGCCCCTCGCCCCAGGCCGGGCTCGGCATGCGGATCACGTGGGTGCGAAAATTGGGCAGTGAATCGATGGCCACCAGTTCGGCGGTCCCTTGTACGATGCCGGTGAACATGAGTCTCTCCAGACTGTGAAAATTGTCGGCAGGTTACCCCCGGCCACCTTGCAAGACAAGGGTGCCGGCTGACAAGGAGAAGCGCGATCGCTATAGTGACCCCAATCAATCCAGACTGAACGAGGAAACAAAAATGCAGGTATATCAATGCTGTGAAGCCATTCGCATCGCCTACAACCAGATTGGCTCCGGTGAGCAGGGTTATGTGCCCCAGGCCATTGCCGCCAGCATACGGGCGCTCAACGCCGTGGCCTCCGACGAGCGGGTACCAGCGGATCTGCGCGAGCAGGCGGCCTATGCCGCGGCCAACCTGCTGATCAGCGATCACGAAGACGCCTGATCCCGGCTACAAATCTGCCGCCGACCTTCCCCGTTGGCGGTTTTTCAGGCTAGAATGACACCCCCGCATTTTGTCTCCTCAGGACGAGGAGGCAAAAGCCCATCTCTCTTGTCCGCTCTTTCTCTTTTATCTGATCCACTCGGAGGTGTCAGTGCAACGTTATTGGTCCGAGGCGAAGCAGCTCGTTCGTCTAGCCAGCCCCATTCTGGTCGCCCAGGTGGCCCAGATCGCCATGAACTTCGTCGATACCGTGATGGCGGGACAGGTGAGCGCCGTGGATCTTGCCGCCGTGTCGGTGGCGTCCAGCTTCTGGTTGCCGATCATCTTGCTGGTGCAGGGCATCATCATGGCCCTCACCCCCATCGTTTCCCAGCTCAACGGCGCCCGCAAGCAGGACGAGGTACGCCCCGCCGTGCACCAGGGCTTCTGGCTCGCCCTCATCGTCACGCCCATCGCCATGGTGGCACTCTACTTCAGCCCCCTGGCACTGCAGTTCATGGACGTGGATCCCGTCATGGCGGCCAAGACTGCCGGCTACCTGCACGCCATCCTGTGGGGCCTGCCCGCCTTCGTGATGTTCCAGGTGCTGCGCAACTTCAGTGAGGGGCTCTCCCACACCATGCCGACCATGGTGATCGGGTTCGTGGGGCTCGCGGTCAACATCCCCGCCAACTACATCTTCATTCACGGCCACTTCGGCATGCCGAAACTCGGCGGCGTCGGCTGCGGCGTGGCCACTGCCATCGTGCTCTGGGCCATGCTGCTGGCGATGATCGTCTATGTGAAGTGCTCTGCCCACTTCAAGCGCATCAACCTGTTCGCCCAGCTGGCACGCCCCAACGGCAGCCGGATCTGGCGCCTGTTTCGCCTGGGGTTTCCCATCGCCATGGCCATCTTCTGCGAGGTGACCCTGTTTACCGTGGTGGCCCTGATGCTGGCCCCCTTCGGTGCGGAGACGGTGGCGAGTCACCAGATTGCGCTCAACTTCTCCAGCCTGGTCTTCATGCTGCCCCTCTCCATCGGTGTCGGCGTGACCATCCGGGTCGGTCACAACATAGGGGAAGGTCAACCGGATCAGGCCAGGGTCGCCGCCCGCACCGGCCTGATGCTGGGCATGGGAGTCGCCGCCGCGACCGCCGCCCTCACCGTGCTGCTGCGCGACCCCATCGCGGGGATCTACACCGACGACCTGCAGGTGATCGGCCTCGCCGCCACCCTGCTCTTCTTCGCCGCCATCTACCAGATCTCCGATTCGGTACAGGTGGTGGCCGCGGCGGCCCTGCGCGGATACAAGGATACCCAGGCCATCTTCTACGTCACCATCGTCGCCTATTGGGGGCTGGGTCTGCCCACCGGCATGATCCTGGGGCTGACCGACTGGGTGGTACCGCGCATGGGCCCGCAGGGCTTCTGGATAGGCTTCATCGTCGGTCTCACCTCCGCCGCCCTGATGCTGGGCGCGCGGCTGCGCGTCATCTACGGCCGCTTCGCCAGCCCCGCGGCCTGCACAGCCCTCTCCCGGGCGCAATAGGGCGCGGCCAGGGGCACGGGGAGCCGCACTTTTGGGACGGCTCGCCTGTAAAATCAACAGGCTGCACAAGAACTGGGCAAACAGTCTCCTTTGTGCATGTCCCTTGTTGACAGCCTTGGGGGCCATGGGTAGTATGCCGACCACGCCAGCAGTGCTGGCGTGATAAAACGGGTCTTCAGCCCGGTTTATGAAGTGGGTTTATAGCTCAGTTGGTTAGAGCACTACCTTGACATGGTAGGGGTCGTTGGTTCGAATCCAATTAAACCCACCACTTTTCGTGATGCGTCCTTAGCTCAGCTGGTTAGAGCACCACCTTGACATGGTGGGGGTCGGTGGTTCGAATCCACTAGGACGCACCATCACGAAACTCTGTTATGCGTCCTTAGCTCAGCTGGTTAGAGCATCACCTTGACATGGTGGGGGTCGGTGGTTCGAATCCACTAGGACGCACCATAACAGTTTGAATAAATTGCAGATATGAATTTGATGTGGGTTTATAGCTCAGTTGGTTAGAACAGTACTTTGACATGGCGTAGGCAATGTCGTTGGTTCGAATCCGGTTGAACACAGATGTGGGTTTATAGCTCAGTTGGTTAGAGCACTACCTTGACATGGTAGGGGTCGTTGGTTCGAATCCAATTAAACCCACCACTCCCCTGCAATGACACACAAAGTCGCCTTGCGCACCCTGCGTCCTTAGCTCAGCTGGTTAGAGCATCACCTTGACATGGTGGGGGTCGGTGGTTCGAATCCACTAGGACGCACCAGATTTGAAAAGCCCGCTTGATAGCGGGCTTTTTGCATTGGTCGGCTCAGACCCCCGCTCTCCCCCGTCATCTGCCTCCTGGCCTGCGGGCCGCCATTGTCGTGCCATGGCTTCCGCGTTTACCTCGCGTTGTCAGAAGAGATCGAGCTGCTGGCCGCAGATCCGCTCGAACGACTCCCCCACAAAGGGAAGGATGGCGTCGGCGATGGGCCTGAGCTGCTTGTCGATGTAGTGCTCGTAGTCGACGGCGCTGCGCCGGTACTCCAAAGGCTCGGGGCCGTTCAGGGTCATCAGGTAGGCGATGGTGCCCCTGTGCTGATAGCGCTGGGGCAGGCCGCGGCGCAGATTCTCCTCGTCCGCCAGGCGCGCCGCCCGCACATGGGGTGGCACGTTCTTCTGATACTCCTCGAGCTTCTGGCGCAGCCGCTTGCGGTAGATGAGCAGATCGTCGTGACGGCCGGCCCGGGTCTCGTCCACCATGGTGCGCACATAGCTGCTGGGATCCTGGTCGTGGAACACCATTTCGTAGAGCCGGGTCTGGAATGCCTTGGCAAGGGGGGTCCAGTCGGTGCGCACCGTCTCCAGCCCCTTGAACACCAGATGCTCCCCTTCCCCTTCGCCCACCAGTCCCGCATAGCGTTTCTTGCTCCCCTTCTCCAGCCCGCGAATGGTGGGCATCAGGAATCGGCGGTAGTGGGTCTCGTACTGGATCTCCAGATGGCTCGGCAGGTCGAACTCCCGCCTGATCAGCGCGGCCCAGTTGTCATTGATCATCTTCGCCAGTCGCTGGCCAATCTCGTCCGCCTGTTCGAGACGGATATCGCTCCCCAGGTGCACGAAGGTGGAGTCGGTGTCCCCATAGATCACCTCGAACCCTTCTGCCTCTATCCATTCCCGGGTCTGCTGCATGATGCCGTGGCCCCGCAAGGTGATGGAGGAGGCGAGCCTCGGGTCGTAGAAGCGGCAGCCCCCCGACCCCAGCACCCCGTAGAAGGAGTTCATGATGATCTTGATGGCCTGGGAGAGGGCCTTGTTACTGGCGGCCTTGGCCCGATCCCGCGCCGCCCACAGGGTGGCGATGAGATCCGGCAGGAAGTGGCGGGTTCGGGAGAACAGGGCGCCGCGAAAGCCTGGAATGGCGTTATCCGGGTGTTTGAGCCCCTCCACCAGCCCCATGGGGTCGATGCAGAAGGTGCGGATGATGCTGGGATAGAGGCTCTTGAAGTCGAGCACCAGCACGTGGCGATAGAGCCCCGGCTTGGAGTCCATCACATAGCCGCCGGGGCTTGCGAGCCCGCCGTCTGCCGGCAGGTTGGGCGCCACATAGCCACCGCGGTGCAGCCGTGGCAGATAGAGGTTGGTGAACGCCGCCACCGACCCGCCCACCCGGTCGAGCTCAAGACCGGTGAGGGAAGCGCGCTCGATGGCGAAGGGGATGAGGTGGCAGAAATCGAAGATCTCCCACACCAGCCTGCAATCTTCCAGGTTGTAGCGGGCCAGCGCCTCCTTGTCGGAGTGGAACAGCTCGGTGATCTTCTCCCCCCGGTTGGCCACGTCCTCAATGTCCTTGCCCCGCCCGAGCAGCTCGCTCGCCACCGCATCCAGGCTGTAGCTCGGGAACTGCCAGGTGGCGCTCTTGAGGGTATCGATGCCGTCCAGCACCATACGCCCCGGGATGATGACGTTGCCGCTCTGGGGGTCGTTTCGGGACGAGCGCCAGAAGCAGAGCTCCCGCCCGCGCCCGAGCCGCAGCCGCCGCTTGTGGAGTTCGGCGCGGCGCAGCAGCAGGCGAAAGTCGAAATTCACCACGTTCCAGCCGATGACGAGATCGGGATCGTGCAGGCTGAACCAGCCCTCCAGGGCAGCGAGCAGGGCTGGCTCGTCCGCCACCCACTCGACGGGGGTCTCCCAGTCCTGCGAGTCCGGCTCCGGGGCACCAATCATGATGACCCGCGCGTCCTCTTCGCTATGAAGCCCCACCGAGAAGAGGGTGCCATCCATGGCGCACTCCACGTCCAGGGAGACCCAGGAGAGGGTCGGCGTCACCGCCTGCGGCGCACAGCGCGCCTCGTTTACCTCCCAGTAACCCTGCCTGCCCCCCTTGCGCCTCGCCTTGCCGTCAAAGCGCATCCCGGCGGTGATGAAGCGCTCCATGAGAAAGCGCTCGGGCAGGCGGATATCCGCCTCGAAGTGCTCCAATCCGCGGATGAGCAGCAGCTCGATGGCGCGGTGGAAGGCGCTCAGGGTGGCAAAGTAGCAGCCCACCACCCGGCTCCCCTCGAAGGTGTGCATGGGGAGGCGGCGAAAACGCCCCCTCACCCCGGCCCCCTTGAAGAGCTCTGCCGCCTCCTCCAGGTGGCGCTCCGGCAGGAAGAAGACCGGCTCCTGCCCCGGCACCACCACCCGTACCGGTCCCTGTGCGCTCCAGAGCCACATCACGATCTCGGTACGCCCCTGCACATCCCGACCATGGCGGGTCAGGATGAAGCCGTCGAGCGGCGGGGTCACGGGAGGGAGGGGCTGGATGTCGGTCATGCAGATGGTCGGGCTCAAGAGTGGGATGGGACTATTGTACGTTCATACAGTACCCGGCTGCAATTGCCGGGCTGGGCCCTCAGGGCAGGCGCTGTGCCCCGTCTTTGCCATCCGGCGCCGGATTGGGGCATAGTAACCTCGGCATCACTCACCGGCACCGGGCGAGACGGCATGTCCGTCCCCCTGCAGACGCAGCCACCTGCGCGCACGTACGCCAACCTTTTCCTCGACAAGGAGCACCCCATGACACAACAGTGGCAACGCATTGCCTCCCGCCTCACCGATGTGGGCGGCATCCCGGTGGCTCGCGCCATCCCGGTCAAGGAGCGGCGCACCATCGGGCCCTGGTGTTTTCTCGACCATATCGGCCCGACCCGCTTTGCCCCCGGCGCCCCCGGCATGGATGTGGGGCCCCACCCCCACATCGCCCTGCAGACCTTCACCTGGATGCTGGAGGGGGAGATCCTCCACCGGGACAGCCTGGGCAGCAAGCAGGTGATCCGTCCGGGCCAGGTGAACCTGATGACCGCAGGACGGGGCATCGCCCACACCGAGGAGTCGGTCCCGAACCAGCCCGATCTGCACGCCGCCCAGCTCTGGATAGCCCTGCCCGAGGCGGATCAGCATACCCCGCCCCGCTTCGATCACTACCCGACGCTCCCCCGCTGGCAGCAAGGGGAGATCACCCTCACCCTGCTCATCGGCGAGCACGGCAGCCAGCGCGCCCCCACCCTGCACTTCTCCCCCATTCTGGGGCTGGATCTGCACGCCCCCGAGGGAGGCGAGATCACCCTCCCCCTGGATCCCGCCTTCGAGCACGGCCTTTTTCCCCTCGCAGGGGAGACCATCGTCGCAGGGGAGGCCCTGGCCCCGGAGCAGTTGCTCTACCTGCCCCCCGGCAACCGGGAGGTGGTGCTGACCCTGCGCCCGGGTGCCCGGCTGCTGCTCATCGGCGGCGAGCCCCTGCCCAGACCGCTGCAGATCTGGTGGAACTTCGTGAGCGTCGACAAGGAGGCCATTCGCACCGCCGCCGCCGACTGGGAGAGCGGTCATCCGCGCTTTGGCGAGGTGACGGGTTACCAGGGGCCTCGTCTCAAGGCGCCGCCCCTGACCGGGCTCTGAGCCAGGGTTCCAAAACAAAAGAGCGCCCATGGCGCTCTTGTTGATTGGGATGAAGGCCCGTCAGGACTCCTCTTCCTGCTCCGCCTGCAACCTGGCCCGGCGGGCCATGGCCTCCTCCTGGGCACTCTCTATCTCGTGCAGCACGCCATCCAGATCGATGGCCTCCCGGCTCTCTTCGAACAGGCCGGTGAGCTCGGTCTCGGGGCCCAGCTTGCCATCCTCGAACAAGGACCACATCTCCCGGGCATACCGGGTCTTGAGCAGCTCGGGGGCATACATGCCGTAGTAGTTGCGCATGTTGTCGACATCCCGCTCCAGCATGGCCCTGGCCTGGTTGTTGGCGGCAGCATCCACCACCTGGGGCAGGTCGATGATGACGGGCCCCTCTTCATCCACCAGCACGTTGAACTCCGAGAGATCCCCGTGAATGAGCCCGGCGCAGAGCATGCGCACCACGTAGCGGATCACCTTGCCATGATCCACCAGGGCCTGCTCACGGGTCAGGGCCACGTCGTTGAGACGG
The DNA here is from genome assembly GCF_040908465.1 of Aeromonas sp. R10-1. Classification (NCBI taxonomy): domain Bacteria; kingdom Pseudomonadati; phylum Pseudomonadota; class Gammaproteobacteria; order Aeromonadales; family Aeromonadaceae; genus Aeromonas; species Aeromonas sp. R10-1. The sequence goes on from NZ_JBFODT010000024.1 coordinate 219,763, forward strand.
GGGGCGACGTTGCCGTCGGCGTCGGTGATGAGCTCCATCAGCAGCACGCCATCGAGGCAGACATAGGGCCTGGGCACCCGCACCCCGGCCGCCGCCAGCTTGAACAGGGCATCCACCTCGGTGTTCTGCCACACCTCTTCGTGCTGCTTGCGACCGTACTTGGAGCCCTTCTCCATGGCGCGGGCATCGCGGCTGCTGCGTACCCGCCGCCCTTCCTGATAGACCACGGCCTGCTTGAAGCTGCGCTTTGACGCCTCTTTGTAGACCTTGGCACAGCGGATCTCGTCGCCGCAGCGCACCACATAGACGTCGGCCTCTTTGCCGCTCATCAGCCGGCTGATGACATCGTCCACCAGGCCGTCATCAACCAGAGGTTGGATTCGATTTGGAATTTTCATGACCGCCCTTTTACCCTATTTGCACCTTGTTTGCACCTGTTTGCTGGTGGCCTGCCACCCCTGTCAGAAACGGCCCGCAAGGGGGCCGTGTCGATCAAGGTTCCGGTGGCAGCCCCTGGCGGATGCGGCGGATCCCCGCCTCGTAGAGACCGTCCTCGCCCTGATCGTGCTCCTGGGTTTCGAAGATCTTGAGAAACCACATGTACTGCTCGGGGAAGCGGCCAAGCTGCTGCTCCACCATGCGGTTCATCTGGTTGACGTCCGCCACCAGATCCTCGGTGGGATAAGGATCGAACGGCGCCTCGATCTCCAGCCGGTAGCACCCCTGATCCTCGTCGTAGCAGGCCAGAATGGGCACGGCGCGGGCACCGGTCAGCTTCACCAGCTTGGGCAGGGCCGGCAGGGTCGCCTTGGGGTGGTTGAAGAAGGGCACGAAGAGGCTCGCCTCCCGGCCGTGATCCTGATCCGGCAGATAGAAGAAGCTGTCGCCACTGCGCAGGGCCTTGATGGCGGGCTTGATGCCGACGCTGCGCTCGTAGATACGCCCGCCCTTGCTGCGTTCGCGGTTGATATACCAGTCGAACACCGCATCCTTGGGGCTTTTCATCATGGTGCACATCTTGATCCCCTGGAGGGGGAAGTAGCGGCCAATCATGTCCACCGCCCAGGTGTGGGGCACCACGAAGATCATGGGGCGACCGGCTGCCCGCTCCGCTTCCACGTGCTCCCAGCCGCTCACCTTGACGCGCCCCTTGAGGAAGTCGGGGCTGCGCCAGGTCAGCTCGCCAAAGCCCAGGAAGGTCTTGAGCCCCACCCGGATGGATTTCAGCAGCAGGGCCTGACGGCCCGCCTCGTCGAGATGGGGGAAGCAGATCTTGAGGTTGGTGTCGGCGATGTAGGCCTGCTTCCTGGAGACGCGCAGCAGCAGGGGGGCCAGGTAGTCGGCCAGCTTGTCCCGTGCCCTTGCCGGCACCCAGGCCAGCAGGGAGAGCAGGGCGACGGCCAGCCAGCTGCCCCATAGGCGGGGGTGCAGCAGGCGCGGATGAAAAGAGGTATCAAACACCGGATCTTGTGCGGACATGGTCGCCATCGAATCATCAAAACAGACCGTCATTTTAGTGATCCTGACAACTTTTTCTACCCTGCCCTGCACAGCGCCACCGCGCCAAGTCACTGATCAGACAAGTTAGAAATAAAAAGTGGCCCGCTTGGGGCCACATTTTTGCACCGGGTGAGCGCAAGGCTCAGGGATGAGGAGCAAGGCCCCGGCGGATGCGCCGGATCCCCTCTTCGTAGAGGCCATCCGGCCCCACCTGATCCTCACGGGTGTCGAAGATCTTGAGGAACCACATGTACTGGCCCGGGTGGCGGCAGAGCTGGCGCTCCACGCTGTCGTTCATGCGGCAGGTATCCGCCATCAGATCCGCGCTCGGGTAGTCGGCGTAGGGAGCCTCGACCTCCAGCCGGTAGCCGTGCGCCTGCTCGTCATAGCAGGCCAGCACCGGCAGGGCCCGGGCACCGGTCAGCTTCACCAGCCGTGGCAGGGCCGGCAACGTCGCCTTGGGGTGGTTGAAGAAGGGGGCGAACAGGCTCGCCTCCCGGCCGTGATCCTGATCCGGCAGATAGAAGAAGCTCAGGCCGGATTTCACCGCCTTGATCACCGGCTTGATGCCGGCGCTGCGCTCATAGACGCGGCAGCCGTGCCGGGCCCGCGCGCCGTTGATGTGCCAGTCGAACACCGGGTTGCGGGCGCTCTTCATCATGGTGCACATGGGCAGGCCCCGCTGGGCGAAGTAGTAGCCCGCCGCGTCGATGGGCCAGCTGTGGGGCACCACCAGGATCACCGGTCGGCCAGCGGCCTGCTCCGCCTCGATATGCTCCCAGCCGCTGACCTGGATCCGCCCCATCACGTGGGCGGGGCTGCGCCAGGTGAACTCGCCAAAGCCCAGCAGGCTCTTGAGGCCGACCCGGATGGAGGTCATCAGGATGGCCTCCCGCTCGGCCTCGCTCTTCTCCTTGAAGCAGATGGCGAGGTTGGTCCTGGCGATGTAGATCTGCTTCTTCGAGATGGCGCATACCAGGGGCGTCAGAGCATCGGCCAGGCGATCCCGCCAGCGCGGAGGAACGAAGGCGAGCACACCGATGGCGCCGAGGGCGAGCCAGCTCAACCAGTAACGGGGGTGCAGCAGACGAGGCTGGAATCGGGCGTCAAACACGGGATCAGATGAGGACATGGGGCACGACAAAACAGTGGGAAGATAAAGTGGCGCGCATCGTGACAGGTATTACCAGTTAACGCCAACTGAATGTCGCCTGTATGGGCAACTATTTAAGCCACTTCACGGATTGACAAAAACAATCTGCTTCATTTGATTCCCCTCTGTGTCACTGCATCACGAACGGCAGACCCCGCACGGGCGGGGTCGATGACGAGGGGGGATGAAAACCTTGTGCCTAGCGGCGTGCAGGCTGCCCCGGCAGGTCATTCTGCACGACCGGCAGGAAGAACATCAGGTAACGCAGGGCCACGTAACCCACCACCAGGGTGGCCACACCCAGCTCCAGATAGGCCAGCTGATGGAGCTGCTCGGCATAGCGGGCCGCCTGTGGCCACTGCGACAGCAGGTGACTCACCTTGAACAGGGCGGTGGCCCCGATCACCAGGGGGAAGGTGAAAGCGGCGTAACCCGGCGAGAACGGCAGGCGCAGCAGCTTGATGAAGGCCAGGTAGATGATGCCGGTCATCAGCACGGCGATCCCGAGCAGCACCGCCACCAGCAGCAGGGAGGGATCCTGGCTCACGGTGAGGTAGCCGGCCAGCGACAGGCTCGCCGGGGCGGCCAGGATGGCGATGGTGGGCTTGGCGGCATCCGGCACCTCGTGGCTGAAGATGAGGCGATAGAGCATCAGCGGCAGCATCAGGCCGTAACAGGCCATGCCGAACCAGAGCAGGCCGGTGGCCAGGGATGCGAAGGGACCGCCCGGGTAGGCCACGTCAGCCACGATGATCCCCACCGGCGGCACGAACCAGCTCGGCACCATGTGATGGATTTCAAACGCTTTGGCCCTGTGCCAGACGAAGGTGGCGAGGAAGACGAGGTGGACGACGACCGCAAACAGCCAGAGCCCCTGCCCCAGGGTCGGGGCGAGCAGGCCGACCGCCTTGGAGACCACCATGGTCCCCATGGCGTAGGTGGGCACCACGCTGCCCACCACGGGATGGGCGAGATCCTGCCACAGCAGGCGCGGGTGGATCAGAAACTTGAAGGTCAGGACGAGGAGCAGCACGGCGGCGATGGCGGCCCCCAGCAGTTGCAGACGGCCATCGAACTGACCGGCATTTTCCCAGCACCAGCCGAGGCTGGCGATCCCGAGTGCCAGACCGGCCATGGGGGTCGGGGCGGCGGCCAGGGAGCGGCGGGTTCTTGCGATCATGGCGGATACCCTCTTGATGATGACGATGGGCATAGGATAAAGGGGGTCTATCGTTTACGATATCTAAATGAATTGAACTTAGCGTTTAGGAAAATCAAACGATATGAAGCTCACCCTGCAACAACTCAAGGTGTTTGCCACCATCGCCCGCCACGGCAACCTGGGGGGCGCCGCCAATGAACTCTGCCTGAGCAAGGGGGCCGTCTCCCAGTCGCTGCAGGAGCTGGAGCGCCAGCTCGCCACGCCCCTGTTCGACCGGGTGCACCCGAGGCTCCAGCTCAACAGCGAGGGGCGCCTCCTGCAACCGGCCGCCGAGGAGCTGCTGACCCGGATGCAGGAGATAGAGCAGCTCTTCAGCCCCGATGCCGAGCCGAGCGGCCAGCTGCACCTCGGGGCCAGCCAGACCATCGGCAACTACCTGCTGCCCGCCCTGCTGGCGGAGGGGGCCCAGGAGCTGGGGGCCGCCCCCAGGGTCACCATCGCCAACACCCACCTCCTGTGCCATGCCCTCGCCCACTTCGAACTGGATCTCGCCCTCATCGAGGGGGAGAACCACCACCCGGACCTGGTGAGCGAACCCTGGCTGGAGGACGAGATGCTCATCATCGCCGCCCCCGGTCACCCCCTGGCGGATCAGCTCGAGCTGCCCCTGCGCCGGCTTGCCGGGGAAACCTGGGTGCTGCGCGAGGCGCAATCCGGCAGCCGTGAGCAGTTCGAGCAGCAGCTCCAGCCCCACCTGCCCCGCTGGCAGGCGGGGATAGAGCTCAATACCCTGGAGGCGGTGATGCTGGCGGTGGAGAAGGGGCTCGGCATCTCCTTCATCTCCCGCCTCGCGGTGGCGGACCGACTGGCACAGGGGCGCCTGGTGGCCCTCACCCCGAGTCGCCGCTTCCCCCGCCAGCTCTCCCTCGTCTGGCACAAGCAGAAGTTCCACTCCGCCGCCCTGCGCCGCTTCCTGGCCTTCTGCCGCGCCCAGACCCTGGCGTGAGAAGCCCTTCGGATGCAGCAAGGGCGCCATTGGCGCCCTTGTCGTTCAGCCGATACTCCCCTCGGCCCTCAGCCCTTCCCCGGCCTCAGCCGGCGAGTCCCCCTTCAATCCAGCCGAGCACCTGCCGGGTCACGGCCTGGGGCACCCAGGGGGAGTCCAGCAGCCGGTGGCGCAGGCAATCGGCGAAGTGATCCGCCTCGTGCTGCATGCCGCCCCCCTCCACCGGCAGGTAGATGTCCGCCGGCCAGATGACGGGGGCAGGCCCCCCTTGCCAGCGAATGTGCTGGGGATTCCACCACTTGCCCTCGATGACCAGGCGCCAACCCTCCCCGGACAAGGACGCTTCCCGCTCGAGATCCTCGATGATGGAGGCCCCGAGTTCGGCCCGAAACGGCTCATCGAACGTGAAGCTGGCGACGAGATCCACCTCCCCCGGAGCCCGCGTCAGCGTCACCTCGGGGGCGGGGCAGCCCAGCCCCAGCCGATGGCAGAGGGCGGCATGGAGCCAGAGGGGATAGACCCCCACGTCCCAGGCAGCGCCGCCATCCAGCGCCGGATCGAACAGCTTGCCCACCCTGGGCTGGGTCGAACCGAACGCCGCCCGCAGCTCGCGCGGCGGCGGCAGCAGGGGCAGGCGCTGCAACAGGGCGCGCATGGCGGGAAAGCACATCACCTTCATGGCCTCGAGCAGCAGCAGGCCCCGTGCGTGGGCGAGCGCCACCAGGGCGTCCCAATCCGCCACCCGGGTCACCGCCGGTTTCTCCACCAGTACGTGCTTGCCCGCCAGCAGCATCTGCCTCACCAGGCCCGCGTGCTCCGGGTGGATGACCGCCACATAGACGGCTTCCACCTCGGGGCTGGCGGCCAGGGCCTCATAGCTGCCATAGGCGTGGGGCAGCCCCAGATCCCGGGCGAACTCGTTCGCCCGTCCCTGGTCCCGGGCGGCGATGGCCACCACCTCGGCTCCCCTGGCGTGCCCGTTCACATCGCGGCAAAAACGCCGGGCGATAGCCCCCGCCCCGGCAATGCCAAAGCGCAGGGGCGCCCTTGTCTCGTCGTGCATCGTCTCTCCTTGCTACCCAATGGTGGACCCCGGCATCACGCCGGGCGCGGGCTCCCGGCCAGGCTGCGCAGCCAGCTTATCTCCTCGCCCCAGATGGACTCATCGATGGTCTCGAGAATAAGCGGGATGCCGTCGAAACGGTCGTCGTTCATGATGTGGTGGAACACCGCCTCGCCGAGGTTGCCCTCCCGCAGGCTGTGGTGACGGTCGACCCGACTACCGAAGGTACACTTGGCGCCGTTGATATGCATCCCCTTGAGGTACTCGAACCCCACGATGCGGTCGAAGTCGGCAAACACCGCCTCGCACCCCTCGGGGGTACGCAGATCGTAACCGGCGGCGAAGGCGTGGCAGGTGTCAAAGCAGACGCCGACCCGACTCTTGTCCTCTACCCCGTCGATGAGGGTGGCCAGGTGCTCGAACGACCAGCCGAGGTTGGTACCCTGGCCTGCGGTATTCTCGATCACCGCCGTCACCCCTTCGCTGCGCTCCAGCGCCCAGTTGATGGACTCGCTCACGAGCTTGAGGCTCACCGCCTCGGGGATCTGCTTGAGATGGCTGCCCGGGTGGAAGTTCAGGTAGCACAGCCCCAGTTGCTCGCAGCGCTTCATCTCGTCCAGAAACGCATCCCGGGACTTGGCGAGGGCGTCGGGGTCGGGATGACCCAGGTTGATGAGGTAGCTGTCGTGGGGCAGGATCTGCTCGGGGCGAAAGCCCTCCTTCTCGCAGGCGGCCTTGAAGGCGCGAATGCTGGCCTCGGAGAGGGGCGCCGCCTGCCACTGGCGCTGGTTTTTGGTAAACAGGGCGAAGGCGTTGGCCCCGATGGCTTTGGCCCGGGCGATGGTGTTTTCCACCCCGCCCGCCGCACTGACGTGGGCTCCGATAAATTTCATCTCATCTCCTGTGCACTGTGACCGGGTGCCTGCCGCGCTGGCCACCGCACCCGTTGCCGGGGCGCCATTATGCCCAAGCCAACCCCTTGCGCCAAACCGGGATTGTCGATGGGCGCAATGGAAAAGGCGCCCGCAGGCGCCTTGATGAGAGACAGAACATCCCTGTCCGTCAATAGGCCAGACCGGCCCCGTAGGGATAGAGCGGGCTTTGTGAGTCCTTGGCCACGTCCGGGGACTGGGCCAGCACCGCCTGCCAGCTCGAGGGCAGCTCGAAGGGGAGCTTGCCGCGTGCCTTCTGGGTGCCGCTCATGACATCGAACAGGGCCTGATCCAGGGCACCGAAGTTGGCGAGCAGCACCCGGGCCGCCGGGGCCACCTCGGTCAGGATGGCGGGCCTGTCCAGATAGACGGAGAGCACCAGGGGCACCCCGGCCTGCTCGATGGCCTGGATGGCGGCATAGTCATCCGCGCCGCGGTAGACCCCTTCATGGGCCGTCTCCTGCACCACCTGATCATTGCTTGCAAAACCGAGCTGACCGAAGTGGATGCTGCCAAACGGGAAGCGGGGATCCTGCTCGCCCGGGGCGTTGACCCGCACGATGGCAAGCTCCGCGTCGGCCAGGTTCGTCACCACCGTATAGCCGTTGGCCCTGGCCACCTCGGCGTTGACATTGTGCAGATAGACCCGCTTGCCGTCCGCCTTCAGCGGCAGCAGGGCCCCCTCGTTCTTCAGCAGCACGTGGGACGCCGCCTGGGCGGCCTGGGCTTCCTGCTGGAACTCGGCCTTGCCCACCAGGGCCACCGCGGCCTCGGCATCCACATAGGGATTCTCGAAGAGCCCGAGGGCAAACTTCTGTTCCAGGATCCGCTCGGCCGAGGTGGTGATGGCCGCCTCGGTCACCAGACCGCTCTGCACCGCCGCCAGCAGGGGCGCCGGATCTTCCACGCCACCGAACTGATCCACCCCGGCGTCGATGGCCTTGGCATAACGCTCGGCCTTGGTGAGCTTCTCCACGCCCCAGGACATGCCAAAGGGCACGGTCCAGGGGCTCACCCCGGCATTGACTTCATCCTGGGTCAACCCCTGCTCGCAGCGGCTGTCACAGTCATTGACGATGCCCCAGTCGCTCAGCACCACGCCGTCAAACTTGAAGTGGCCCCGCAACAGATCCGTGATGATCTGTCGGTTGAAGCCAAACCCCACCTCCTCGACGGGCTGCCCATCCTGGGTCAGGCCCAGGGGCATGGCGTAATAGGGCATCACGGCGGCCACCCTGGCCTCGAAGGCACCCTCGAAGGGCACCAGGTGGTAGGCAAACTGGCCGCCGGGGTAGATCTGCTCCTTGCCCCAGGGGTTGTGGGCATCCAGCCCGTCCTTCTGGGGACCGGCCCCGGCGAAGTGCTTGACCACGGTGACCACGCTCTCCTTGCCTATCCCCTCGCTCCCCTGCTGGAAGCCCTCGATGTAGGCCTTGACCAGGGACTTGGCGAGCAGGTTGTCTTCCCCGAAGGTGCCGTTGATGCGGCCCCAGCGCGGCTCGGTCGCGAGATCCGCCTGGGGCGAGAGGGCCTCGTGGATGCCGACGGCACGGTACTCCTGACGGGCGATGTCGCCAAAGCGCTGTACCAGGGCGGCATCACCGATGGCGGCCAGCCCCAGGGTCTCGGGCCACTGGGAGAAGGCCCCGGCACCGATGCTGGTGGCGTTGGGATCATGGGTGAAGTGGTTGCGGGGATCCGTGCTCACCGTCATGGGGATGCCGAATCCCACCCCTTCCAGCAGGGCCTGCAGGGTGTTGTTGTCCGCGGCGATGGCCGCCGGATCACCGGCCATGCGGGTGATGAAGGTGTTGACCCCGTCCTCGCGCAGCATCTTGTCCATGGCCGCGAGGTTCACCCGCCCCGCCCCGTCCAGCACCAGGGTGCCGTGCATCATCAGCCCTGCCTTCTGGGCCAGGGTGAGCCTGCCCACCAGATCCCGGGCTCGCTCGGCGGCGCCGAGGCGCCAGTCCTCGTAGGGGGTCAGGGTGCCGCTGCCATCGAGATCCTTGAATTGCAGGCCGTCCTGCTCGATGAGGGTGACGGTGCGGTGGCCCAGAACGGGCTGCTCGGGCTTGGGGGTGGAGTCGTTGTCGTTGCACCCTGCCAGCAGCAGGGCCCCGATGGCGAGGGCGACACGGGTTCGGGAGAGCGAGTGGTGTTTCATTGTTGTTATCTTCCTTGTGTGTGTAGGAGTCGCCACTCTATGCAAAAGCGGCCCCTCTCACTTGCCCGTCGGGTGCAGGAAGTTGCCGGTTGGGAGCAGGATTGAAAAGTGTGAAAAGGGTTGCAGGGTTACCCTTGGTTACAAATCTGAAACATGAAAGCGGCGCTGGCTCACGGCAATCCGCCGCCGTTGGCCGATGATGGTGGGCCACCGCTGACAAGGATTTTTGCCGTGAAGACCGTCTCCAACCGGATTGCCCTGCACTGCCTCAACCACTGTCAGAGAGAGGGACGGGATCCGGCCCAGCTCCTGCAAGAAGCCGGTATTGCCAGAGAAGAGTTGCTGCTCCCCCATGGGAGGATCGACGCCCAGCGCCACTTCCGGCTGCTGGCCGGGGCAGCCCCCCACGTGGATCTGGCCCTCGACTGGACGCCCCCCTCGCTCTCGGGTCTCTTTGCCGACTTCATGTCGCTGGCGAGCCTGTGCTGCAACGCCGCCACCCTTCGCCAGGCCCTGCACTTCTTCCTCGCCTACCGCCCCCTCATCGGCGAGAGCGACGAGATCCGCCTGCAAGAAGAAGAAGGACAGGCCAGGATCAGCTACCACTCGGAGTCCGATCACCCGGACGTCATCGCCCTGAGCAGCCTGGCCAACCTCTGCCACCTCTATGCCCTGCTCCAGTTCTACCACCCGGGCCAGGGGCTGCTGGTGCTGCCCACCCCGGTACGCCCCAGGCTGTGGCGTGAGCTGGCAGGTTGGCTGGAAGGGCGGTTGCAACAGGGGGCGGCCTTCGAGCTGCGCTTTCCCGCCGCCTTGCTCGATCTCGCCCACGGGCAGTGCAACCTGCCCCTGCAACCCCTGCTGCTCGGGGAGCTCGACCGGCAGATGGCCCAGCTTCGCCCAAGCAGCCGCTACCGGGACAGGGTGATGGCACTCATCCGCCAGCAGCTGTGGCAAGAGAGCGCCGAGGCCTCCTCTCTGCTCGATGGGGTGTGCGAGCACCTCAAACTGACCCGCTGGACCCTCAACCGCCATCTGCGGGAGGAAGGGTGCCACTTCTCGGGCCTGCTGGAGCGGGTGCGCCGGGAGGAGGCCTGCCGCCTGTTGCAGGATCCCGCCCTCCCCCTGCAGACAGTGGGGGAGCGCCTGGGTTTTGCCCGCCAGAGCAGCTTTACCCGCTTCTTTCGGGAGGCGTTTGCCCTCTCGCCGAGGGAGTTTCGCTCAAGGCGCAGCCGCCTCTGAGGCGCCCCCGAGATGGGCGGCGAGCAACCCCGCCAGCCAGTGGATGAAGAGCTGGACCCTGGGGGCCAGTTGGCGGCGATGGGCATAGAGGGCGTGGATGGGGAGCGGTGGCGGCTGCCACTGGGGCAGGATGCTCACCAGCTCGCCCCCCGCGAGCAGGGATTCGACCCCCACCCGCGGCATCTGGATGATGCCAAGCCCCGCCAGCGCCGCCGCCAGGTAGGTCTCGCTGTCATTGACCATGAGGGCCCCCGCCATGGGCAGCAGGGCGCGGCGGCCATCTTCCGCCAGGTATTCAAAGCCGGGCTCGCTGCGCCCCTGCCCGGCACCAAACCCGGGACCATAGTGCACCAGCCGGTGGCCCGCCAGATCCCCAAGGGTACGGGGCACCCCGTGGCGAGCCAGGTAGCCTGCGCTGGCACAGTTGATCTGGCGATAGTGACCAAGGGGCCTGGCCACCAGGCTGGAGGGCTCAAGCCCCCCGACCCGCACCACGCAGTCAAACCCCTCGCGCACCAGATCCACCCGCCTGTCCGTGCTGCTCAGCATCAGTTGCAGGGCGGGATGCTGCGCCAGAAAGTCCGGCAGGGCCGGGATCACCAGGTGGCGGGCCATCCGGCTTGGCATGTCGACCCGCAGTTGTCCCGAGATCTGCCCCCCCTGGCGAAACAGACCGTCAAACTCCTCCATGTCCGCCAAAAGCTCCCGACATCTGGCATAGCAGAGCTGGCCGTCCGTGGTGAGCTGCACCCGCCGCGTGGTACGCAGCAGGAGCCGGGTCCCCATGCGCTCCTCCAGCCGGCGGATGGCGGCAGAGAGGGTCGCCTTGGGGATGCCCGTCTGCTCGGCACAGCGGGTAAAACTCTCCAGCTCGGCAACCCGCACGAAGGCTCTCATCGCATCCAGTTGATCCATGGTCTGATTGTCTCGATAAACGGAACAGTGATTCTATTATCACGCTATTTATCCAGTTTAAAAGGAACAATACAGTGATCCGGTCGGCTCGTATCGAGCCTGTGTCCGCCACCCTGACAGGAGTCATACCATGACCAGACCCATAGCCCTCATCACCGGGGCCAGCCGCGGCCTTGGCAAGCACGGGGCCCTGGCCCTCGCCGCCAAAGGCGTCGACCTCATCATCACCTATCGCAGCCAGGCCACAGAGGCGGAGGCGGTGGTGACCCAGGCCCGCGCCCTCGGCGTTCGGGCCCATGCCCTGGCTCTGGACGTGGGAGAGAGCGCCACCTTCGCGGCCTTTGCAGAGGAGGTGACGCAACTGCTCGCCCGGGAGTGGCAGCGCACCCATTTCAACTTCCTGGTCAACAACGCCGGGATCGGCATTCATGCCAGCTTCGAGCAGACCACGGAGCAGCAGTTCGACACCCTGCTCAACATCCACCTCAAGGGGACCTTCTTCCTGACCCAGGCGCTCCTGCCCCTCCTGGCAGACGGCGGTCGCATTCTCAACCTCTCCACCGGTCTCACCCGCTTCGCCATGCCGGGTTATGCCGCCTATGCCGCCATGAAGGGGGGCGTCGAGGTGCTCACCCAGTATCTGGCCAAGGAGCTGGGCCCCAGGGGCATCGCGGTCAACGTGCTGGCCCCCGGCGCCATCGAGACCGATTTTGGCGGCGGCGTGGTGCGCGACAACAAGGGAGTCAACGACTTTCTCGCGAGCCAGACCGCCCTTGGCCGGGTGGGTCAGCCCGACGACATCGGTGGCGCCATCGCCGCCCTGCTCTCCGATGACTGCCGCTGGATCACCGCCCAGCGCATCGAAGCCTCGGGCGGCATGTTTATCTAGGCGGTCATGGTTGTCAGCTGCACAAACAAGGAAGGCCCCCTCCGATGAGGGGGCCTTCCGGCATTGGGCAGACGAGGTGCGGCGCACCGGGTCCGTTACAGGGTCTTGCCACCGCTTGCAATGACCTGGCTGTACCAGTGGAAGCTCTCTTTCTTGATGCGACGAAGAGACCCTCCCTGCTCGTCCCTGTCCACGTAGACAAAGCCGTAGCGCTTCTGGTAGCCGTTGAGCCAGCTCAGGATATCGGTGAAGGACCAGGCGCAATATCCAATCAGCTCGACCCCGTCCTGCATCGCCTCCCGGCACGCCTTGAGGTGGCTGTGCAGATAGGCGATACGGTAGTCGTCGTTCACCTTGTCCCCGGCTTCCAGCTTGTCGAACTCCCCCAGGCCGTTCTCGGTGATCATCAGCGGCAGGGCGTAGCGGGAGGAGAGCCGACGCAGGGCGATGCGCATCCCGGTGGGATCGATGGCCCAGTCCCAGTTGCTGGTCTCAAGGTGCGGATTGGGGGCCGTCTTGTAGAGGCCGGGAATGCCGCTGGAGGGCGTAGTGCCCTTCTTGCCCGTGGTGTTGATGCGCTGCATCGTCTGGCCGCCGAGGGGGTTGTCGGTGAAGGTCAGGGTGTAGTAGTAGTTGACCCCGATGTAGTCGGGGGTGCCTTCGCGCAAGAGCTCGAGATCGCCCGGCAGGATCTCCGGCGCCTCGCCGGTCTCCCGCAGATAGGCGAGCGCCGCCTGGGGGTAACGGCCGAAGCAGTAGGCATCCAGCCACCAGAGGTTGGTGAACTCCTCGGCATTCTCGAACGCCAGCATGTCGCTCGGGGCGCAGGAGGCCGGATAGGCGGGGGAGTACGCAAAGCTCGGCCCGATCAGGCCGTTTGGCACGTGCTGGCGAAACGCCTTGATGACCCGGGCATTGGCGAGAAACGCGATGTGGTTGGCGGCGAAGAAACGCTTCCTGTCCTGCACGGCGGGAGGATGGGTGCCAAGCTGGTAGGCGTTGGTCAGGTTGTAGTTCTGCTCGTTGAGCGACACCCAGTACTTCACCTTGCCGGCGAAGCGCTGATAGAGGGTCACGCAATAGCGCTCGAAGTCGTCGATGATCCGCCTGTCTTCCCAGCCGCCATACTCATCCTGCAGGGCCTGGGGAAGATCCCAGTGATAGAGGGTCAGCACCGGCTCGATGCCGTGGGCCAGCAGGGCGTCGATGAGCCTGTCATAGAAGGCGAGCCCCGCCTCGTTCACCTCGCCACGCCCCGTCGGGTAGATGCGCGGCCAGCTCACCGAGAAGCGATAGGCCTTGAGCCCCATCTCGGCCATCAGCGCCACGTCTTCCTCGACCCTGTGGTAGTGATCCACCGCCACGTCGCCGTTGCTGCCCTCGAAGGTCTTGCCCGGTAGCTTGGTGAACAGATCCCACACCGAGGGGCCCTTGCCGTCTTCGTTCCAGGCCCCTTCCACCTGGTAGGCGGCGGAGGCGGCGCCCCAGAGGAAACCGTTCGGGAAGTCATTGAACTTGTGATGATGCATCTGGTGTTGCTCCTTCTGCGCGGATGGCGGGGGCCATCCCGTGATACGTCGGCCCCGTACAGGGGCCCGAAATGAGTTGGCACCAGCATCCAACACTTCTAGAATTCCGTCCAATGACAATTATGGCCACCTATCATTCCCATCTGGAATCAAGCGAGGCACCATGGAGTTGAGAGACCTGAAAGCCTTCGTCACCCTGGGGGAGGTATTGCACTTTGGTCAGGCGGCGGCGCGCCAGCACGTCACCCAGTCGGCCCTGAGCAAGCAGATCCGCCGGCTGGAGGCGGACCTTGGTGGCGAGCTGTTCGAGCGCAACGCCGGCAGCACCCGGCTGACGGTGCTCGGGCGCGCCCTCTACGCCGACGCCTGCACCCTGGTGGCCCAGAGCGAGCAGCTCGCCCGCAGCGCCCGCGACGTGCTGGCGGGCCACGCGGGTACCCTGCGCATCGGCTTCGGGGTCGCCACCAAGCTGCTGGTGCCCGCCGCCATCGCCCGTTTTCGGGCCAGCCGCCCCGGGGTCGCCATCGAGCTCAACGATCTCTCCACCCATCACCAGTTGCTGGCGCTGGCGGAGGGCCGCCTGGATCTCGGCTTCTGCCGCCTGCCCGCCCCCAAGGGCTGGCCGGTACTGCCCGTGGTGCGCGCCCATTTCGTCGCCGTGCTGCCCGCAGGCTATCAGGGGGTAGCGGGGCTCGCCGATCTGCAGGAGAAGCCGCTCGCCATCCTGCGCCGGGACAAGGCCCCCTCTTTTTACGATCAGTTCATCCATTACCTCGCCCAGAGCGGCCTGCGCTTTCAGGACATCCAGTACGTGAACGACTTCGCCGCCGGCATCGCCACCGCGGCGGCCGGCATCGCCTGGACCCTGGTCCCTTCCTCCACCACCATTGAGCATCCCGATGTGCTGACCCTGCCCCTCGGGGAGGCCGACGCGAGCTGGATCATCGGGCTCATTCGCCCGCCGGGCAACGACAATCCCCTCGTCGCCCCCTTCTGGCAGACGGTGGCGGAGCTGGCGGATCCCGCCCTCACCGGCCTCATGACGACAGGGGACGGGGCTGCCGCCCGGGATACCCCATGAAAGGGAACCATTCGAGAATCACATTAACGATGGCATTGGGCGGTCACCCCCCTTAAAATTGCCGCACTGCCCCGACGCCACGACAAGGATCCGTTTCGTTCATGCACTCTCACTGGCTGCTGAGGTTTGATCTGCATCGCCTCATCCTTGCGCTGGCCGTCATCGGCGTGCTGGCTACCTTTGGCAACAGCTTTTACGCCATCTATCAGGCACAAAGACAACTGCTCATCGACAGCACCCTGGAAGCAAACCGGGTCTATGCCACCAAGCTCGCCGCCTCCACCGAGACCATGCTGCGCTCGGCCCAGGGACAGCTGGCCTATGGCGCGGCCCGGCTCGCCCCCTTGCTGCAGGGCAACGACCTCCATGGACTCGAGGAGGTGGCAGGCCAGTTGCGCCAGCAGACCAACACCTTCAACTCGGTGGCCATCGTGAACACCGACTCCGTCATCGTCGCCGTCTCTCCCGAGGCATTGCATGTGAAAGGGGTCAAGCTCACCTCAGCCAATGCGAGCCGGACCCTGGCAAGCCAGCAGCCCCTCATCGCGGATCCCCTGGTCTCCCTCACTGGCAACTACCTCATCAGCCTCTCCCACCCCATCTTCTCGGCAGACAAGCGCTACCTCGGCTATGTCGCCGGCACCATCTATCTGGAGTCCGCCAGCGTGCTCTCCAGCCTGCTGGGGCAGCACTACTACCAGGATGGTTCTTATCTTTATGTGGTGGACCGCCAGCGCACCCTCATCTACCACCCGAACCCGGAGCGCATCGGCCAGAAGATTGGCAAGAACCGGGTGGTGGATGCGGTGCTCAAGGGGCAGGATGGCGCGCAAAGCGTACTCAACTCCCGGGGCAGCGAGATGCTGGCAGGCTTTGCCCCGGTGGCGGACGCAGGCTGGGGGGTGGTGGCCCAGCGCCCCCGCAGCGCCACCCTGGCCGGTCTGGATGAACAGATGCTGGAGATCCTCAAGGGGATGATCCCGGTCACCCTCTTCATTCTCTTCGTCATCTGGCTCTCGGCCACCATCATCGCCAGGCCCTTGCGGCAACTGGCCAACCGGGCCGGACTCATGGATCAGCAGGGGGCCGCCACCAGCATCTCGGGGATCCGCGCCTGGTATTTCGAAGCGGCCCAGTTGAAGCAGGCCATCCTCAAGGGGCTGGGGCTGCTCAACACCAAGATCGACAAGCTGCACACCGACAGCCACACCGATCCCATGACGGGCCTGTTCAACCGCCGGGCCATGCAGCAGATGCTGGACGAGTACGAGGTCGAGCGTCAGCCCCTGACGGTGATTGCCCTGGACATCGATCACTTCAAGGCCATCAACGACCGCTTTGGTCACGACGTGGGGGATGCCGTCATCGTCTCCCTCGCCACCCTGATGCAGCAGGATCTGCGTTCCGATGCCGCCTTGTGTCGAAGCGGCGGCGAGGAGTTCCTGCTGCTGCTGCCCGGGGTCTCCCTTGCACAGGCGCAGAAGATCGCCGAGCGCCTGCGTACCCGGGTGGCGAGCCACGACATGGAGGTAGCTGGCCACATCACCATCTCCCTCGGCGTCGCCCACTGGGGAGCGGATGCCACCAGCATCGCCGCCGTGCTCAAGGAGGCGGACAAGGCGCTCTATGATGCCAAGAACCAGGGCCGAAACTGCGTGGTGGTGGCCCTGGGCTGATCGGCCCAGGCTTTGCCGGGCACCGCCCGGCCATAAAAAACCCCTGCCATGGCAGGGGTCGGACGGTATCCATATGAGGGATCAGAGCGTGACGGCCAGGCTCTCGACCGAGGCGGCGCTCGGGGTCACCAGTACGGGCACCGATTTGGAGGTGGGGGTGAAAGAGCCCTCCCCTATGCTCTCGATGGCCACCAGGGGGTTGGTCTCCGGGTAGTAGGCGGCGATGTTGCCTTTCGGGATCTCGTAGAAGATGACGCTAAAGCCCCGCACCACCCGCTCGCGCCCGTCGTTGCACACCGCACTCATGTCCACCCGCTGCTCCTCGGCGAGCCCCAGCCTCCTGGCATCCTC
Source organism: Aeromonas sp. R10-1 (assembly GCF_040908465.1). Classification (NCBI taxonomy): domain Bacteria; kingdom Pseudomonadati; phylum Pseudomonadota; class Gammaproteobacteria; order Aeromonadales; family Aeromonadaceae; genus Aeromonas; species Aeromonas sp. R10-1. The sequence goes on from NZ_JBFODT010000024.1 coordinate 236,429, forward strand.
CTCGTTCATGAAGACCACGTTGCGTCGCCCCTTGATGCCGCGATAGCGGTCATCCATGCCATAGATGGTGGTGTTGTACTGATCGTGGGAGCGCAGGCTCTGAAGCAGCAGCACGGGCTGGTCCACCATCTGCTCCGCGTGGCTGGTGCACTCGGGCAGGATGGAGTCCGGCAAACGGCTCGCCCTGAATTCGGCGCGCCCGCTCGCGGTGTTCCAGCGCAGCAGGGCGGCGCTGTTCTCCAGATGGAAGCCGCAGGGCTCCTCGATGCGGCGGTTGAAGTCGCCAAAGCCCGCGATGGTCTCCTCGATGAGATCCCGCAGCAGCCCGTAGTCATCCCGCAGCGCCAGCCAGTCCACCCGATCGCAGCCAAGCGTTGCCTCGGCCATGCGGGCCACGATGTCTATCTCGGAGAGACAGAGCGGCGAGACCGGCTCGTTCATCCCGGTGGAGGCGTGCACCATGCTGAACGTGTCCTCCACGGTGATCTTCTGCACCCCGGTGCGCTGCTGATCGAGCTCGGTACGGCCCAGGCAGGGCAGGATCAGGGCATCTTTTGACACCATGAGGTGGCTGCGGTTGAGCTTGGTGCTGATCTGCACGTTGAGCTCGCTCCTTCGCATCGCTTCATAGGTGAACTCGGTATCCGGCGCGGCGGCTGCCAGGTTGCCCCCAAGGCAGATGAGCACCTTGCTCTTGCCGCCATGAAGGGCTTTGAGGGCCTCGTAGACGTTGTGCCCCGGCGTGCGCTTGAAGCCCACCGGGAAGCGGCGCTCCAGGCGATCGAGGAAGGTGGCACTGGGTTTCTCGTTGATCCCCATGGTGCGGTTGCCCTGCACGTTGCTGTGACCGCGCACCGGACAGAGTCCGGCCCCCGGCTTGCCAATCTGGCCGCACATCAGGTGCAGGTTGACGATTTCGCGAATGGTGTCGACCGAATGCTTGTGCTGGGTGATCCCCATGGCCCAGCAGCTGATCACGCTCTCGCTGCTTGCGAAGATCTGCGCCGCCCGGGTGATCGCCTCCCGACCGAGGCCGGATTGCGCCTCGATCTGCGTCCACTCCGTGGCCTTCACCTGGGCCAGGTAGTCGTCAAAGTGCGCGGTGTGCTGCTCGATGAAGGCGAGATCGATGCGCCCCCCCTCCTCTTCCAGGATGTATTTCGCCATGCCGCGAATGGCCGCCATGTCACCGCCAAGTTTTGGCGTGAGGTACTGGTGGCTGATGGTGGTGGCCGCCGGGGTCAGGAGCTCCGCCGGGCTCTGGGGGCTTGCGAAGCGCTCGAGGGCCACCTCTTTGAGGTTGTTGAAGGTGACGATCTGGCACCCCTGGCGTGCCGCCTTGCGCAGGGCGTTCATCATGCGCGGGTGGTTGGTGCCCGGGTTCTGGCCAAAGACGAAGATGGCTTTGGCGGCGTCGAAATCATCGAGCACCACGGTGCCCTTGCCCACCCCGACGGACTGGATAAGCCCCACCCCGCTCGCCTCGTGGCACATGTTGGAGCAGTCGGGGAAGTTGTTGGTGCCATAGAGGCGGCCAAACAGCTGATAGAGGTAGGAGGCTTCGTTGCTGGCGCGTCCCGAGGTGTAGAACTCCACCTCGTCGGGGCTGGCCAGGCTCTTGAGTTTGTCGGCGATGAGGGCAAACGCCTGATCCCAGCTCACCGGCTCGTAGTGATCGGTGGCCGGGTTGTAGCGCAGGGGCTCCGTCAGTCGCCCCTGATATTCGAGCCAGTAGTCGCTCTGGGTGGCGAGACGGCGCACCGAATGCTCGGCGAAGAAATCGGCCCCCACCGTCTTGCCGGTGGATTCCCAGGCCACCGCCTTGGCGCCGTTCTCGCAAAACTGGAAGGCCCCCTGCTTGTTGTCACCCCAGGCGCAGCCGGGACAGTCGAAGCCGTCGGTCTGGTTGACCCGCAGCAGGTTCTTGATGTTCTGGCGGGTCTTCTGGCTGCGCAGCACCTGCTTGAAGGTGGACTGCAAGGAGGAAAAGCCGCCGGCCTTGGCCGGTTTTTCAATATGACTGGACATGGGAGTCTCCAACGTGATCCTGGGCGCGGGGGCTGGCATAGCAGACCGGGGCATCGGATCGGGGCACATGGATCAGGGTCAGGTTGTACTTCAGGGCCAGTCGCACCGCGAGCTGGCTGGGGGAAGCAAGGCTGATGAGGTGAGCGGCACCAAATTGCACCGCCTTGTGAATGAGTTCGCTGCCGCAGCGACTGGTGATCACCAGGGTGGCGGCCTGCACCGGCTGGCGCAGCTGCATGCCGATGAGCTTGTCCAGGGCGTTGTGCCGCCCTATGTCCTCCCGGCAGGCCAGGATCTCGCCGCGATCATCCAGCGCCAGGGCGGCATGAAGGGCGCCGCTCTGGCGGGCCTTGCTCTGCCAGGGGACGATGCGCTCCCGCAGATCCTGCAAAGAGGCGGTGTCGAAGGGGGCGCCCGGGGTCAGCGGGGTGAGCACGGGCAACGCATGTTCGATGGCCTCCACGCCGCAGATGCCACAGCCGCTGGCACCGGCCAGGCGGCGCTTGCGTTGACCCAGCACAGCCAGACAGCGGTTGGCGATGGTGACATCGAGCACGATGCCGTGCTCGGACGGGGTGCTCTGGATATCGTGTACATCGTGGTTGCCCCCGATGATCCCCTCGCCAAACAGAAAACCGATGGCGAAATCGTCGAGATCGTCCGGGGTGGCCATCATGACGGCATGGTTGATGCCGTTGATGTTGACGGACACGGCCACCTCCTCCACCAGCTCATCCAGACTGGGCAACCGTGAATTGAAAGGGATCATGCGAGACGCTTATAAGCTGTATTCGGGCCTCAAGTTTAGATAAGCCGCCGCGCCAAAACCAATGAAACAAATCTATTCACCAATAGATAACTTCTATTGCCATCGGGATGTCGATTGATTAAATTTGTCGCTCATTGCCTTTTCCTGCTGCCATTACCACGATGAATATCAAGCAGTTGCACTATTTCTATGAGCTGGCCCAGCACCGTCACTTCGCCAAGGCGGCTAAGGCTTGCTTCATCACCCAGCCGACCCTGTCGGCCAGCATCACCGCCCTGGAGAAGTCACTTGGCACCGAACTGGTGGTGCGCAACAGCCAGTTCGTAGCCCTGACCCAGGCGGGGGAAGTGGTGCTGCACCACGCCGAGCGGATGCTTCAGGAACAGGATACCATGCGCCAGGAGCTCAGCCTCTTTCGGGGCGGGCTGTCGGGCGCGCTGCGCATCGGCGTCGTGCCCCAGTCGAGCATCGACATCATGCCGCTGCTCAAGGGGTTCAATGACGCCTACCCCAAGGTGGGCCTGCACCTCTGCGTGATGACCCATGCCACCCTGATGGAGCAGCTGGATCTGCATCGCATCGACATCGGGCTCGGCTTTGACGAGTTGCTCACCGAGCATCAGCGCCGGGCCCTCGACGTCCAGCTTCGCCACCCCAACCCCATGGCCCTGCTGGGCCCCCTGCCTGCCCACTGCGCCCCGACCGGGCCGCTGACCCTGGCGGACCTGCAAGATCTCCCCCTGATCCTGCCAAGCACCACCATGCAGTTTCGCCGCTACCTGGACGAGGCCGCCGCCCGCCAGCAGATCAGCCTGCGGGTGGTGCTGGAGACCGACTCCCTGTTCCACCTGGTCAACGGGGTGAGCCACGGCCTCGGCTGCGCCGTGGTCAGCGCCGGCATCGCCGCCACCGCCCAGCAGCTCTTCAAACTGCCCTGCCATCCCCTGAGCGATGCGAGCGCAGGCACCATCGCCTTCATCACCCGAAAACACAGTGTCACCCCCGCCATGAAGGCGTTTCTCGCCAAGGCTGGGGCATGAAAAAGGCAGCCCATGGGGGCTGCCTGCACTGATCAAGGGGGGAACTTGCGCCTCTCCTGGCGTCAGCCTGCCCCTTGCTGTTTGTCCAGCGCCGCGATGAAGGCGCTCGCCAGGGCGTGATCGGAGAAGGGATTCTGGCCTGTGATGAGCTCGCGATCGATCACAACGCCAGGCTGCCAGGGTGCCACGAACTGCATGCTGCCACCGGCCTGGGCCATGGCCTTCGCCGGGTAGTAGCGCAGCGTGTCACCCCCAAGGGAGCCTTCAAACACCGCCTCTTCCTTGTCGGAGAAGATGGTCATCCTGTAACCGTCGTAGATCCACTCTCTGGCGCCGTCCGCCTTGCCTGCAATGACCGACTGCTCGAACCCGGCCGGATCCGCCTGCGCCGCCAGCAGCGCGATGGGGCCGTGGCAGATGGCGGCCGTGGGTTTGTGGTTGTCATGGAAGTGGCGAAGCAGGGTCCCCACCTCGGGATCCTTGGCAAGATCGATGAGGGGCGCATGGCCACCGGGAATGAAGAGGCCGGCATAGCGCTCGGGACCGGATGCCAGCACCTCCCTCAGGGAGAGCACCTTGCCGGCGCCAAGCAGCCCCTCCACGACGGCGCCGATTCGCACCATCTCCTGCGGGTTGCCGCCAAAGTACTGGGGATCGACGGAGTGTTTGTCGACAACGGGCCGGTTCCCTCTCGGGGTCACCGGGGTCAGGGTATAACCGGCCTCCAGCAGGGCGGCGGCAGGCACCCCCAGTTCATTCTGGTAGAAGCCGGTGGTCAGGCTCTTGCCCCCTTGCAGCGGCAGTTCGGTCTCGCTCGAGAGCAGCACCAGGATCTCGCCTTTCGGGGCGGCGCTGGCCGCAGCGGTGGTCGCCAGCAGCAGTGAGGCCAGCACGGCCTTGAGGGTGTTCTTCATCGTGATCTTCCTTTTGATGGCAGTGATCGATCGGGCGGCCACCGGGCCGCCCGCGATGAGCAATTTACTGATTACCCAAGGATGAATAAACTCACACCATTGAACTTGATTATTTACATGGATGAACATATGTCCCGTGCCTTCGACCCCGTCCAGCTCGGCACCATAGAGCTCTTTTGCAAGGCAGCCGAACTTGGCAGCTTTACCGCCACGGCTCAGATGCTGGGGGTAACGCCCGCCTCGGTGAGCCGCTCCATCCAGCGTCTCGAGGCCAGGCTCGGCGTCAAACTCTTCCATCGCACCACCCGCAGCGTGCGCCTCACCCATGACGGGGAGCTCTATCGGGAGCAGTGCCAGCAGGCGCTCGAGCAGATCGCCGAGGCCGAGCGGGCCATCACCGGTCGCCAGCACCACCCCAAAGGAGTGCTGCGCATCAGCGTGGGCACCGTCTATGCCCACCACCGTCTGGTGCCCCTGCTGCCGGGCTTCATGGCGGCCTATCCCGAGGTCGAACTGGAGCTCAATGTCTCCAACAGGAACATCGACTTCGTGGAGGATGGTTACGATCTGGCCATCCGGCTGGGGGAGCCGCGCGATGGGCGGATCATCGCCCGCAAGCTGGAGGATGCCAGCCTCGGGGTCTTCTGCGCCCCCGATTATGCCGCCCGCCGCCCCGCGCCAACCGCCCTGGAGATGCTGTCGCAACATGATCTGATCCAGTTCATCACCCCGAGCACGGGTCGCCCCTTCCCCTGGCAGTTCGTGAACGAGCAGGGGGACCCTGTCGACCTTCATGTTCAGAGCAGACAGCGGGTGCTTGACGATGTGCTGGCTGGCCTGGGCTGGGCGGTGGCTGGGGGCGGTCTGTTCCAGATCTACCATTTCGTGGCGACCGAGGCGCTGTTGCAAGGCAAGCTGATCGAGGTGATGACCCCCTTTGCGGGGCGATCCCGCCCCTTCTACGCCCTCTATCCACAGCACCGTCACCTCTCGGCCCGGGTCCGGGCCTTCGTGGATTATCTGCTGGCAGCGGTGCGCCCAGAGGGGTCGCCTGTGCCAGGGGAATATCCCCCTCTTCGTTGACGAGGGCCCCTCATCTGCGTGCCTGCGCCCCCGATAACGGGGGCAAAAAGCAGGTGGCACTCTGGACACAATGGTTGCCTAATTAAATAAATATGCATAAAAAACAATGCAGGCAGGGCTCGATATATGAACTCTTCTGCTGTTTGTATGAAGCATCGTGCTGCTGAAAATTTTCTGTGAGCCACCTCCCGCCGTTTAATTCAAGAGCCTATAACCTTGACCCGTACAATAAAAACCTGACGTGTTTCGGTTTATTTCACTATGCATCACAAAGGAGTGTCATATGTATAAAAATGTGAAACTGGCGAGCATTATCAGCACCCTTATTCTCTCGGCCACTGCATATTCTGCAGAGATGACCGTGGGCTTCTCGCAAATTGGTTCTGAATCCGGGTGGCGAGCTGCAGAAACATCGGTCGCCAAGAGCGAGGCCCAAAAACGCGGCATCATCCTGAAAATTGCCGATGCCCAGCAGAAACAGGAGAACCAGATCAAGGCCATTCGCTCCTTTATTGCCCAAGGAGTGGATGCCATCTTTATTGCCCCCGTGGTACAGACTGGCTGGGAGCCGGTATTGCAAGAGGCGAAAGAGGCCGAGATCCCGGTCTTCCTGCTGGATCGCAATATCACGGTAAAAGATGACGGTCTCTTCATGACCGGGGTCGCCGCCGACAGCGTCCACGAAGGGGAAGTGGCAGCCCAGTGGCTCATCAAGCAGCAGGATGGCAAACCGTGCAACGTGGTTGAATTGCAGGGCACGGTGGGTGCCAGCGTGGCGCTGGATCGCAAGAAGGGCTTCCTCGACACCGTCTCGGCCGTGCCCACCATCAAGATCATCCGCACGCAGTCCGGCGATTTCACCCGCAGCAAAGGCAAGGAAGTGATGGAGAGCTTCATCAAGGCGGAAAATAGCGGCAAGAATATTTGTGCCGTCTACGCCCATAACGATGACATGGCCATCGGCGCCATCCAAGCCATTAAAGAGGCCGGGCTGAAACCGGGCAAGGATATCAAGATCATCTCCATCGATGGCGTGCCGGATATTTTCAAGGCGATGATCGCAGGCGAAGCCAATGCCTCGGTGGAGCTCACGCCGAATATGGCGGGACCGGCCTTCGATGCCCTGCTGGCCTATAAGAAAGATGGCACCCTGCCCCCCAAACATATCAAGACAGAGTCCAAACTGTTTGAGCCCGGGAGTGCCGAGGCGCAGCTCGAGCTGAAAAAAGACATGGGTTATTAATCCCGCTCCCCCGCCAGACTGTCACATAGCGCGCCATATAAGTGATTGAACTTGTATGGCGCGCTATATCGGAGAGCCAATGTTCATGTCAGAGAACACTCACGATGTCGTATTGAATGCCCGCGGAATATGCAAGACGTTTCCCGGAGTACGAGCCCTGCATCAGGTGGACTTCTCCCTGCGCCGGGGAGAGATCATGGCGCTGCTCGGCGAGAACGGGGCCGGCAAGTCCACTTTGATCAAGACCCTCACCGGTGTCTATCAGCGAGACGCCGGCCGTATCGAACTCGATGGCGTCCCCATTTCCCCGACGGACACCGCCCATGCCCAGCGTCTGGGGATAGGCACCGTCTATCAGGAGGTCAACCTGCTGCCGAACATGTCGGTGGCGGACAACCTCTTCATCGGCCATGAGCCCCGCCGTTTCGGCTTCATCGACCGGGGCGCCATGACCCGGCAAGCCAGCGCCATCATGGCCAGCCACGGCTTCGAGATGGATGTCACCCTGCCCCTCGACCACTACTCGGTCGCCATGCAGCAGATCGTGGCCATCGCCCGGGCGGTGTCCCTCTCCGCCAGGATCCTGATCCTGGACGAGCCCACCGCGAGCCTGGATGCCAGCGAAGTCCAGATGCTCTTCTCCCTGATGACGCGCCTGCGGGATCAGGGGGTGAGCCTCATCTTCATCACCCATTTTCTCGATCAGGTCTACGCCATCAGCGATCGCATCACAGTGCTGCGCAACGGCGAGCTGGTCGGCACCCGCGACACCCAGGCACTGCCACAACTGGAGCTGGTCAAGATGATGCTGGGACGCGAGCTGGACGACAATGCCCTCAAGCGGGCGGGCAAGACACTGCGCAGCAACCAGCCCATGGTGTCGTTCAGGGACTATGGCAAGCGGGGAGTCATCGCCCCCTTCAGTCTCGACGTCATGCCCGGGGAGATAGTGGGCCTCGCCGGCCTGCTCGGGTCCGGTCGTACCGAGACCGCCGAGCTGATGTTCGGCATAGTGCCGAGCGACAGCGGCGAGTGCCGGGTGCGGGACAAGCCGGTGACCATCCGCTCTGCACGCCAGGCGGCCGCCAACGGCTTTGGTTTCTGCCCGGAGGATCGCAAGAGCGCCGGCATCATCGCCTCGGCCTCGGTGCGGGAGAACATGGTGCTGGCCCTGCAAGCCCAGCGGGGCTGGTTGCATCCCCTGTCTCGCAAGGAACAGGACGAGATCACCGCCCGCCTCATCGAGCAGTTGGCCATCAAGACCCCGGGACCGGAGCAGCCCATCCAGTTTCTCTCCGGGGGCAACCAGCAAAAGGTGCTGCTCGCCCGCTGGCTGCTTACCAAACCCCAGTTCCTGATCCTGGACGAGCCTACCCGGGGCATCGACGTGGGGGCCCACGCCGAGATCATCCGCCTCATCGAATCCCTCTGCGCCAACGGGCTGGCCCTGCTGGTCATCTCCTCCGAGCTCGAGGAGCTGGTGGGCTATGCCGATCGGGTGATCGTCCTTCGTGACAGAAAACAGGTGGCAGAGCTTGCGACGGACGCCCTGAGCGTCCCTGCCATCATGAACGCCATTGCATGTGAGGCCTGATATGACGTCATCCATTCTCCCCCTCGCCAAGGGGTCGCGCGCCCGCAGGGAGTGGCCCACGGGCTCGGCCCAGTGCGCCGCCCTGGTGTGCGTGCTGCTCATCAATGCCCTGGTCGCCGACAACTTCTTCGCCATCCACATCCAGGATGGGCGGCTGTTTGGCAGCCTCATCGACATCCTCAACCGCTGTGCCCCGGTGGCCCTGCTCTCCCTCGGCATGACGCTGGTGATCGCCACCGGCGGCATCGACCTGTCGGTGGGCGCCGTCATGGCCATCAGCGGGGCCACCATGGCCAGCCTGGCCACCGGCGGTCACAGCCTGCCGGTCATCTTCGCCGCCGTCATCGGGGTGGGCCTTCTGTGTGGCCTGTGGAACGGCCTGTTGGTGGCGGTGTTCAAGATCCAGCCCATCGTCGCCACCCTGATCCTCATGGTGGCGGGCCGGGGCATCGCCCAGCTCATCACCGAGGGGCAGATCATCACCTTCAACAACGACGCCCTCGCCTGGATCGGCAGCGGCTCCCTCTTCTATCTGCCCACCCCGGTCATCATCACCCTGGGCATGGCGCTGCTGCTCTGGCTGCTGACCAAGCGCACCGCCCTCGGCCTCTTCATCGAAGCGGTGGGGATCAACATCAAGGCCGCCAAGAACGCCGGGCTCAACACCCCCATGGTGGTGATCGCCACCTACCTGTTGAGCGGCATGATGGCCGCCGTCGCCGGCATGATAGTCGCCGCCGACATCCGGGGTGCCGATGCCAATAACGCCGGGCTCTGGCTCGAGATGGACGCCATTCTGGCGGTGGTGATAGGAGGCACCTCCCTGATGGGGGGGCGCTTCAACCTCGCCCTCTCCCTGATCGGCATACTGATCATCCAGGGGGTGAACACCGGGATCCTGCTCTCCGGCTACCAGCCCCAGTGGAACCAGATCGTCAAGGCCCTGGTGGTGCTGGCGGTGCTGGTCATGCAGTCACCGGCCCTCAACCACCTCTTCCAGCGAGGGACTCGCCATGTTTAAACGCAACCTCCCCCTGATGGTGACCATCATGGTCTTCGTGCTGGGCTATCTGCTCTGCCTGGCCTCCTTCCCTGCCTTCATGTCCACCCGCATCATCTGCAACATCCTGACGGACAACGCGTTTCTGGGAATAGTGGCGGTGGGCATGACCTTCGTCATCCTCTCGGGGGGCATCGATCTGTCGGTGGGGGCCGTCATCGCCTTCACCGGCGTGCTGCTGGCAACGCTCATCGGGAAGCTGGGGGTCAGCCCCGTGCTGGCTATCCCCCTGGTGCTGGTGCTCGGGGCAGGCTTTGGCGCCCTCATGGGCTGGCTCATCGACACCCTTAAGATCCCCGCCTTCATCATCACCCTGGCGGGCATGTTCTTCCTGCGGGGGGCCAGTTTTCTCATCTCCGAGCAGTCCCTGCCCATCGATCACCCCACCTTCACCTACCTGTCGAGCCTGTCGTGGAAGATACCGGGGGGCGGTCGCCTGAGCCTGCTGGCCCTCATCATGCTGGCGGTGGTGGTCTTCGGCATCCTGCTCGCCAACCGCACCCGCTTTGGCAACAACGTTTACGCCATCGGCGGCAACGCCACCTCGGCAGCCCTGATGGGGATCTCGGTGCGCCACACCACCATTCGCATCTACCTGCTCTCCACCACCCTGGCGACCCTGGCAGGCATCGTGTTCGCGCTCTATACCTCGGCGGGCTATCCGCTCGCCGCCGTCGGGGTGGAGCTCGATGCCATCGCCGCCGTGGTCATCGGCGGCACTCTGCTGAGCGGCGGGGTGGGCACCGTCTTCGGTTCCCTGTTCGGGGTGCTGATCCAGGGGCTGATCCAGACCTACATCAACTTCGACGGCACCCTCAGCTCCTGGTGGACCAAGATCATCATCGGCCTGCTGCTGTTCAGCTTCATCGCCCTGCAGCGCCTGCTGATCCTGGTCTCGGAGCACCGCAAGGCCAACAAGCCAGGTCCTTTCAAGCGCCAGGTTGCCGCCCAGCCCGAGTGAGGTATCAGCAAGACTCTGGTGGCAGAAGATAACGCGGCAAGGCGCTCCCGTGCGCCCTCCCCGCCTGGTCGTCGCGGGTCCGGCACAGAGGATGGGGAGGCAGCGGGGGCCCTCACAGGGCCCGGCCCCAACCTCCCGTGCGCCCCTTTGAGGGGTGATACCGTCCTTGGAGGGCACTCAGGTCAATCGCACCACCAGGCGCTGCCCTCATGGGGGTTCAGCACATCCAGAGGCTCCCCCATGACAGGCGTGGTCAGGGGGATCTGTTGCTCCGCAGCCAGGCGGGCAATCTGCTCAAGCGGATCGTTCCAGCGGTGCATGGCCAAATCGAAGGTGCCGTTGTGCACCGGATAGAGCCATTTCCCCCCAAGATCGTGAAACGCCTGCGCCGTCTGAGCCGGGAGCATGTGCACCAGCTCCCAGCGCTTGTCGTAGGCCCCGGTCTCGAGGAAGGTCACGTCGAACGGACCGTAGCGCCTGCCAATCTCCTTGAAACCGTCGAAGTAGCCGCTGTCACCGCTGAAGAAGAGGTTGACCCCCTCGCCGCGAATGACCCAGGAGGCCCAGAGGGTCTGGTTGCCGTCCCCAAGGCCCCGGCCGGAGAAGTGCTGGGCCGGGGTCGCTATCAGGGTGACACCGCCCACCCGGGTCTGCTGCCACCAGTCCAGTTCGCGGATCTTCTCCTTCGCAATCCCCCAGGCCATGAGGCGCGCCCCCACCCCGAGGGGCGTGATGAAGTGGCCGACCTTCTCCTGCAGCGCCAGTATGGCCCCGTGATCGAGATGGTCGTAGTGATCATGGGAGAGGATCACCCCCTCGATGGGGGGCAGCGCTTCCAGGGTGATGGGCGGCTGATGCCAGCGCTTGGGGCCGAACCACTGCATCGGTGAGGCCCGCTCGCTGAACACGGGATCCGTCAGCCAGAACGTGCCCTGCAACTTCAGCAGCAGAGTGGAGTGGCCGAGGCGCCACACGCTGTTGTCCGGCGCCGCGATGAGCCCCTCCCGGGTTATGACCTGTACCGGAATGGCGCGATCCGGCACCGTACCCTCAGGCTTGGCGAACAGGAAGTCCCACCAGAGCCTGGCCCCTTCCCAGAGGCTTCGCGCCTGGGGTGTCACGGCATTGTTGAACCGCCCCCCCTGATATTGCGAGGAGTCCGGGTGTTCGGGCAGGCCCGGTTTGAGTAGAGATGCGATCATGCCAATCATCAGGGCTCCTTTGAGCAACCACAGAAAACGACGCCCCTCAGGGGCGCGAAAAGAGGCTGACGGGTTCTGCATTCTGACACGCCTGTCAGCCTGGTCTCTGGTGAGTCGGGAGCAACCCCTGCACGGGGCCGCACCATCCATAAAACAGAACGGGAGAGTCGCACGGTATGAAATCGGTTCCCGACATCTCCAATAACGGCAAGATAGCCTGCCCGGGCTCCCGCCACCAGAGGGGTTCGCGTTGCCGCGTGGCCCCGGCATGGTGTCGCGTCACGCAAATGGCCTCACCTGCTCTGCCAGCGCCAACAAAAGGAGGCGTCAGATGGCGTACTGCAAGAGCTTGCAGTGCTGAAAGTCAGAAGATGGCTGGGCCATAGAGGCCACGGGAGGTGACTGAGGGAAAGCATGATCTCAAGGGGACAGTGCTGAAGATCAAGAGGAAGTTTGAGCCAGGCGCGGTCTGAAGCCTGATAAACGCCCATAGGGCACAGGCTCACCTTGCGGTAGAGCAAATAGCATGTGAAGAGAGCTGAAAATGCACTTTGAAGACTCCTGATTCATCCACATGAAGTGGATTACCAAGAGGTCTGAAGGGGGTATTAGCTGTAACTTGTTGAATATGTCGTCTAAACCATAAGTTGACATAACGCACAACCATAAATCAGTGACTTACGAGTGTTTTATAACCCATAAGTTGACATAAAAATTACCCATAAGCTGACATAGAGTGACATCAACCCCTACGCCCTGCCCCTGCGGTGTTGTTATTTTACCACCTCAGAAATCTGTTCGAGATACACAGCAAGCACTTAACTGCATCAACCGTACTGAATCGCTCCTACCATTGCTCACACATGGTTATCGCATCTTCATATTGCAGTCAGCTCAAGTTGTCGCTGCGAACCATGGAAGACTTCATCAACACCTTGTTCCAATTGATGGCGGGGCCTTTGCAATCGCTGGACTATAGCTGTATCAGCACGCGCGCCAAGACCGTCGACAACAATACTCAGGTGAGCGAGACACCTAACAGGTGTGAGAAAATGAACGAGATGAAAGGGCTTGGTCTACCTGCTCACCAGTTATTGGAACAAGTGTTCACGAAGGCTTGGGGAACAGATACCCCACGAAGAATTTGATCAACAGCCCTCCGACATTCACTGCCATGATGAGCAATTATGTTGCAGTAAAACCCACTCTAATTTCCATTATTGAGAATTAGGTTTTTATTTTTAGTGGTTCCATTCAATTTTTAGAGTGGTTAAATTTATCCATTCGAATTGGAGCAGAATTTAAAAATGAACCTCGTTGATGCAACACTATATATCTAGCTATGCGCTACCAGCGATAAGCTTCAACATTCCTTGGTAAAAAACCGAGAGTGGATATATAAGGTTAGATCCCATACCTACTAATTCCATCGGGCTCCAAACTATCTACGAAAAGCTGGGGCGCCATCACATCACTACATACAAAAGGACATTCATGATGTATGCACAAATAACGCAGTTCACAAAAACGCTCCGCAATCTATCACTTCTTATCAATAAGGCACAAAAGCATGCTGAGGAAAATAAATTTGAACCAGACGTTCTTTTGAACGCCCGTCTTTCACCAGATATGTTACCCTTCACGAGTCAGGTACACATGGCGTGTGATACTGCGAGACTAGCCACCTCAGTCTTAACCGGTAAACAGGCTCCGGTTTTTGAAGACGCTGACGAAACGATCCAGGATCTCAAAGCTAGCATTGAAAAGACCATCGAATATGTCACATCGATGAAAGAAAGCGACTTCTCAGGCTGGGAAGAAAGAATAGTTGCCCCTCCGGGATGGGCCGGAGCTTTCCTTGGTATAGATTATTTCTACCAACACGCAGTTCCCAACTTTTACTTTCACATGGTGACAGCATACGCGATCCTTCGACATAAAGGTGTCAAGATCGGGAAGATGGATTATATCGGAAAGCTGCCTTTCCTAAGATAATGGAATAACACTCGCTGTTTCATTATCAACCCAGCTCCGGAAAAGCTATGCTCCGGAGCTTTGTCAGCACATTCTACCTATGTTCTGCGCTCAGGTCTTCCATAGGTCTTTTTGTAATATTGCAAACATTCTACGCCAAACCTACTTACAAGTAATTATGGCAGGTTACTCTGATAGTTAATCAGGGTTAGCAATAACTTTAGGCCAGCTTACCAATCCATTCTGTACAAAAATCAATATATGCTCGCACCAATACTGAAGGATGTTTTTGACGAGAGTATACAAGGTGTAGCGGAATTTTTTGAGTAGCTATGCTTGGCAAAAGTTGTATCAGTTCACCGCTTTCTAACCAGGGCCTGGCTGAAAAATCCAGTAACTGAGCAACAGCCTTACCGTTCAGAGCATAATGAATTATGGCCTGCAAATGATTAGTGGAAAAGAAGGGGGCGTATTTAACTTTTTCGGCTCCAGAAGCCCATTCAAAAAAACCATAATTCAGACTCTCCCAGGCAGCAACTGGAAGCTGGGCCATTTCTGTGAGAGTCTCAGGAGTACCGCGTTCAGATAATAATTTAGGACTTGCTACAAACACCGTTTCCAGATTCATAAGTAATTTGGCTATGACATCATCGCTATTCAGGTCGCCAAGCCTGAGCGCAACATCAATACTGTCTCCGAACAAATCAACGACCCTTTCGCTGGAATGACAGAATACGGTGATATCAGGGTAACGTTGCTGAAATTCAATCAATAAATCCCACCACAATGAAAAATTTGGTGGGATAGACAAGCGCAATTTCCCCTGCAGTGAGTGGGCAGCAGTGACGGACTTATGTGCATCCTCCAGTAACTCCACACCCAGACGGGCCTGCTCAAAGAATTGTTGCCCTTTGTAGGTGGGTTTAACGCCTTGCCGCGAGCGCTCCAGGAGTTGGACTTTCAACTCCTGTTCTAACTCATTAATTTTACGACTTAAAGTTGCTATCGGAACTGATGTTCTTTCACTTGCGGCGGAAAAACTACCTGCATTCACTACCGCGATGAACAATTTGGTTGCGTTGAAATCCATTGTTCTTTCCATACTTGGTCATTAAGTTCTTATTTTTAGCCATTCCATTCCATTTTGCAAAGGGTAAAATATCGGACATACGCTAGACGAACAGAACACTTTAAAGTGATTAATGGCATCCATCCGCAGTAGCAGACTGTGAGGCCCGGCAATCATGTCGAGAATATGGTGTCCACCGGCACGGGATTTTTCGTTGTCAAATTCATTAGTCAGACAGAGAAATTTTTTATGCCTGACTTTTATAAGAGGTACATTATGTCTGAATCAATGCTTTTTCGGGATGTCGTGCGTAAACGTCACTCAGTGCGTCATTTTCTTCCTCAACCTGTACCGGAAGGCATTCTCCGTTCGGTATTGGAGGATGCACAGCTCTCACCTTCAAACTGTAATACTCAGCCATGGCAAACGCATATTGTCTCAGGTTCAAAAAAAGATGCACTGAGCAAGGCCATGTTAGCGGCGGATGACGCAGGACAGTTGACGCCGGATTTCAGTTTTGGCATCAATGATTTCCCTGGCGTCTATCGTGAACGTTACAAAGAGCAAGGCGCGGCCTATTATCAGGCTATCGGCATTAAACGCGATGCTTATGATCAGCGTCGCCATGCCTCACGTCGTAACCTGGAATTCTTTGGTGCGCCACATGTTGCGCTGCTTTTTATGCCAGAAGTGGGCGATAACGTTCGTGTAGCGGGAGACATAGGTATGTACGCTCAGACGCTTCTGCTATCTCTGACTGCTCACGGCTTAGGCGGTGTTCCTCAGACTATGCTGGGTTTTTACGGCGAAACCATTCGCAAAGAACTCGGTATTGAAACGTCATCGAAATTGTTGTTTGGCATCTCTCTGGGTTACCCCGACATGACTCACCCCGCAAATCAATACAGGATTAATAAAGCCCCCCTTAGTGAGAGTGTCATTTTTCATCAGTAATTGAAGTGTTTTTATATTGCTCAGCCCACTTTTCCGTCAGGACTCGTGGGCTGAATTTTTCAATATAGAGAAAGCTCGTCGGAGACGTAGAAGCCAATGGCCGTTGAGAATATTGTCAGTCATTGAGGAGGGAGGTGCGTTTCAAAAGACCGAGAAGGCCAGGATGATCTTGTTATGGACTCTGGATAGCTGCGCGGCCAAAGCGACTCATTCGGCCGCTAAGCCGCGATACGAGTGTCTCACCATTACCTGGACTAAAAACGCCGGTTCGTTTTAAGCCTCAAACGCCCCTCTTCCAGAACCATACACTACCGCACCTCTGGCGACTCTGCGCTGCAACTCGAGCCACTCACCGGGAGATACCCCCTCCCAGCCGTTGAACGCTCGATAAAACGAGTTGGAATCTTCGTAGCCGAGCAGGTACGCCGTCTCGTTGGGCTCTATCGCGCCAGTCTGCAAATAGGATCGCGCCAGTTCGCGGCGGGTCTCCTCCACCAGTTGCTGAAAAGTGATGCCCTCATCGGTCAACCGCCGTTGCAGAGTTCGCGTACTCATCGCCAGTTCCTTGGCCAGCGATTGCAGCGTCGGACGCCGACCTGCGAGAGTGCGTTTCAGCACCTGTTTCACCGCGTAGGTGATTCTGGTGTTTTGGTCATGCTCCTGCAACTCGGCATCGAGCTGCGGGGCAATCACGGCGAGCAGCTCTTCGTTGTGGGTATAAAAGGGAAAATCCAGATCGCTGGAGCGAAACACCAGCGCATTGCGCGACGCATTGAAGGTGATCGGACAGCCAAAGTGCCCCTCCAGCAACGCGCGATGTTCGGGGCCACGCGTCAATTCGACGTGCAGCGGGCGAATATGCCCGTCAGAGCTGTGTCGTGCCATGGCCGTCATCCAAGAGAAGCCCATATCAATCATGATATGGGGCGGTTGCTCACTGGTTGCCAGATAATGGGAGTCAATGATCACCTCATCGCCGTTTACCTCGACACGGATCTCTTCCGGGCAGACGACCCGTTTGTAACGGGCCAGACGCTGCAGAGCATCTCGTAAACAACTGCTGCACACCGCCGCAATCGCCATCGGATGATTGCGCTCGAGTCGCATATCTGCACCCAACGTGAGACCAAATGCCACATCGCCACAATGGTCTGAGATCGTGCTCCACAGGGAAAACAACTCTGCCGTGGAGGCATAGATTTTCTCTTGCTGGAAAAACAGCTCAGGCAGTCCGGCTTTGCGCTGCAACATCTCTAACGAGAGACCCCGCTCTGCAATGCGCAGCATCCACTGTTTGGAAATTCGAAAACGATCGATCATCGTGTGGTGTACTCAATCAAAGTAGATAACGTGACCTTGTCTGGTCGCTGATACCGCTTGGCGGCATTGGTGGGCCAATGCCGCTTTTTAGCAAAAAAATATCTGACATCACACCATGCTGTCATTCACGTTCTTGATATGTGAAGGTGCCATGTCATCGGCTCACCCAAGGGCCCATTGCTCAGGTTTTGTTGGATGCCTCATCGGCCACATATTCCGGCCAACCGCCGGCCATGGCTCGGTAGAGCGACACCACGGCCAGGGTATATCCGACCCGACTCTGTGCCAACGCATCCTGGCTTTGCAGACGCACGTTTTCGGCATCCAGCAACGCCAGCAGATCGATGGCGCCCTGGTCGAAGCGCACCTTGGCCGTCTCGGCGGCACGCATGCTGGCTGCAGCAGCCTGCTCCAGATGCTGGCGCTGCTGCTCACTGCGTGACACCTGAACCAGTGCATTCTCGGTCTCTTCCAGCGCGGTGAGGACAGCCTTCTGATAGCTGGCCAGCTCACCGGCTGCCTGCGCATTGCTGGCAGCGATACGCGCGCGAACGCGGCCAACATTCAAGAATGAGCCATCAACACCGAGTGTCAGCGACCGGGTCTCGCTGTCCCGTGCAAACAGAGAGCCGGCATCCAATGCCTGAGTACCGATCAAGCCCCCCAGGGTAAATCGGGGGAAGAGATCGGCAGTGGCCACACCGATGCGCGCTGTCGACGCGGCCAGGCGATGCTCGGCAGCAGCCACATCCGGACGGCGGCGAAGCAGCTCGCCGGGCGCCTGCATGGGCACATTGGCAGGCAACTGCGCCAGCGCTGCCGGCGCCGCCAGCTCGCTAATCAATGACTCCGGCACATTACCGGTCAGCACGCCAATCCGGTGAGTGGCCAGCGCAATTTGCGCCTCCAGTGGCGGGATGCTGGCGCGGGTTGATTCGAGCTGGGCACGGCTTCTATCCACATCAAACGCGCTGGCCATGCCCGCCCCTTGCCGCAGTTGCAGTAGCGACAGGGTTTGCGCCTGGTTGGCGACGTTGTCACGGGCGATGCCCAGCTGCTCCTGCCAGCCGCGCAGCTGGAAGTAGGTCTGGGCCAGTTCCCCCACCACCGCCACCTGCATGGCAGCCATATCATCGGCACTGGCACGGGTGTCGGCGCGCTGCGCTTCCACGGAACGCCGCACGCGGCCAAACAGATCCAGCTCCCAGCTAAAGCCGACACTACCCTGATATTGGTGATAATCGCGATCGGCAGCCGCGACGCCGGG
This sequence comes from Aeromonas sp. R10-1, assembly GCF_040908465.1. Taxonomy (NCBI): domain Bacteria; kingdom Pseudomonadati; phylum Pseudomonadota; class Gammaproteobacteria; order Aeromonadales; family Aeromonadaceae; genus Aeromonas; species Aeromonas sp. R10-1. The sequence goes on from NZ_JBFODT010000024.1 coordinate 254,907, forward strand.
CTGCTGACTCGCACTGCTGCGCTCATTGCTTGCCTGCGAGCTGGCGGTGAGCGTAGGCAGCAAGTCGTACTTTGCGCTACCCAGCATGGCATTGGCCTGCTGATAATTGGCCAGTGCCAGCTGCACATCGTGGTTATGACGCAGGGCAAGCTCAACCAGTTTGGTGAGCTCCGGGTCGTTAAATCCGCGCCAGAACGCCGGCCCCGCATCAGGAGCCGGCTCTTGACGCACTGTGGCATCCAAACGGGCATAGCTGCTCACGGCCGGCAGGGCCGGACGTTCAAAGTCCGGTCCGACGCTGCACGCTGACAACAGCGCGGCGAGGCTCACTGTGAGCACGCGACGGGATGGATTGGCTTTCGAGTTCACATACATAGCAAAGTCACTCGTCCAAAAAGAGGTTGGAATGCGCCCGAATTCAGAGCGGATCGCCCACGAAGGTCGACTCGCCATGCTGGACCAAGGGCCGGCCGGAGAGCTTACGCAACGCCACGTAGAACACCGGGGTCAGGAACAGGCCAAACAGCGTCACCCCCAGCATCCCGGCAAAGACCGTGATACCGGTCACTGAGCGCACTTCCGCCCCGGCGCCCGTGGAGAGCACCAACGGAACCGTGCCGGCGATAAAGGCGATTGATGTCATCACAATCGGGCGCAACCGCAGCCGGCATGCCTTCAGCGCAGCCTCGACAATGCCACGACCGTCCATCTCAAGCTCACGGGCAAACTCGACGATCAGGATGGCGTTCTTGCACGCCAGCCCCATCAGCACCACCAGCCCCACCTGAACGAAGACGTTGTTATCACCACCTGTCATCCAGACCCCGAACAGTGCAGAGAGCAGCGTCATCGGCACAATCAGGATCACCGCCAGCGGCAGGGTCCAGCTTTCATACAGTGCCGCCAGTACCAGGAACACCATCAAGATTGCCACCGGGAAGACAATAAAGGCGGCATTGCCCTGAGTGGCCTGCTGATAGCTCAAGTCAGTCCACTCGGTGGTCATCCCCACCGGCAATACCTGCCCGGCGATATCGGTCAATTTGCCCATCACCTGCGCTGACGAGAGCATGCGCGGATCGGCCTCACCGGCCAGATCGGCCGCGGGGTAACCGTTAAAACGCAGCACCGGGTCCGGACCGTAGGTTTCCTTGATGGTCACCATCGAACCGATCGGTACCATCTCACCGCGGGCATTACGGGTTTGCAGCTTGCCGATGTCCTCCACGCTATCGCGAAACGCCCCGTCCGCCTGCGCAATCACCTGCCAGGTACGACCAAACTGGTTGAAGTCGTTCACATAGGTCGAGCCCAAATAGGTCTGCAAGGTATCGAACAGCTCGGTCAGTGCGACCCCTTGCGCCTTGGCTTTGACACGATCCACATGGGCATCGAGTTGCGGCACGTTGGCCTGATAACTCGTAATTGGGTACGCCATGCCCGGTGTCTGGGCTACTGTGCCCTGCATCGCCTGCACGGCTTCTTGCAGTTTGCCGTAACCGAAATTGCCACGGTCCTCGATAAACATCTGATAGCCGTTACCGCTGCCGAGCCCCAGGATCGGAGGCGGCATCATCGAGAAGGCGAAGCCCTCTTGCAGACCAGCGATCTTCTGGTTTATCTCGGCATTGATCTGTGCCGCAGTGCGGCCATTACGCTCAGCAAACGGCTTGAGCGGTATGAACGCCACCCCGGTGTTGGGTGTGTTGGTGAATTGCAGCGCATTTAGACCCGGGAACGAAATGGTGTGCGCCACCCCGTCGGTCTCTTGTGCGATCTGGGCGACCTTGTGCAACATCTCGTCGGTGCGGGCAATCGACGAACCTTCCGGCAGTTTTACCCCGGCAATCAGGTAGAGCTTGTCCTGGGTCGGGATAAATCCGGGCGGAACCTGTTTGAACATCACACCGGTCGCGCCGAGCAGCAGGGCATAAACCACAAACACGGCGCCACGGCGACCAAGGATACGGGAGATGCTGCGCTCATAGCGCTCGGAGCTCGACTTGAAGACCCGGTTAAACGGACGGAACAACCATCCCAGCAGGTAGTCAATCAGTCGGCTCGGACCATCCTTGGGCGCATCGTGCGGTTTGAGCAAACGGGCAGCCAGCGCCGGCGACAAGGTCAAGGAGTTGATGGCCGAGATCACGGTCGAGATGGCGATGGTGACGGCGAACTGCTTGTAGAACTGGCCGGTGACACCGGACAAAAACGCCATCGGCACAAACACGGCGCACAGCACCAGCGCGATCGCAATGATCGGCCCGGAGACTTCACGCATCGCTTGATGCGCCGCAGCCACCGGCGAGAGCCCCTCTTCGATGTTACGCTCGACGTTCTCCACCACCACGATGGCATCGTCCACCACAATCCCGATGGCGAGCACCAGACCGAACAGGCTCAGGGTGTTGATGGAAAAACCCAGTACATAGAGGGCAGCAAAGGTCCCCACCACCGACACCGGCACGGCAATCAGCGGAATGATCGAGGCACGCCAGGTCTGCAGGAACAGGATCACCACCAGCACCACCAGCAATACTGCTTCGAGCAGGGTGTCCACCACGGCACTGATCGAATCACGCACAAAGATGGTGGTGTCGTAGACAGCTTCATACTTCACATCAGACGGGAAGGTCTTCTGCATCTGGTTCATCGCATTGATGACCGCATCGCGGATCTCGAGCGCATTGGCGCCCGGCGACTGGAAGATACCTATACCGACCGCATTCTTGCCATCCAACTGGGAGCGCAGGGTGTAATCGCCGGCTCCAAGCTCAACGCGGGCCACATCGGCCAGACGCACCACTTCTCCGTTATCGCCATTTTTCAGCACGATATCGCCGAATTCCTGCTCGCTGCGCAGACGCCCCTGGGCGTTGATCAGCGTGAGGAACTGGCTGTTTGGCATCGGCTCGGCACCCAGTTGGCCAGCCGACACCTGCACGTTCTGTTCGCGCATGGCGCTGACCACATCACTGGCCGTCAGGCCCAGAGAGGCAATCTTGTCCGGGTCAAGCCAGGCGCGCATGGCATAGTCACCACCACCAAACACTTGGGCATCCCCCACCCCCGGGATCCGCGCCAGCGCATCTTTCACATGCAGACGCGCGTAGTTACGCAAGTACAGGGTGTCGTACTTGCCGCCTGGCGAAGTCAAATGCACCACCATCAGAAACGTCGGAGACTGCTTCTGGGTGGTCACGCCCTGGCGGCGCACATCTTCCGGCAGACGAGCCTGTGCCTGCGCCACACGGTTTTGTACCTTGACCGCGGCCTCGTCGGGGTCAGTGCCCGGACGGAAGGTGATGGTCATCTGCAGCACGCCGTCAGAGCCAGCCACCGACTTGAAATACATCATGCCTTCGACGCCATTGATCGCCTCTTCCAGCGGCGTGGCCACGGTTTCAGCGATCACCTTGGGGTTGGCGCCCGGATAGACGGTTCGTACCACTACCGACGGCGGCACCACTTCCGGATACTCGCTCACCGGCAAGTTAGGAATGGTGATCAATCCGGCAGCGAAGATCACGATCGACAGCACAGCCGCAAAAATTGGCCGATCAATAAAGAAACGGGAAAAGTCCATGGAATAGGTCCTTAAACAGACTGTTCGAGAGAGACCAGGCGCGTCAGCACACGCGCCGCAGTGGACATTGGGGTGGTCATTTCATCGCCGCCGTCAATGCTGAAGCGCCCTGCATCGGCACCTCTCTGGCGTTCACCGGCATGCCCGGAATGAACACCTTCTGATAGCCTTCGATGATCACGCGATCGCCAGCCACCAATCCTTTCTCGATGATGCGAAGCCCCTCGGCTTCCCGTCCCGGCACCACATCACGGCGCTGAGCCTTGCCATCTTTGTCGACCACATAGACATATTTACGGTCCTGATCAGTCAGCAGGGCCTTGTTGTCGATCAGCACGGCATCGGGAATGCGGCCACCTTGCAGGCGCACACGGGCAAACAGACCAGGGGTCAAATAGCGATATTTGTTATCCAGAATGGCGCGAACGCGAAGGGTGCCGCTGCTGCGCTCCACCCGGTTGTCGAGAAAGTCGACCTCGCCGGTATGGAGGAAGCCCTCCTCATTGGAGAGCCCAACCTGAACCGGGATCGTGGCGCTGTTGCCACCGAGGTCAGTGCGGGCGCGCTGGGTGTAACGCAGGAAGGCATTCTCATCGATGTCGAAATAGGCATACATCTTGTCTTGCGACACCAAGGTGGTCAGCACGCTCGCAGCGCCGTCTGCCGTAACCAGGTTGCCCTTGGTCACCAGCGCGCGCCCTGCCCGACCGACAATCGGTGCGCGTACCTGGGTCCACTCCAGATTGAGCTTTGCCGTATCGACCGCAGCTTGAGCTGCCATCATATCGGCCTGGGCCGCCTTATCGGCAGCGTTGCGCTGCTCCCACAGCTCGGTAGAAATGGCGTGTTGGGCGACCAGCACCTTGGCGCGGCGCGCTTCGTTGCGGCTCTGCGCCGCCACACTGGTCGCACGTGCGAACTGTGCATTGGCCCGCGCCAGTTCGGCGCGATAATTGCGGGCATCGATAGTGAACAGCACATCGCCTTGTTTCACCTCCTGACCTTCCCGATAGTTCACGCTCTCGAGATACCCAGATACACGGGGACGCAGTTCGACGCTTTGAATCGCTTCAATACGGCCACTGTATTCATCCCACTGGGTCACCGGTTTGACCACAACCTGCGCCGCGCTCACCTCGGGCGGTGCCATCGATACTGGGACGGACTTGTCGTTGCAACCGGCAAGCAACAGGGTACCCAAGGTCAACACTACCAACAAAGGCGATGCGTCATACCGTAAAATATGTATGTTTTTCATATAGATGATTCCAATTGTGGAATAGGAAAAAACGTGATGTCCGATGGCCAAATCGCCACCAAAACGGGAGATTGGTCACAAATTGAGGCAGAACAGAACAATACAAGGGGCAAGACATAACCTATATGCAGAACGCGCCAATTTACTTGCCAAACGCGCCAAACAATTAAGATTGCGTTAAATTAAGATTGCGTTAATAGAAACTGCCGAGTAGCTAGAAAAGCAGGGGCGATTCAAGCGGCGATATGACTCCTGCCTTTTCGCCCATTGGACGGACCTCCGCCTCTCCTCCATCGTGTAACCACTTCTGGCCTTGGTCTCTTTGACCCGCTGTAGCTTGAGTCCAGCGAAGTGATTGACGATCCTCTCGTGGTGGTTCAATAACCAGACGAACAACAGAGAGAATTTCTAGAGATACTTGTTGATAGTCGTCGGGCTCTTCCCTGAATTCAGCAATTCGTCCTTGAACTTGACCACATCGGCCTTGCTGTATGCCGTGGGAGGTCTATCCCCCAGCGCCTTGATGAAGTAACCGATGTAGTTCTTCTGATTGCTGAGCTCTTTTGGTGCCCAGGACAACGCCTTTTCTTTCAGGTAACGCTCACTGAGTTCTGAAAGTACAGGGGATGCAATGGCAGAAGGAGCCGCAGGGACTGACTGAGGGGCTGGCTTGGTCGCAGATGGTGTCTGTTGCTGTAGCCGCTGAGGCTCCGGCAGGGAGCTTGGCTGAGGTTCTGGCTGGACAGTCTCAGGCTTTACCCGAGAACGCGCACAGATGAGCAACTGAGCCACTTGTTCACGTGCGACCAGCTTGTCCCGAGTACGGAGAGATTTCTTGATGTCTTTGCGGCGACCACAGGGAAGCACTGTCACCTTGCGGTAGTACCAGATACCTTGCGGAGAGAGCCAGAGATTCACTATGAAGACTCCTGATCCATCCACATAAAGTGGATTACCAAGAGGTCTGAAGGGGGTATTGGAGGCTAACTTATTGATCTTCAGAAACAGGTGGTGGCCCTACCAGCCACATCCCGGCACTCGAGTCCCCCGCCTTGGCTGCTACCTTCCGGTCCTGACCAGGTTGACGAGTTATCAATGCGAGCCCAAATAAATCAGGCACTTGGGGATGGAACTGATTGCCATCATAGTGTTCTGAAACCTCAACAAGCGAGAATCCGCCGGAAGTACGGTCATCCACATCAAGTGGACATGCTTAAATTGGTAACAAACAGGCCAATCCTACCCGCCCTCTCCCGTACACTGCAAGCACCTCATTACAGGCCCCATCCCCTCCCTCAACAGCTCAACAATCAACCCAATATTGAGCAAAATGAAATCTAATGGTAACTTTGGGTCTCACTTAAACCCGAGGTGACATATGGCTACGAACACAGGCAAAGGCTATCGACAAGGTTCCGTCAACGACCGTACCCAAGTTCAGAACCCGGTTAATGGGAACTGGACGAAACGTGATACGGATAGCGGCAAGTTTATCGAGCAGAAACAAGGTGGGGAGCCCTTCAAAGGGGTAGCCAAAGAAACCGACAACCGCCGGAAGTGAGTTCATCGATGACCGACCAGTGTTCTTGTGGCCAGCCCCTCAACCATTCAGTTGTGTTCCATCAAAACGGGCAGAAACTCAAAAGCTGCCCGAGCTGTTCAGAACAGGCTGGCGTTCATGTGTTCTATCGAGCAGGAGAGTTTGGATTCAGGCGGATGGCTGGCGTAACCAGGATACAATCATAGTGCCGTGGTTGCCGAGCCAAGCATCGTTACATCCTTACTCCAATACAAACTTGTAAATCTGAAGGTGCCCCATCAAGGCCCCTTCAGGATAAACTCGCTATATCAAAGGCAGGGAAGACTTAGTTTCTCTGCCCCACCAATATAGACTCTAACAGAACCCTTTTTATCGGGGATGGATTGTTCTCCACATGGAGAGCCTTCGTCAATTTGGTAGCTTATATTACCCCGAGAAAAATCCCATAGTGTATAACTACAAGCCCCTGTGCCTTGAGGGCGCCATGCTTTTGGATCTTTTATCTCTACATCTGGTTTTTCTGTAATTTTTCTTGGTTTATTCCAAGAGCGATATCGATACAAGTTGTTAGGCATCGAGTCGATCAATATCATGTGCTTTTTAGTCTCACATTGATATGTGATGCCTGTTTCATCCTTTGAATGCTTACGTTCTGCTGTAAGTGGTAGATTTATAGAACCAATTTTATACGCTAGTTTTTTGTCAACATATAACGCTATGACTCCGACACTCGCATTAGAGTTGTTACCGTCAGAATAATGGATACCATCACTACTCGATACAATTCCATTAGGATTTGTTTTCAAAATAGCATTAACAACCTCTTTAGTAAAAATACGAGAATAGTTATCCCTTAAGCTATTTGGATTAGTGATAGCAATCGCCCCCCATTCAGTTCCAGTAATGCGTAACGGATATTTAATCATTGTAGATAACTGATCTAAACTTGACGATTCTAGAGCTTTCCTGAGATCGGAATCAAAATAAATAAACTCCCCTTCATCACCAAAAAGATCAAAAAGCCGCCCTTGAATTTCATGAGTCAACACTAAAGCAGGATCACTTCCTCCCTTAACAACTCTATCAACATTATCTTTTTCCGTAGATTTATCTACTGTAGTTATAGAATCACGATCGCTTTTTCCTGTTTCACCATGGTCTGGCTGATTAATACTATCACCATTAGGCTTCTCTGTTACTTGAGATACTTTGATATTCTCACTAACTAAAATCTGTTGTAGCTTATCATCTACTTGGGCCTGTAATGCTCTCTCATTTGCATCCTGCATTTTAGTTAAAACTGAATGGCTTAGTGCATTGCTGGCAGCCTGATACCGTTGAAAGGCATCTATGCATTGATCACTACTCGCATCACCACAATTATCCCATTCATATTTGGCACTCATGAACTCTTCTGATTCTTTAGTAGCATAGGCCATGGGAATAAAAGTAATAAATAAAAATGATAGTATGAATTTAGATTTCATTTAGTGAAATACCCTTCTTGCATTATGACAACACAACCTTTCAATCATCAAAAAGAGCCCTTGGCGGGCTCATATTTAAACGTCAATTAATACATTCCCCCCATGTCACGCCATCAGTGCCGCACTCTTCTTTGTGCGTCCCATCAGCAAAGACGGTGAACTTGCGGTAACGCCCTTGGTTGTCATAGCTGATAGTGGTGGTGACCTTGTTGCTGTCAGTCACGGTCTGTTTCTTGAACCAAGCACCAGCATCCGGCTCCGGCGTCTTGTCATCATAGCGGTACGGTAGTTTCTCAAAGGCAGCGACCAGTTCGCTCATGTTGCGGGTTGCATGATCATCCGCCATCCCTACCCAATCGTTCAGGAAGGGGAAGCTGTTAGAGCCACCGAGGAAATAGACAAACTGGCTGCCATAGTCAGCTTCGGCATCCTTGTAACCGACCGTCGCATAGCGGCCAGTAATCGCTCCAGCCAAACTCTCAGGGATGCAGTCGGCAAAGATGCCTGCCTCACCTCCGGCCAAGTTCACCAGCTCATACTCCTTCCCATCTGCCGTCGTGGAAACGGTCTCCTTGATATCGCAAGTATAGGGCGCGTCGTCACCACCACGAGACTCAAACTCGTAGCTGTTGCTATAGCGATAACCATTGCCCGTTACGCTGGTCTTCTCGCCATAGATGATGGTTCTGATGTCTTGGCTGAAGTCATCGCTGACCTTGACCAGTTCAGTCCGGCTCTTGTTGGTCCAATAGATTCCCTGATCACGATACCAAGCCTGCGGATAGGCATTATCGTGGTCTCTATAATCCCCCTGGTGGTAATCCACGTAGGCATAGAACGCATCAGGATGGGCATGCTTTAGCTCTTCACTGGCGCTGAATGACTTCTGTAGCCCGCGTACGATTTCTTGGGCCTTGATCGCCGTCTCGTCATCACCGGTAGCGATAAAGTCATCAAACAGTTTATTCTCGGGGATGTTGTAGTGATACACCACCCGATCCACAGCCTGTTTCAGTGACTGCATCAGCTGCTCACGCTTTTGCTGATTTTCCATCACACTCTGGCAAGTCAGAGCCCCACCAGCAGCCAACTCCTTTTCTACTGAGCTCCACAGCACAGTGGTCAGCGGCGTCACATGATAGAAATCATCTTGCGTGATCGGCTTGAACTTTGGCGGTAGTACCATCTGATAAGCTTTCTCAACAGGCCCCAGATCCTGGTCCACGGCCCCCACAGGCACATCGACAACCAAGGGCACGTATTGAGCACACGCTTGCTGAGCCTCTGTCAGCTCCAGACGATAATCACCTGCCCCAGATGTGGTGCTCTTAGGTTCTCCCTCATCCCATTGCCGATTGAAGTTCAGGTCCAGATAGACAGAGGCCCCTTGGACATACCCATCGATCGCCTTCCCCGAGATCGCAGCCTTGGGTTTAGGAGGGGTCGGGGTGCCACCGCTATCTCCACCACCACCGCCACAAGCAGTCAGAGCTATGCATACACCCATACTCACCAGTGAACGAACTGACATCTATTTCTCTCCTTGTCTTTTTTATTATCAGCACACCGAGCACTATTTGACTCCAAAGGAGGCATGCTAATAAATCGCAGCTAAGATTTGTGTGATTGATAGCGCTTTCACGCACTAATGATGACTTTATCTTGTTGATTACATTGATCTTCCCTCTAACTGCCTGAGTATTCTTTGCACACTGGATAGGCTGATCCCCGTTCGACGTGCTATCTCTGCCTTGGCTATTCCCCGTTCAGCGAGTGACAGCACCTCCTCCCCTTTAGCCATGGCGGTCGGCTTGCGACCTTTGTAGACCCCACGCTGTTTTGCCATAGCGATCCCTTCTGCCTGACGCTCCAGCATCAACTCCCGCTCAAACGTGGCGATGGCACCGATCATGGTCAGCATCAGTTTTCCGGTAGGTGTCGAGGTATCGATACCCAGATTCAAAATCCTCAGAGCAACCCGCTTAGCGTGCAGGTACTCCGAGATCTCCAAGAGGTGGCGAGTGTTGCGAGCCAAGCGATCCAGCTTGGTCACCATCACCACGTCTCCCTCACGAACAAAATCCAGCATCAACGAGAGCTGCGGGCGATCATCCTTGGCCCCGCTCACCTTCTCCTGAAATATCTTGCTGCACTCGGCCAGTGCCTGAAGCTGGGCATCCAGGCTCTGCCCCACAGTGCTGACACGTGCATATCCCACCAGTGCCATGGTCTCCTCCTGGTCAATAGGGCAAGGTACACTGACGCGACCGGTCAGAAGGTCGAAAGGAACCCATATGACCGGCAAAAAGTGGCACTTTCGCTCGCGTCACACGGGCTTGGTCTATTGACCTGTGCCAGTGATACAAATGAAAACGGGCCACTCCGTGATGGAGGGCCCGCAAGGGGTTTTTTGGTGCCCATCAAGGGCCAGAGATATCTGTTTACTACATATGTTAGAGCTACTCGCCGAGGAGCCTAATGACAAAGGGACTCATTTTTATCTGAATGGTACATATGTACCATGCAGGTAGTCTCGCACTATCATGATGAATTAACGGACTCGTTATGACCTGAATAGTACATATGTACCATGCAGGTAGTCTCGCACCATCATGACGAATTAACGGACTCGTTATGATCTGAATGGTACATATGTACCATGCAGGTAGTCTCGCACCATCATGACGAATTAACGGACTCGTTATGATCTGAATGGTACATATGTACCATGCAGGTAGCCTCGCCCCATCTTGACGAATTAACGGACTCGTTATGATCTGAATGGTACATATGTAGGTTGCAGGTTCGACTTAATGATGTGTTGTGCTACCAGGCATCCGCAATACCTTAGCCAATTCAGCCTTCTTGACCTTACGTTGCTGGTGAATAAACAGAGTGCCACTGGTCAATACTGCCAGGGCCAAGGAACTCAGGATCATCTTCTTCATTGGTATTCATCTCCATTCATGTTGTAGAAGTGTGGTGGCATATAGCGAGCCATCATCGCGTTGACGATGACCGATGCAAATGCCGTCAATGCCGCTTTCAAGGCATCGAGCAGCAGGGCTTTCGTGAAGTCGTTCATAACAGTCACTCTTGGGAAATATCCAAGTGGTAAACCTCCATCCGGTAATAGGTGAGAAAGTTCCTCTCCCAGATCCGGTAGAGGTCCATGGTTGTGGCCAACGGCCGTTCTCCACACCAGGGGTCGTAGAACACCCCGGCGGCGAAGTCGAAATCCAGCGACTTAGTCAGCTCATCGGTGACATAGCAGAACTCCGTCACATAGAGGAGCCCCCAACTCCCAGTCCGTTTCTCCAGACGAATTTCGACCGGACGGTAACCACCAGTGTCGGCGGAATAATCGGGACTTCGGAAGTTGAGGGTCAGGGCAGTGGCATCGGGGTAGCTGCCGATGATCTTGTCAAACAGAGCCTGTAGCTGTTTGGATGGGGTCATAGCAGCCCCCTATCGGCAAACGAGACGATGTCGTGCTGTCCCACCACAAAGTGGTCGAGCACTCGCACGTCAACCATCTCGAGCAACTCCTTGAGACGAGCTGTGACAGCCTTGTCGGCATCCGAGGGATCGACCATACCAGAGGGATGGTTATGGGCCAGAATGACCGCTGCGGCGTTTTTGTTGAGAGCCGCCTTGACCACCTCACGGGGGTGAACGGTGCCAGCATTGATAGTGCCGAAGAACAGCTCTTGGTAATCGAGTAGCCGATGCTGATTGTCGAGCAGCATGACGGCGAACACTTCCCGCTCGTATTCACCCATCTTGAGCCGAAGGAAGTCTGCGGCCGCTTTGGGCTGAGTGAAGGCATGGCCCAGATGCCGCTGTCGGCTCTCCAGAATGGCCAAAGCTTGATTAATGATGTGATCGCCCTGTCCGGGGTGATCATCATAGTGGTGTGTCATAACAGTAACCTCGCGTCGTTTGGATACACGAGTTACTTATGCCAAGAACACTCCGCATTATTGATAAATTAAATACTGGACATTCAGGTATAAGCCCAGTGATGACTCACCCAGCACCCTCTTGTCAATATACCTCAAGCAATGTTATTAATTACTTGGGTTGATAATTCCAGGTAAAACAGGGTTCTGTTTAATCCACATGGTGTTTGGCAACACATTCGACTTACGGCAATCGATATAAGCCAAACGAAACCAACCATGAGGAAACACCTATGCGTTATCAACACGAAGCACACAGCAGCTATTTGTTAATGAGTCGCACACTGGCGCAAAGTTTGCCCGGCCAACACAAGCTGAATATTCTTTTTTCAGATTGTGACCATGCTGGCACACAAGCATTGTGGATTGTGCCTTGTGATGAAAATCCGATTCAGGGCCGTCTATTCGGTGAATTAAACGTAACACCGCAGCAGATTGCCAAAATCCATGAAATCATGGACTTTTATGGCGTTGATGGCGGTGTTGCCCAGAATACGATGGCTACCGATATGGCTCCATTACCGGTATTGAGATGCGTTGCAGATACTATCTATCATTGCGTCAGATAACGCCAAATTACTTGAGCTGCTTGCTATAACCACAAGGGGTCCTTCGGGACCCCTTGTTCATTCAACAGTTAAGATTACCCAACCGATTGCAACACTAAGCGAGGTAATTAATCTGCCGATTTCTATGCATTAATACGATCTTCTCTATGCTACCGATGATAAGAAAAGTTCATAGATATGCCTCAAAATCGGCAGTTGACCATAATCACCTCTTCCCCCTCCTGTTATTAGGCTGGGGAACCATGGTGCCAATTAACCCCACTTAATTCTGATGGCTCAATCCCCCCTGCAAGCCTTTGAGCAAGATATCCAGGAGTAGGCTCTGGATACGGTTGGCCGCCTCGGGTCGAGAGAGGTAGTCCAGCGACATGCCGTTCTGAATATCCATCCGCTCGATCACAGCCGCATCAACCGCCTTGGGATAGTCACCCAGCATGATGGCGTCGCGGGGGTTATTTCGCACCTGATCCATCAAGGGCTGGTTTTCCGCAATCTTGCTGGCCATCCCCTGCAGCCAATCCAGCTTGTCCCCATCAGTCACCTCTGTACCGAACAGATCGTTCAATTGCTCCAAGATGTGAGAGAGGAAGTCTTTCTTCTCTTCTTTTGCTTTGGCACTGCCGAGCGCCGAGATGCCCTGCAAACCATTGCCGCTTGCATCAGCTTTGAGCTTGAGATCCTGAGTTCGCTTGGCCTTGAGGTTGTAATGGCTCAGCAACACTTGAGAGAGATCAATCTCGTCCTCCTCCAGCACCTCCTGACGCAACATCGGCAGCAGGTGGCGGGCGAACACGCAGAGCCGCTCCAATGATTCGTCATCAAAGGCGGTGATCTGGGAGACAAACTCATAGAACCGCACATAGCTGTTGAGATCTTTCTTGAAGAGATCCAGCTCGCCCCTGGCTTCGGTCGCTTCTTTGACCCGCCGTTCGGCATTTACCTTGTCAGTCGCAGACCCGCCTTCACGCTCGATGCGTTTGAGCATCTGGCGACACTCCCGCACAGCTTCACTGGCCAGCTTGTAACGCTTGGTGAACCGCTCGACTGCCGGTTTGATATAACCAGGCAAGGCTTCGGCCCCACGCTTGGGATCGAAATAGGCATCGCTAAACGCCTCCACCTCGCTCCAAGTAAAGATGCCCGTCGCTTTCAGCTTGTGGAACAGGTCATAGACCAGATTGGGATCGGAGACGGTATCGAGGGTGGCTGTCTCAAAATATTTTTGGAACTCCTCCAGCACATCCTGCGGATCATTCACAAAATCGAGCACAAAGGTGCTCTCCTTGCCGGGATAGGTGCGGTTGAGGCGAGAAAGGGTCTGGATGCAATCCACTCCTGTCAGCTTCTTGTCCACATACATGGCACACAGCTTGGGCTGATCGAAACCGGTCTGAAACTTGTTGGCCACCAGCATCACCTGATAGTCCTGGGTATCGAATGCCTTACGCATGTCCCGCCCATTAAGCTCGGGGTTCATGTTCCGCTCGTTAAAGCTCTGCCCTTCCTCTTCGATGTCGCCAGAGAACGCCACCATGGCACGAATAGCACCATAGCCTTGCTCTGTTACATACTTGTCGAACGCCAGCTTGTAGCGAACCGCCTCCAGTCGACTCGACGTCACAACCATCGCCTTGGCCTGCCCTCCAAGGAGATTGGCCACGTTGGTGCGGAAGTGCTCAACGATGATCGCCACTTTCTGGCCGATATTGTGCGGGTGTAGCCGCACCCACTTGGATAGCCTGATGCGAGCCTTCTTGGCATCCACTTCCTTATCAGCCTCCTCTGCCTTCATGGCGAGTTTGTAAGCAAGCGAATAGTTGGTGTAGTTCTTCAGCACATCGAGGATAAAACCCTCCTCGATCGCCTGACGCATGGAGTAAACATGAAATGGCTTGGGCTTGTTATCCGGGCCAAGCGGCATCGCCGGGTTCGCTGGGCGGCCAAACAGCTCCAGCGTTTTACCCTTCGGGGTTGCCGTAAAGGCGAAGTAGCTGATGTTCTGGCTGCCACCGCGAGCGGCCAGCGTCATGTTCATCACATCTTCGCCACTGAGTTCCTCTTCCCCATCCAGCTGCTCGGCCATCAAGACTTCACGCAACTGACGCGCCGTGCTGCCGGTCTGGCTTGAATGAGCCTCATCGGCAACCACCGCAAAGCGAGAGCCTTTCAGCGTGGTCGACTCCTGAATAGCCTTGAGTACGTGCGGGAAAGTTTGAATGGTGACGATGATGATGGGCGTGCCGCTGGCCAGTGCATCGGTCAGCTGTGCTGACTTGGAGCCATCTCCCTCTTCACGATTGATGCGGCTCACCACCCCATCAGCATGGTCAAACTGGGCGATAGTCTCTTGCAACTGACTGTCGAGCACCGTTCTATCGGTAATCACGATCACCGAATTGAACAGCTTCTCTCCTTTATCCAGGTATAGCGAGGCCAGCTGATGGGTCAACCAGGCAATCGAGTTGGATTTACCAGACCCCGCCGAATGCTGGATCAGGTACTTCTGACCAGCCCCCTCTTGCCCCACAGTGGTCAACAAATTCTGAACCACTTTCCACTGGTGATAGCGAGGGAAGATCATCGTCTCTTTCTTCTTCTGCCGCCCCAGCTCATCCTCTTCCACCTTGACCTCAAGGTGCAGATAGCGGCTCAGTATCCGCAGGAAGTTATCCGGTTGCAGAATCTCTTGCCACAGATAACCGGTAGCAATGCCCTCCTCACCATTCACTGGCAAGGGCTGATCATTGCCCGCACCACCCTCACGGGTGCCCTGATTGAATGGCAGGAAGAAAGTCGAGTCGCCCGCCAACTTGGTGGTCATCGCCACCTCGAACTGATTCACTGCAAAGTGCACCAGCGCCCCGCGGCGAAAACTCAGTAGTGGTTCATCACGCCCATTGGTCTTGGGCAAGCGATCTTCCCGATACTGCTTCTTGGCATTCTCCAGCGACTGCTTGAAGCAAGATTTGAGCTCCAGTGTCGCTACCGGGATGCCGTTCAAAAAGAGGGTCAGATCGATACGGCCATCATAGCCATGGGGGCTATAGACCAACTCGGGCACCACCCGCAGCCGGTTGGCTTGATAGCGAGCCAGCAGTTCGGGATTCAAGTCATGATCAGGCTTGAAGCTGGCCACCTTGAGCCGATGGCCGCGATCTTCAATCTGATTACGCAGCAACCACAGGGTTCCCCCTTCACTGCGTTTCAACTGACGCACCGCACCATCCAGCAGGTGGCGTTCCGGCTGCTCGCCGTAGGTCTTGCAGTATTTCTGCCATCCCTCAGGCTGGCTCTCTTGCACAAAGGCGATCAAGTCTTCCGAATAGAGGGCTCGCTCTTTGTCGTAGTGAGACGACTCGCCCACCAGCCAACCCGAAGCGGCTAGCTGCGCGATGATATGGTCTTGAAATGCCTTTTCCCGTGCTTTGTTATCCATTGTTATCGCCATCCTCGCTACAAGGTCTCAATCGCCTTGTCCATGGTCTCTTTCAGCAGGGGCCAGTCGTGTGACCAGAAATGCTGTAGCTTCTTGTCGATCTGTTTTTTGCACGCCTCTTCCTCAGGCTCATCGACAGTGTGTTTTTTATCGAGCAGACGCAGTGAGTAGACCTGGCTCCATTGCGGGCTTTGCCGCAGTTTTCGCGTTGACAGCGCTGCAACACCACTCTGCTCAACACAGCCAAACAAATGGTTACGCAACGCAGTATCACTGCTTGGGCCAATCAGCAGTTTCAGCTCCAGCTTGTCGGTATTGCTCTGGATTTCAAACAGCACAACGCGGCCACTTTTGGTCCAGTTTGAAGAACGCATCCCCTTCCCGTCATCCCACGGCAAATGGGCGTAACGAACCATGGTTCTTGTCTCACTATCGATCTCCCAACCGTGCGGCTCTGCGACAAGAGCGATAACATCTTTCGCCCAATCTCGGCGCTCGGTTCGGCCATCACCATCCGCAGGTCTGTGCTCAAAAATCAGATCCAGGGCTTTCTGGTGCTTCTTGTAAATGCGGCGGCAGAGCTCCGCAATCTCGGTATCTTCCATAAAATATCGCTTGAATAGGGTGATGTAGTGCTCAATGCCGATACGGGCTGATGGCGGGATCTGGTGGCCATAATCGGTGACCAGTTCACTCAGGCATTCAATCACTTGGGCATAGCTCAGGTTTAACCAGCCATCGCGACTGGCCTCACTGCCATCTAGGGTCAAAAAGACAAAGACCTTGCGATGCTCGGGGTAGCGGCGGTTTACGGCCTGCTCATACCGTTCCAGCTGATTGCCGTGCTCACCGGCATCAATCTTGTTCTCGATAACAAAGACCTGACGGTTTTGCTCGCTCACCAGCAGCAGATCGATACGATCTTGCTCGCGAAACACCTGCAGGTCGTCGTAATCGCAGAGATCGATATCGAGCAGAGAGACTTCGCCACTACGCCGATCCGGCAAGTCATAGAGCAACCTTGAAAGCAGCGATTCAAAGAAGCGGGAGCCCAAGCCATGGGGCTCGCGGGGATTGAAGAGGGTGCCGAGAAAATGGGAGTGGCGGATCTCCTGACGCACCATCCCCATCGCTTCAAACAGATTGAACTCGGAGACCATGCCCCCCAGCTTATCGAGTTCCTTGCTATCGAAAATCAGCTCGGTTAGCCAGCGGTACTGTTCGTCATTGCTGGCTGGAGCAATGGCATCAGTCGCCTCGGTTTGCGGCATTGAACTCATGCTGCAGCCTCTTCTGCTGGCGGTGTCCAGCCACGCAGATCGATCTTGCCGGTCACGGCGGCAGAAATAAGGGCGGTGCGGCGTTCTTGTAATAACTCAATCAGACCAGTTGCTCTCGCGAACATTCTGTCGAATCGTTCTGCATGTTTTCTAAGCGCCTCTCGGATTGCTCTTTGTTCCATTATGGGAGGAACTGTGACGACTAGATCTCCTTGAGCTATAAGTCCTACATATGCTCGGGTTGATTGCTTAGAACCGATAATATCTAACTGCGTCAATATCGATTTCGACTGGAATTGGTACATATAGAATGCCGCATCAAATTTATCTTCAGTCCACCGGTAATAAGTTACTTGTGGAGTAAGCATCCAATACGGCTCTGATATATCTGCAGGAATCATTGCCACCTCACCCACAGTACCCTTGTGGGTTAATAGCATATCCCCAGCTTTAGCAAAGCCAATTCTAAGCATATCAGCTCTGTTCTTTGAGATTCGTTTACAATCAGTAAGATTTACTCTTCCATCTCGAACATTATTCGCCATTAAAAATGGAATTCCATCATCGACATATTCTGAAGCTGTGGGATGTAGCTCACCATGATTACCATCTTGAAGGATTACAGCCTCTGCTCGAATCAAATTACGTAGTGTAGTCACCGTCCAATGCTCTGGCACTTGTTCGAGCCACTCGACACCAGCATTTTTCATAGGAACCTTGGGGTTCAATCCCTTAGTCACAGCTTGGGTGATCACCGCTTGTCGCTTCTCTTTAAGCAATTCTATAAGCTGTTGTTGCTTGGTAATCAACTGATCAATCCGAGCAGTTTCGTGGTCGAGGAAAGTTACTATTTGTTGTCTTTCTTCAGATGATGGTAACCAAATATCTGCCCCTCGAAGAATCGCCTGTGTTATACTGAAAACCTTGACACCTTTAACTGCATGTTGAATAGCTGTGCGGAACTCTTTTGAGTCAAAGAGATAGGCAAAAAAACGATAACCGTGTCTATCAATTGGGCGAACTATTATAGTGTGATACCCAGCAAAAGTCATAACATCGCTGGTTAACTGAGTAAAGTTACCAGAGCCGTCGAGATCTTCAGATGTATCTGAAAAAACAAAATCACCAATTTTCAGCAATGATTTGGGGGATGTCTTTAAATAACTCTCATCGACACATTTTAACAGATGCTGTGTTGGGTCAACTTCGAACCCATATTTTGAGTGTATCTCACCATAGTTAACGCAAGGAATTCCATCATCATGCAGATTTTCTTTGGTAATAGACAGCCCCTTACCAAAGGTAAACATATAGCGCAATTTACTAGTTTGCCAATGACTAGGAATATTCCCTAACCACTCCACGCCAGAACCCTTATATTCCGGATAGGGTTGATATTTACCCGCTAGCCCCTGCAGAGATATTGCAACTTTTTCGCTCATGAATGCACCTCTGACAACAGTTGCATAATCTCCTTAGCCACCGCATCGAGATCGGCATCGATAGCCGCCAGATCACGAGGTGGTTGATACTGATAAAAGTAGCGATTGAAGGGGATCTCGTAGCCGACATAACCCACCTGACCGTCCAATGGATCAATTTTGCTGGTGTCAATCCAAGCATCCGGCACATGAGGTAACACTTCTCGTTTGAGGTAGTCGTGAATGTCCTCGCCAAGCGGAACATTCTCGTTATCCCGCAGATCCGGGTTGGCTTCCGGCTCGCCCTTGGCTTTACACACTTCAGCGGCATCATCCTGCTCGGCCAGATGGCTCACCAGCAGCTTAAAGGCCGGAGCAGGCAGCTTGACCTCACCCAGCAGTTTGGTCAGCTGCTTTTTGAACTTGTCGCGAGAAAGCAACTTGGCCTCAGGGAACTGGCCCAAGGCAGTCAGGATTGCGGATTGCAGGGAGTCATCGAGCTTGGCCCACCCTTTATCGGCAGTAAGGCTGGCAAGACGTTCGGCATCCTGCGGATAGAAAGCCAGCTTCAGCGGTCGCTCGATGGTCAGACGGCGATAGCCAAAAGCAGTGGTAGGGAAGATCTTGGCAATCGGGCTCTCTTCATAGCGGCTGTAGAGACTGACAATCTCGCTTAACGCCTCGTCGCTCAGCTGCTTGCGCTTGGAGCCCAATGATTTACGCATAGGACTGTGCAGGTCACTGGCGTTGATCAGCAGCACCTTGCCCTTACGCTCCGCCGGTTTATGGTTGGATAGCACCCAGATATAGGTGGCGATGCCGGTGTTGTAGAACATATCGGTGGGCAAGGCCACCAGCGCATCCAGCAGGTCGTGCTCGAGGATATAACGGCGGATCTCGCTCTCGCCACTGCCCGCGCCACCAGTAAAGAGCGGTGAACCGTTAAGGATAATCCCGATCTTGGAGCCCACACACTCGGCCGTGGGTTGTTGCATCTTGGCGATAAGGTGCATCAAAAATAGCAAGGAGCCGTCAGATACCCGTGGCAAGCCTGGGCCAAAGCGGCCGTTAAAACCCAACTTAGCCGCCTCATCCCGCACCTGCTTTTCAACCTTCTTCCAGTCAACCCCGAATGGCGGGTTAGAGAGGCAGTAATCGAAGGTCTTGTAGGGCAACTGATCATCAGAGAGGGTATTGCCCAGCTTGATGTTGCTGATCTCCTGCCCCTTGATCAGCATGTCGGCCTTACAGATAGCGTAGGACTCGGGGTTGAGCTCCTGACCGAAGGTGGCCAGCCGTGCGGCGGGGTTCAGCTCATGCAGATACTCCATGCCGCAAGAGAGAAAACCACCGGTCCCCGCGGTGGGGTCATAGATGGAACGCACAATGCCCGGCTTGCCGAGAGCCTCATCATCACCGGCAAACACCAGGGAGGTGGTGAGCCGCACGATATCGCGAGGGGTAAAGTGCTCACCGGCTGTCTCGTTGGAGCTTTCCGCAAAGCGGCGGATCAGCTCTTCAAACACCAGACCCATGTGGTAGTTATCTACCGCTTCTGGGGAGAGATCCACGTTGGCAAAGGAGCGAACCACCTTGTAGAGCAGGTCGGCATCTTCCAGCAGGTTGATGCTGGCATCGAAGTTGAAGTGCTCGAAGATCTCACGAGCATCCTTGGAGAAGGCCCGCACATAGGCATCCAGGTTATCACCCACATGGGTTTCACCCAGCTTGGCCAGCTCCAGCGGAGAGCTGTTGTAGAAGGCGTGGCCGCTGGCATTGAGCAGCAGCTTCTCTTTGGCCAGCTCCGGCATGGCCTTGGTGGTATCTACCATGGCCAGCACCTGGGCCTTGCTCGGTGCCAGTACACACTCAAGACGACGCAGTACGGTAAAAGGCAGGATGATGCGGCCATACTGGGACTGTTTGAAATCACCGCGAAGCAGATCGGCAACCGACCAGATCAGGCTAGCCAGGGAAGAGATATTGGTAGTCATTGGAATTCTCAAAATACGGGGAACTGCCGAGGCATATTCAGGACCAAACGGAAATGCGGGCAGTTTACCACAGGGGACTAGCTATGGGCGTGATCCCAACCGTTATCCTCAACCCTTTCTTCCCCACTTTGACCACCAAACCGAACACCCTGCCGTATTTTCATACTGACACGCCGATTTTGTGCTGACCTACATCCCCATTAACAAAGCGAAATCAGCCTTAAAAGACATACCCGCTGCCGATTTTCGGGCTAATTAAGAGAACCTTTCATTTAGTTAACCACATGAAAAAGTTAATAAATATGCTAAAAAACTGGCACGTAAACCTGAGGGCTTACATCTCGTTTTGGCACGGGGAAAGTGTCGAATACATGGAAAAAGCAGAAGGGACTCATAGGTGTAAGTTGAGGGGCTTCTACGGCTAAACCCTTACCCTAACTAGAACGCTGCATCTCGTTTTTGTATATGCAGCTTTTTTGAAGCCGAGCGAAGAAGGCTAGGATTATCAAATCTGACCTCAAATTGCAAACCCTCCGTTTCTGAGGTTTGATCTCAAAAACAGTATAAAGGCAGCAAAAGCAATGCTTTCACTCTTGTTGTGTATCCATCCCTGAGTATATTTCGACCTTGTGTTGGGTAATTTACGTCCCCGTGGCCATGAAGCCAGCTCCCATGATGGATTCCTGGTGGCCACTACCTCAGCATCTGGCAACCCTTTGTTCGAACGTAGACGGACCGCCGATCAGCCTTTGAGATGGCAGATCTAGCCAGTCAAACAATGAGTTATTAATTGATTGTCAAACTGGAGAGAAATCATGTCTCAACATACAAATTGCGATCTCGAGTTCGCTTTGGCCGAAGCAGGCTACCCGCTCAACTTCGAACTTGCCGATATCAAGACTAAATTCTCTATTCTTGATGTCACTTCAGCCCTTACAGGGCAAGACGTAGAACAACTTGGTGAGATCTATCGACTGGATGATCGCAGTTGCCCACTATGCGGACATAACGATTGTTTCACCTTATATCCTGAAACAAATAGCTTTCACTGTTTTAGCTGTGAAGAGAATGGTGATGTCCTCGACCTCATCGTCAAATACAAGCAAGCCCCAAATGTCTACGATGCTGCTCGCCTGCTGCTACTGGGAGAACTGGAGGCTAGTCCCACTACACCCAAGGTCGTACCTTTGGAACAACCGGTCTACACAGCTCCACCAGCTCGCCTGCAGGAGCTATTCAATCTGGCTGCCCGCCACTATCAAACTCGTCTGGACATTGAGGAGCTGGTGGAACTCCGTGGCCATTCTGAGGAGGTGCTAGTAGGGCTGGACATCGGTTTCTCCGGTGGCCTGAACAAAGCGTTGCGGGATGCTGGCTTTTCCCAAGAAGAACGGCTGGCATCCGGTCTGGTCAAGCCCCGCAAGAATGCCCCTGACCAACTTCATGACTTCTTTCCGAGCGGTGTCTATGTGTTCCCGCACTTCGACCGCAACGGACAAGTCAGTCGCTTCACCTTCAAGGACCCAAACAAGCAGCACCAGTTCCAACTGCCGAGCCGCAACTGGCTTAACGGGGTTCAGTTTTACGGGGAAGAGAGTCTAAATGCCCCCGGCCCTGTCGCCCTGGTCGAGGGAGAGAATGACCGGCTGTCGCTGGTGGATGCCGGTTGGCCAGGTCCCGCACTAGCAACCATCGGGACACTGTCACAGGCCCAGTTGGAGTGGCTTGGACGTGAACTGGCCGACCGAGATGTCATGACCTTCTTCGACACTGACGAAGCTGGCGACAAGTACCGCACCAAGGTGGCTCGGCTCGGCCTCAAACTGACTCAGGTCAAGCTGCCAGATAGTGTGAAGGACATCGACGAGTATCTGCACGGCGACAATCCACTCCCTCTGCAGGAGCTGGTAGCAGCATTTACTCTGAGAGAACTTGTAGTTGAAGCCACGGGTACACAAGATGATGCTCTGCAACCAGAATCCGTCACAATTGTCCCCCGTCAGTCCATCTTGGCAGTCGAGTTCCATGACAGCCGAAACGCTGAACGGCTTGTTGAACTATGCGGCCATGACCTCAAGTATGTGCCCGAGTTTGGCAGTTTCCTCTGCTTCAATGGGACCTACTGGGAACTGGACAACCAAACCCCTTTGCTCATGGCCAAACAAGTAGGAGAAGAACTCCACCAGATTGCAAAGCAGCTACTCGATACTGCCAAAGAGAAGGATGACGAGAAGGCTATGGAATGGGGCAAGATGGTTCGCAGCTATGGCACCCGTTGCCTCAGTCGGGCGAGCATCCAGAACATGCTGGAGTTAGCCAAACCGATGCTGCAGATAAAACTCGCCGAGCTCAACGCCAACCCCATGCTACTTGGTGTCGGTAACGGGGTTATCGATCTGAACTCTGGATGTTTCCTTGCTGCTCGTCGAGCCCATTTGCTGACCAGTGCCAGCCCTGCTGTCTATATCTCGGGGGCTACTTGTCCACGCTGGGAGCAATTCATCAGTGAAATCACCTGTGGAGATGCCGAACTGGCCACCTTCCTGCAACGCTGTGTGGGCTACTGGATAACGGGCCGTACCGACGAGCAATTGTTGTTCTTCCTCTATGGTAATGGCTGTAATGGTAAGAGCACCTTCATGTCGGTCATCCAGCAACTGCTCGGGGACTATAGTCGGCAGATCAACAGTAACGTCTTGCTGTTTAACCGCAATGCCAGTACCGGCCCGAACCCATCGTTGACCAAGCTGGTGGACGCCCGACTGGTAGTAGCTAATGAGCTACCAGAGGGATCTCGCATGGATGAGAACCTAGTGAAAGCCATGACGGGTGACGACATCATTGTCGCTAGGGCCCCTTATGCCAAGAGCGAGATGGAGTTCCGTCCCCGCTTCTCACTTGTCATGGTGGGGAACCACAAGCCTGTGATCCGGGATACCAGCCCAGGCATGTGGCGACGAATGATGATGATTCCCTTCAATGCAGCGTTCACAGGAGAGCAATTAGATCCGTACTTGATGCAGAAGCTTCAGGATGAACTGCCAGGTATCTTGAACTGGGCCATCCAAGGCACCCAGATGTGGTTGGCACAAGGGCTGAAACGGTCGATGCCAGCCAGCATTAAAGCCGATGTCGAGAGCTACCGTGCCGAATCCGATCTGGTGGGACGCTTTTTGGAAGAGTGCACTCAGCCAAGCAGTAACTACAAATGCACCATGGATGAGATCTACGCTGCTTTTAGCCGCTGGGCTCAGCAGGACAGAGAGTGGACCATGAGTAAAATCATCCTGAAGAAAAAACTTGTGGATAAGGGTTTCGAAGCAACACGCTACCGTAACAAGGCTGCAATTATTGGGATTGTGTTACGCGATGATGCATTTGATGCTTATCCAAGTGCATCCCCTACGCTCCGTCTTGCATCAAATCAATAACATT
Organism: Aeromonas sp. R10-1; assembly: GCF_040908465.1. Classification (NCBI taxonomy): domain Bacteria; kingdom Pseudomonadati; phylum Pseudomonadota; class Gammaproteobacteria; order Aeromonadales; family Aeromonadaceae; genus Aeromonas; species Aeromonas sp. R10-1. The sequence goes on from NZ_JBFODT010000024.1 coordinate 278,875, forward strand.
TTCGGGGCCTGCGGGCCCCTTTTCGTTGTCGGTTATGGCCCACATCACTGCCCCATACTGAGGCGGTACTCTGTGCACCTTCAACGTCATAACGTAAGCTGTGGAAATCGGTATCGATGGAATGATGGTTGCTAAAGCATCATGCTGTATCAATTTAGGTTCGGCGTGTGCGATACCAAGTCACTCCACCTGTGGGAGATAGCCGCTTGTCTACTTCGAAGAGCTGGGAACAATGAATGACCTCCCGCCAACTACTACATCCGTACAGCTTTGGAGATAAGTCTGGCCACCGTTGGCCAATGCTATAAATGGCTTCGTTTAACTGTACCCAGCCGTTCTTGGCTAAGGAATGCTCTTCAAATTTCAGCTGTTGGATAATGGTGGTATTTTCCCAATTCTCGACAGATTCACCCGGGATGATGCCGTACAAATAGAGACTCTCTCCGACTGGTGAGTTAATAAATTCAAGCAGTCTCTTCTTACTTTCTTCAAAAGCGATCAGGAGGGATTGTATCGTATCCCTATTGCTCTTGATGGTACTGGCTGCAGTAGACAGATAACTTATTGCCTCTTGGCAACTGGCCTCCGAGTTCAACGTAAAGCGTGACAGGAAATGATGCACCAGCTCATTTCGCAACTCGACCAATTGTTTGAGCTTTTCGCTCATCCACTCCCCGTCCTCCAGACCAACGCTGATGCTGATGTACGCTCGGTTGTGTAGGGCATCATCAATTTCTTGCTCATCGCCCAGCATAATTCTCTGGCTCCACTGACCAACCAAATGCCCCAGCGTCTTTCCAACTAAAAACTGGCGATAGCGTTCAATGTTGCCAACCAGCTCATCCGAAAATCCGCTCACCTTCATAGTGGGCAGGGCTGCTTTGAGCATCAATTCAAACTGCTGTAGCTGGAGGAGACATCGCCCGTACTCCAACGCAATTTGCTCTTTCAAGTCATTCAAATCAGATTGTGCCGTATCAGGCCTATTGTGTTCCAACGGAGCTCTTCCTTGTTCTCATTAGCATCCAGCTAACCGTGGCTATTTGAATTGAAGTACCTACTAGATGTTCACCAATGTAACGCGTTCATAGTGCAGCTTCGATAGCGGCATGTAACTTCTCGACTGCTACTCCACCACCGTATCTGTCGTAACTGATGGCACCATTGGTATGACCCAAGATCGCGGCAGCAAATTGAAGAGGAATACCTTTATCTTTCAGAATTGTCGCTACCGTATGTCTCAAACTGTGGAAATCTTTAGGCACCGGCCGGTTGCGGCTGAACCACTGCCCCCAAAGGTGGCTGTAGCCGTCTTGGCGATGGGGCAGTTCGACGAAGAGCCTTCCCCCCACCCTCTCTTGCACAAACGCCAGGAAGCCAGCCTCCAGCACCGCCGAATGGATCGGAATGAGCCGTTTGCTGTTGTCTGTCTTGAGCTTCTGGTCTGGTCTACCTGCCTGCACTTTGATACACCAGATGTTATCCACCAGCACAACATCATCGGCATAGAGCTGGCAGATCTCGTTGGCTCGGGCCCCCGTGTAGAGCCCCAACAGGGCTATCCAGCGGCGATAGGGCTCCTGCCTTTTCGCCCATTGGACGAACCTCTGCCTCTCCTCCATCGTGTAACCACTTCTGGCCTTGGTCTCTTTGACCCGCTGCAACTTGAGCCCAGCGAAATGGTTGACGATCCCCTCCTGATGGTTAGCCAGCCAGCTAAACAACAGGGAGAGCTTCTGGAGGTACTTGTTGATGGTGGCCGGACTCTTACCCGAGTTCAGTAGCCCATCCTTGAACATGACCACGTCAGCCTTCCTGTAGCCGGTCACAGGGCGATCCCCCAGTGCCTCGATAAAGGAGCCGAGATAGTTTTTCTGGTTCTTTCGCTCTTTGGGAGCCCAGGATAGGGCCTTCTCCTTCTGATAGCGGTCACTCAGGACTGACAGGAGCGGAGCAAGTGGTTTAACCGCCCGAGCCACCGGCTTGGTGCTCGATTGATTTGGTGGGGTCTCTGATGCCTCAGCAGGCTCAACGCCAGATTTCGGTCTGGAACGCACGCAGGCAAGCAGCTGGGTCACCTTGTGACGTGCACAAAGTTTGTCTCGGGTATGCAGGGATTTTTTGATCTCTTTGCGGCGACCACAGGGGAGCGTGGTGACTTTCCGGTAATACCAGATGCCGTGGGGACTGAGCCAGAGATTCATTGATGAGCTCCTCGTCGTCCACACAAAGTGGATGACCAAGGGCTTTAGGAAGCTAACTTATTGAATTGCAGAAACAAGTGGTGGCCCTACCAGCCACATCCCGGCACTCGAGTCCCCCGCCTTGGCTGCTACCTTCCGGTCCTGACCAGGTCGACGGGTTATCAATGCGAGAGGACCAATAGGACCACCGGCGAGGAGAATAGGCAAACTGGCCCCTCAATGCAATGGCTTTCTACCGCACCACGAGCCGTTCGCCTTATTTTTCAACAATCTGGCCAAGGGTTCAGCTAAAGAGCATGAATTTGGCACCCACCAGCAACATGAGCAGGGCAAAGGCCTGCTTGAGCCGCCGGGGTGACATTCTGTGTGCCAGTCTGGCGCCCAGACGGGCAAACTGGGTGCTGGTGAGCACGATGCCAAGCAGGGCTGGCAGATAGATGAATCCGACGCTCCACTCGGGCAGATCGGCGTCTCCCCAACCGGCATAGAGGTAGCTGAGGCTGCCTGCCAGGGCGATGGGCATGCTGCAGGCGGCGGAGGCGGCCACGGCGTTGCGCATGGGCACCGAATTCCAGGTGAGGTAAGGCACGGTCAGCGAGCCGCCACCGATGCCGAACAAGGCCGACATCCAGCCGATGACGGTGCCGGCGATCCCGGTACCAAGGGGGCCCGGCATGTGTCGCTCCGCTTTTGGCCTCAAATTGAGCCCCATCTGCAGGGCCATGGTCCAGGCGAAGCAGCCGATGATGATGTTGAGGGTGCTGGCGCTGAGCAGGTTGGCGGTCATGCCGCCGAGCCAGGCACCGACCAGCATGCCGGCGCCCAGGCGCCGAATCATCCCCCAGTCCACCGCTCCTGCCTCCTGGTGCGCACGCAGGGAGCTGAAACCGGTGAAGATCATGGTGGGCAGCGAGGTGCCGAGGGCCAGATGGGTGATGATCTCCGGCGCCACGCCCTGTGCGTGAAAACTCAGGACCAGCACGGGGACGATGATGAGTCCGCCGCCGATACCGAACAGCCCGGCCAGCATGCCCGCGAAGGCCCCCAACACCAGATAGCCCACAAACAGCATAAACATTCCTTCAATAACGAAACAGCGGTCAACTTGACCGCCATTGCCCATAAAAAAAGAGATGGCATCTTGCCATCCCTTTATTGTGCCGATTAATGCAGGGGAATGGTACCGTCCATCACCTTGTAGAACGCCAGCACGGCGCAGCCGAGCAGGGCTGCCGTCATCCCCTGCTCCAGCCGATTGAGGCTGCGCAGGCCGTGGTGCTGGCGCGCCTTCCAGTAGATGAAGATCCCCGGGCTGTAGAGCAGCGCCACCAGCAAGAGGTACTCCACCCCGGCGGCATAGACCAGCCAGCAGCCATAGACGGTGGCCACCAGGGCCAGCAGCAGGTCGCGCTTGCGCTGATGGGGCTGGCCCGCGTAGGTCTCCCCTTTCAACGCCAGCTTGAGGCCGTAAGCACCGGAGAAGACATAGGGCACCAGGGCCGCCGAGGTGGCGATGTTCACCAACGCCAGATAGGTGCTGTTCTGGAAGTAGATGATGATGAGGAAGATCTGCACCAGGCAGGTGGAGCACCAGAGCGACACCTTGGGGGAGCCGTTCTTGTTCTCCTTGGCGAACCAGGCCGGGAAGACCCCGGTCTTGCCCGCGATGTAGGGCACTTCCGCCGCCAGCACGGTCCAGCTCAGCAGGGCCCCCATCACCGAGATCACCAGGCCGATGTTGATGAGCCAGGCGCCCCAGGGGCCGACCACGGCTTCCAGGATCATGGCGGTGGAGGGGTTCTTGAGGGCCGCCAGTTGCGGCTGGTTCATGACCCCCAGGGAGAACAGGGTCACCATGACGTAGAGCGCCAGGGCGCCGAGCAGCGCCAGCACGGTGGCGCGGCCCACGTCCTTGCGATGGCGGGCACGGGCGGAGACCACCACGGCCCCCTCGATGCCGATGAAGACCCAGAGGGTCACCTTCATGGTGGACTTGACCTGATCCATCACGGAGCCGAGCTCGGGACTCCCCTGCCCCCAGAGATCCAGGGTGAAGGTCTCCATGTTGAAAGCGAGCAGGATGGCTACGCAGAAGACGATGAGGGGCACCATCTTGGCGATGGTGGTGACGATGTTCACCAGCGCCGCCACCTGGATGCCGCGCAGCACCAGGGCATGCACCGACCAGATGAGCAGGGAAGCGAGCGTGATGGCGACCGGAGTATTGCCGTCACCGAAGATGACCTTGTCCGGCGTGTCGAAGAAGTAGCTCAGCGCACTGAACACCACGATGGCGTAGGAGACGTTGGCCAGCAGCTGGCACAGCCAGTAACCCCAGGCGGCGTTGAAGCCGACGAAATCCCCGAACCCTGCCTTGGCGTAGCTGAAGATGCCGCCATCGAGATCCGGTCGACGCATGGAGAGATTCTGGTAGACCAGGGCGAGGCAGATCATGCCGATCCCCGTGATGGCCCATCCCAGGGCGACGGCCCCGGCACTGGCGTGCGCTGCGATGTTTTGCGGCAGACTGAAAACCCCGGCACCGACCATGGAGCCGATCACCAGCGAAATGAGGGCACCCAGCCCCAGTTTCTTGTCCATCTCAAACCTGTTTTATTAGGCGGCGGCTGAGCATCCGTATTCATACAGCGCGCGACATGGGAGGGGCTAGAAATCCGTACCCCGTGAAAAAGGCGGCAACTATATTGCATGACTATGCCGGCCGCAATCCCTCTTGCCGTCAATCATGAGCCGCCTTGACCGCGCGCAATTTTACAGCACTGACCCGGGGTGCCTGTGAGCTGGTTCAAATTAAGAAAGACCCGTTGATATTTCACGACTTTTCATGATGCCGCCACGCTTTTCAAAAGCCGGACCTGCATGGCTATGCACCCTTGCACTGGGGCCTGTCCCCTGTAAAAACGCCCCTGCAGGAGGGGCGTCAGAGAGGGTATATGCAGGGGGGACTAGAGCCTCAAGCCGCCGTCCAGCTCGATCATCCGCCCCGACAGATAGTCGTTGGCAAGGATGAACTGCACCGTCTGGGCCAGCTGCGCCGCCTGCCCCAGGGTGCCCACCGGGATGGCCTGCTGCATGCGGGCCATGGCTTCGGGTTTCATCGCCGCCGTCATGTCGGTGGCAAAGACGCCGGGGGCGATGCCCATCACCCGGATGCCGTGACGGGCCAGCTCCTTCCCCCAGGTGACCACCAGAGAGGCCACCCCCGCCTTGCTGGCGGCATAGTTGCTCTGGCCCATGTTGCCGGCGCGGGCGATGGAGGAGATGTTGATGATGACGCCCCCCTCCCCGCCGGTGGCCATCAGCGCAGCCCCCTCGCGCCCGCACAGGAAGGTGCCGGTGAGGTTGACGTCGATGACGCACTGCCACTGGGCCAGGCTCATCTTCTCCGTCAGTGCCCCCTCCTTCACCTTGATCAGCATACCGTCGCGCAGGATGCCGGCACAGTTGACGAGGCCGTGCAGGGCGCCGAACTGATCCTTGATGGCGGCGAAGGTCGCCTCGACCTCCGGCTCGCTTGCCACGTTGCAGACGAACAGGGCGCAGCGGCCGTCACGGCTGCGCACCTCCGCCTCGGTCACCTCCAGATCGGTGCGGTTGACGTCGATGAGCGCAAGTTGCGCCCCCTGCTCCGCCAGACTCAGGGCGATGGCGCGGCCTAGCCCCCTGCCCGCCCCCGTGATGGCGATGACTTTCCGTGTGATATCCATAAATGCTCCTGGTGAGATGGCCGGTGACTGTCGAGTCAAAGACTATCGGGTAAATAGGTAGATAGCGGCCCTTAACTCGGCGCTGTTTTGTCCCGATAGAGCTCGAGGATGCTGGAGAAATCCTTGTTCTCCTGGCCCAGGCTCGCGTGCAGGTTGAAGAGGTTGCGGGCCAGGGCCCCCATGGGCACGGCGCTGTGGGCATGTTCCGCCAACGCCATGGCGAGCCCCAAATCTTTGACCATCAGCCGGGTCATAAAGCCCCCTGTATACCCACGGGATGCCGGCACGTTCTCCATCACCCCGGGCCAGGGGTTGTAGCGCTCGAGGCTCCAGTTGTTGCCCGAACTCTTGCCCATGATGGTGGAGAGCACGGCGGGATCCAGCCCCTCCTTGACCCCGAGCGCCAGCGCCTCGGCGGTGCCGGCCATGTGGATGGCGAGCAGCATGTTGTTGCACATCTTGGCGATCTGGCCGGCGCCGAGGGCCCCGGCGTGAAACAGGTTCTGCCCCATGCAGGCGAGCACGGGTCTGGCCGCTTCAAAATCCGCTTGTTCGCCGCCGACGATGAAGGTAAGCGTGCCCGCCGCCGCACCGGCCACCCCTCCCGAAACGGGGGCATCGAGAAAACGGATGCCGCGCGCCTGCGCCGCCGCCCCCACCTGACGGGCCGAGGCCACGTCTATGGTGGAGCAGTCGATGACCAGGGCACCGGGCGACAGGGCCGCCAGCAGATCCTGGCCGCCCCGCTCACCGACACTCTCCCCCAGCCAGAGGCTGCGCACGTGCTCCCCCGCCGGCAGCATGCTGATGACCAGCTCGCAGCCGCTCACCGCTTCCCGGGCATTCCCGGCGGCAATGCAGCCGGCCTCGATGGCGCGGGTCAGGCTCTCGGGCACCAGATCAAACACCTGCACCCTGTGCCCCGCCCTGGCCAGGTTGGCGGCCATGGGGCCCCCCATGTTGCCAAGCCCGATAAACCCAATCCTTGTCATGGTGTGCTCCTTGTGTGTGATCGCACGTCAGCGGGGGCGCAAGGGGTTGTCACCCTCGGGCCAGCGATAGAAGACATCCAGCCAGGCCTCCCCTACCTGCGGGGCCTGCCAGCGGGGTGATTTGTCCTTGTCGATGAGCAGGGCCCGTACCCCTTCCACAAAATCCCCTTTGAGTACGCAGTTGACCGAGAGGGCCAACTCGTCGGCGAACACCTCGGCCAGGGACTGGCGCCGTGCCTGCCAGAACTGGCGCCAGAGGATGGCACGGCTGATGGGGCTGCCGCGAAGGCAGGTCTCCCGCCCCTGAGCCAGCCCCGGTTCGTCCAGCTCGGCGTCCTCGAGGCGTGCCAGCACCCCTTGCAGGGAGCGGCCGGCCAACAGCGCATCGATGCGTTCCTGGTGGGGCAGCAGTACGGGAGGCGGCAATGCCTGACCAGGGGCCTCCTGCAAATCGGTGAGCAGCGCCTCGATCTGCTCGCCGGGGTCGCCTGCGGACCAGTCGAGGGCGGCGAGGCGCGCCGGCAGCTCCGCCCGCTCGCGGCTCGCCATGGCATGATCCGCGAGCCCCAGGCCGATGGCGTCCGCCCCGTTGAAGCGGGCACCGGTGAGGCCGAGCCAGAGCCCGAGCCGCCCCGGCATCCGGCTCAAAAACCAGCTGGCCCCCACGTCCGGATAGAGGCCGATGGTCACCTCCGGCATGGCGAACAGGCTCTTTTCGGTCACCACCCGAAAACCGGCCCCGGCAAAGAGACCGATGCCGCCCCCCATACAGATGCCGTCCGCCACGCAGACAAGGGGCTTGCCGTAGCAGTGGATGTGGTGATCGAGCTGGTACTCCTGCAGGAAGAAGTCGCTGGCATAGCCGAACAATTCAGAGTGGCTCGCCTCCTGCTTGCGGTAATAAAAGGAGCGGATGTCACCACCGGCGCAGAATGCCTTCTCGCCAGCCCCTTGCAGCAGCACGCAGACGATGGCCGGATCCTGCTCCCAGCGGGTCAACGCAGCCTGCAACAACTGGATCATCTCAAGGCTCAGGGCGTTGAGGGAGGCGGGGCTGTCCAGGGTCAGCATGCCGATGCGGCGGCCATCCGCCGTGGGGCGGGTCTCGATGCGCACGGGCTCACTCATGGGCAGCCCCCGCAGACCGGGTATCTGCCCCTGCGACATGGCGGGTCGCCATCATTACCTCATTCATCCTTCACTCCCTCACTCTTTCGGTTTGGATTGGTCGTAACGCCAGCGCGGGGCACGCTTCTCCAGGAAGGCCGCCACCCCTTCGCGCTGGTTGGCATCGTCAAACAGGGCGAGAAAGAGGCTGCGCTCGAGTGGCAGCGCCGCGTCCCTGTGGGTGCTTCGCCCCTGATTGATGAGCTGTTTGCAGGCACGCAGGGCGCTCGGGCTCTGGCGCTCCACCAGCTGGGCCATCTGCTGCGCCGCCTCCCAGGCGTGCCCCTCGGTCACCACCTCCTCCACCAGCCCCATCTCGTAGGCCAGGGTGGCGCTCACCTTCTCGCCGCAGAGGATCATCCGCTTGGCCCAGCCCGGCCCCACCAGCTCGGTGAGGCGCTGGGTGCCGCCGGCGCAGGGCAGCAAGCCCACCGAGGCCTCCGGCAACCCCAGCTTGGCCTGCTGCTCGGCGATGCGGATGTCGCAGGCCAGCGCGACTTCGAGCCCCCCTCCCATGGCATAACCGTTGATGGCGGCGATGCTGACCCCGTGAAAGCGGGCCAGCGCCTCGAAGGCGTGGCCAAAGGCCTCGGCCACCTCGCGGGCATGCGCCAGGCTGCCGTCGGCGAACATCTTGAGATCGGCGCCGGCGCAGAAGAATTTCTCTCCGGCACCGCGGATCACCAGGGCCACCACGTCGGGGCGACCATCCAGCTCCACCATCATCTGCAAGAAGGCTTTCAGGCTGGCGAGCGTCCAGGTGTTGGCGGGTGGGTGATCGAGGGTGATGTAGGCCACGTGGCCGTGATATTCGAGCCTGATCCTTGTCATTGCGTTGTCCTTGTCAAAAAAACTGCCCCATGATGACAGGGTTGAATGGAGCCAACCTGCACCTGGCTCACAAAGCCTGAGGACGCGCCGACTGCGTCCTCAGAGCAGGCCCCTCCCGCTACTCCAGCGACAGGCCGGGGTCGGCCAGCAGGCGGCGGGCGATGATGAGCCGCATCACTTCATTCGTCCCTTCCAGAATGCGGTGCACCCGGGTGTCGCGCAGATAGCGCTCAAGCGGATACTCGCGGATATAACCATAGCCGCCAAAGAGTTGCAGGGCGTCGTCGCAGATGCGGTGCCCCACATCGGTGGCATAACGCTTGGCCATGGCGCACCAGGCGCTCTTGTCCGGGCTGCCCTCATCGAGTTTGGCGGCCGCCTGGCGCACCAGCAGGCGGGCGGCGGCGAGCTCGGTGGCCATGTCGGCCAGGCGAAACTGCACACTCTGGAATTCGCTGATCGGACGCCCGAATTGCTGACGCTGGCGCACGTGCTCCAACGCGTCGTCCAGGGCCTGCTGGGCTGTGCCCAGAGAACAGCTGGCGATGTTGATGCGCCCCCCATCGAGCGCCTGCATGGCGAACTTGAACCCTTCCCCCTCCTCCCCCAGCCGGAAGCGAGCGGGAATGCGCACGGCATTGAAGTTCACCTCCCGGGTCGGCTGGCTGTTCCAGCCCATCTTCTCCTCCGCCTTGCCGTAGCTCACGCCGAGGGTCTGGGCCGGTACCATGAAGGCAGAGATCCCCTTGGCCCCCTCGCCACCGGTGCGGGCCATCACCACCAGCACGTCTGTGCTGCCGGCGCCCGAGATGAACACCTTGCTGCCGTCGAGGAGGTATTCTTCGCCATCGCGCACGGCGCGGGTCTTGAGGGCCGCAGCGTCGGAGCCCGCCCCTGGCTCGGTGAGGCAGTAGGATCCCAGCAGCTCGCCGCTGGCCAGCCGAGGTACCCACTCCTCGGCCACCTCGGCAGGCAGCCAGCTGCCCAGCATCCAGCTCACCATGTTGTGGATGGTGAGATAGGCGGTGGTGGAGGTGCAGCCCATGGCGAGGCGCTCGAAGATGAGGCTGGCATCGAGCCGGTTCAGGCCCAGACCGTCATACTGCTCCGGGGTATAGAGGCCACACAGGCCCAGCGCCGCCGCCTGCTTGATGGTGGGGATGGGGAACTCGTGCTCCCTGTCCCAGTGCGCGGCATGGGGTTTGAGCGCCAGATCGGCGAAGGCGCCGGCCGACTCGACACAGGCCCGTTGGGATTCGGTCAGGGTAAAATCCATCTTGTTCGCTTCCTTTGTACTTGTTCCGTCGATCCGTTGCTGTCAATAGGGGCGCCCGGGCAAAGTGGGCAACCCCTGCCGTCAGCGCAGCTGAATGGTCATATTGGGGCCGCTGGGAATGTCTTCGTCGAACCAGCGCTCCGTCACCGTCTTGGTCTCGGTGTAAAAACGCACCGCCTGCTTGCCGTAGGCATGCAGATCCCCGTAGAAGGAGCCGCGCCAACCGGTAAAGGAGAAGAACGGCAGCGGCACCGGGATGGGCACGTTGATCCCCACCTGGCCCACCGCCACCTCGTGGCGAAACTTGCGGGCGGCGGCGCCACAGCCGGTGAAGAGGGAGGTGCCGTTGCCGTAGGGGTTGGCGTTGATGAGGGCAAGCGCCTCGTCGAGGCTCTCCACCTCGAGGCAGGCCAGTACGGGCCCGAAGATCTCCTCCTTGTAGATGCGCATCTCGGGGGTCACGCCGCGAAACAGGGTCGGTCCCACCCAGTTGCCCACCGGGTAGCCGGGTACGTCGCAAAAACGGCCGTCCAAGAGGCACTCGGCTCCCTCGGCAATCCCCGCCTCGATAAGCCCCTCCACCCTGACTTTCGCCTCCGGGCTGATGAGGGGGCCATAAGCCGCCTCGGGGTCGTGCCAGACGCCGGGTTTCACCTTGGCGAACTCGGCGGCGAGCTCGGGGATCCACTCCCTGGCGTTCCCCACGAACACCGCCACGCTGATGGCCATGCAGCGCTGACCGGCGGCGCCGACTCCCGCTCCCACGAGGTTGCCGAGTACCTGCGCCTTGTTGGCATCCGGCATGATCACCATGTGGTTCTTGGCGCCGACAAAACACTGGGCGCGCTTGAGCTGCGACGTGGCGCTGCGATATACGTGGCCGCCGACCCGGGCCGAGCCCACGAAACTGACTGCCTTGACATCGGGATGGGCCAGCAGCGCATCCACCTGCTCGGCGCCGCCATGCACCACCGACAGAATGCCCCTGGGGGCCCCCGCCTCGGTAAACAGCTCGGCCAGGCGCATGGGGGTGAGAGGATCCTGCTCGGAGGGCTTGAGCACGAAGCCGTTGCCGCAGGCCACCGCCAGCGGGAACATCCAGAGCGGGATCATGGCCGGAAAGTTGAACGGCGTGATGCCGACGCAGACCCCGAGAGGCTGCACCCAGGAGTGGCCGTCGACCCTGCGCGCCACGTTGCCCATGGTCTCCCCCAGGGTCTGGCTCGCAATGGCGCAGGCCTGCTCCACCACCTCGATGCCGCGCCAGACGTCCCCCTTGGCGTCCGCCAGGTTCTTGCCGGTTTCCTGGGCCAGCAGGGTCGCCAGCTCGTCGTGATGCACTTTCAACAGATGCTGGTAGTTGAACATCACCCGGGCCCGCTCGGAGGTCGGCACCTCTCGCCACAGCAGATAGGCGTCGTGAGCGGTGCGCACCGCCAGCTCAATTTCCGCAGAGGTAGCTTTCGGCACCCGCGCCAGCAGATGCTGGTCCGCCGGGTCGGTCACCTCGATCCACTCGTCGCTTGCGGACGGACACGCCTCGCCACCGATGTAGAGCGGCAGATCCCCGTACTGGGTGTGATGCTGGCTCATGCCCCCCTCCTAGCCCGTTGGCAGGCGATGGCAGGCCACTGCAGGCCGGCCACATCCATGTTGCTGTTGCACATCCTGTTCACTCCTTGCGCTCCTCTGCCCGGGTAGCCCTTGCGACGGGCTGCCATCGAATTTACCTTAGACTAACAACTCATTTACGTTTACGCTAACGTAAACTTGAATCACGAATGGACTGACCAGTCATCACCCTGATGGCAGGGGAAATCGGCAGTCCACTGCACCAAGGAGAGCACGGATGCATGCCCTGATGGATGAAACCCTCCAGGCCCTGACCGAACAGGTCGAGGCTTTCTGCCAGAAAGTGATCGCACCGCGCGCCAGCGAGATCGATCAGAGCAACGCTTTCCCCCGGGATCTCTGGCCTCGGATGGGTGAGCTGGGGCTGCACGGCATCACGGTGGCGGAGGAGTATGACGGGGTGAACCTCGGCTATCTGGCCCATGTGCTGGTGATGGAGCAGGTGAGCCGCGCCAGCGCCTCGGTCGGCCTCTCCTACGGCGCCCACTCCAATCTCTGCATCAATCAGATCCACCGCCACGGCACCCCTGATCAGAAGGCGAGATATCTGCCTGATCTGGTCAGCGGCAAACACGTGGGGGCGCTGGCCATGAGCGAGCCGGGTGCCGGCTCCGACGTGGTCAGCATGCGCCTCACCGCGGTGCGCGAGGGGGATCACTTCGTGCTGAACGGCAACAAGATGTGGATCACAAACGGGCCCGATGCCGACACCTTCGTCATCTATGCCAAGACCGATGCCGCCGCCGGGCCCAAAGGGATTTCCGCCTTTATCGTCGAGGCGGGAACTCCCGGTTTTTCCACCGCCCAGAAGCTCGACAAGCTCGGCATGCGCGGCTCCAGTACCTGCGAGCTGGTGTTCGACAACTGCCGGGTGCCGCAGGAGAACCTGCTGGGCCCCCTGAACGGCGGGGTCAAGGTACTGATGAGCGGTCTGGACTACGAGCGGGTGGTGCTGGCGGCCGGGCCCCTTGGCATCATGCAGGCCAGCATGGACGTGGTGCTCCCCTATGTGCGCGAGCGCAAGCAGTTCGGCCAGGCCATCGGCGAGTTTCAGCTGGTGCAGGGCAAGCTCGCCGACATGTATACCCGCCTCGTCAGCAGCCGGGCGCTGGTCTACTCGGTGGCGAGCGCCTGCGATCAGGGCCGCACCAGCCGCAAGGATTGCGCCGCCGCCATCCTGTTTGCTGCCGAGAACGCCACCCAGATGGCCCTCGATGCCATCCAGCTGCTCGGCGGCAACGGCTACATCAACGAATACCCCACCGGCCGCCTGCTGCGGGACGCCAAGCTCTACGAAATCGGCGCCGGCACCTCGGAGATCCGCCGCTGGCTCATCGGCCGCGAGCTGATGGGAGAGAGCGCATGAGCAGGATCCACTCCCGCCTCGACACCGCGAGCCCCGACTATGAGGCCAATCGGGCCGCCATGCAGGCACTGGTCGACGATCTGAATACCCGCCTGGAGGAGATAGCCCAGGGCGGGGGCGCGGCCAACAACGCCCGCCATCAGGCCCGCGGCAAGCTGCTGCCCCGCGAGCGCATCGACCAGCTGCTGGACCCGGGCTCCCCCTTTCTCGAACTGTCGGCGTTGGCTGGCTGGCAGGTCTATGACGAACCGGTGCCCGCCGCCGGCCTCATCACCGGCATCGGCCGGATCTCGGGGCGCCTGTGCATGCTGGTGGTGAATGACGCCACCGTGAAGGGCGGCACCTACTACCCGCTCACGGTGAAGAAACACCTGCGCGCTCAGGCCATCGCCGAGCGGCTGCGCCTCCCCTGCCTCTATCTGGTGGATTCCGGCGGCGCCTTCCTGCCCATGCAGGACGAGGTATTCCCCGACCGGGAGCATTTTGGCCGCATCTTCTACAACCAGGCTCGCATGTCGGCCCAGAGCATCCCCCAGCTGGCGGTGGTGATGGGGCTCTGTACCGCCGGGGGCGCCTACGTGCCCGCCATGGCGGACGAGTCGATTATGGTCAGGGAACAGGCCACCCTCTTTCTGGCGGGCCCGCCCCTGGTCAAGGCCGCCACCGGCGAGGAGATCAGCGCAGAAGCCCTGGGCGGCGCCGAGGTGCACTGCGTCCACTCCGGGGTGGCGGATCACATGGCCAGGGACGATGCCCATGCCCTGGCCATCGCCCGCACCCTGGTAAGCAACCTGGGGGACAACCAGACGGCGGCGTCACCCGCCCCATCCGCTCCCTCCTATGATGAGCCGCACTACCCCATCGAGGAGCTCTACGGCCTGGTGGGCACCAGTCTCAAGCGCCCCTTTGACGCACGAGAATTGATCGCCCGGCTGGTGGATGGCTCTGTGTTTGACGAATTCAAGGCGTTGTTCGGCACTACCTTGGTGACGGGTTTTTCCCGCATTGAGGGCATGCAGGTGGGGATCCTCGCCAACAACGGCGTGCTGCACAGCGACAGCGCCCAGAAGGGAGCCCACTTCATCCAGCTCTGCAACCAGCGGGGGATCCCGCTGCTGTTTCTGCAAAACATCACCGGCTTTATGGTGGGGAGTACGGCGGAGAAAGAGGGGATCGCCAAGCACGGCGCCAAGCTGGTGACCGCCGTGGCCTGCAGCCGGGTGCCCAAGATCACCCTGATCGTCGGCGGCAGCTTCGGCGCCGGCAACTACGGCATGTGCGGGCGCGCCTATGAACCGGATTTTCTCTTCAGCTGGCCCAACAGCCGCATCTCCGTCATGGGGGGCGAGCAGGCGGCCGGGGTGCTGGTGCAGGTGCGCCGGGACAAGCTCGCCGCCGAGGGCAAGACTCTGGGCGAGTCGGAGGCGGCCGCCATTCGCGCCCCGGTGATCGCGCAATACGAGCGCCAGGGTCACCCCTATTACGCCAGTGCTCGCCTGTGGGATGACGGCGTCATCGACCCGGCCCAGAGCCGCACCGTGCTGGCCCTGGCGCTGGCGGCCTGCCAGGGGGCCGAGCCGGGCCCTCTGCAGTACGGCATCTTCCGGATGTAAGGAGTTCATATGTCAGACCCGCTCTTCAACGATCCCCTTGCCCATTTTCGCCTTGAGCGCCACGGCCCGGTGATCGAGCTGGTGCTCGCCCGCCCGGCCCGTCACAACGCCCTCGATGCCGACCTGATGCAGGGGCTGCTCGACTGCCTCGACGAGCTGGCCCACAGCCAGCCGCTGGCCGACCGCCCCCACGTGCTGCTGCTGCGCGCCGAGGGGCCGCATTTTTGCGCGGGCGCCGATCTCGAGTGGATGCGCAAGATGGCAGGGGAAGCGTTCGACCCCCGCGCCTTTGACAAGAATCGCGAGGACGCCCGGGTGCTGGCCCACCTGATGCAGGCACTGGACGAGCTGCCCTTCCCCACGGTGGCCCTGGTGCAGGGGGCCGCCTACGGCGGAGCCTTAGGCCTTGTCTGCGCCTGCGACATCGTGCTGGCCAGCGAAAATGCCCGCTTCTGCCTCTCCGAGGTGACCCTGGGACTGGTGCCTGCGGTGATCAGCCCCTACGTGGTGCGCGCCATGGGGATGCGCCAGGCCCGCCGCTACATGCTGAGCGCAGAGCCTTTCGATGCCATCACCGCCTGCCGACTCAACGTGGTGCACAGGCTCAGCCAGCCTGATCAGTTGTTGGCGGAGGGACGCGCCATGGCCCTGCGGTTGTGTCGCAACGGCCCCCAGGCGATGAAGGAGACCAAGCGGCTGCTGGCCGCCCTCGAAGGGCGCCCAGGCCACCAGCACGAAGAGCAGACCGTCGAGACCATCGCCCGGGTACGGGTCGGCCTCGAGGCCCAGGAGGGGATCCAGGCCTTCTTCGACAAACGCCCCCCAACCTGGCGCCCCCGTTTCAAGGACGAAGCATGACTCAATACCACCCCATCAAGCACCTGCTGATCGCCAGCGGTGGTCAATATAACTGCAGTGTGGATCAACACGCTTCGCACTTGTGCACCTTGAACAGCAGGGAGTCAGCATGACCCATCACACTCCCATCAAGCGCCTGCTGATCGCCAATCGCGGTGAAATCGCCGTGCGCATCATCAAGACAGCACGGCGCCTCGGCATTCACACCATCGCCCTCTACTCGGACGCCGACGCCCGTGCCATGCATGTGCGCGAAGCCGACGAGGCCTGGCATCTGGGGCCGGCCCCTGCCCGGGAGAGCTACCTCGACACCGGCAAGGTGCTCAAGATTGCCAAAGAGGCGAATGCCGACGCCATCCACCCGGGCTACGGTTTCCTGTCCGAGAACAGCGACTTTGCCACCGCCTGCGAGCAGCGGGGCGTGCGCTTTGTCGGCCCAAGCGGCGCCGCCATCCTCGCCATGGGGGACAAGTCGGGGGCCAAGGGGCTGATGCAGGCAGCCGGCGTCCCCGTGCTGCCCGGTTATCACGGCGCGGATCAGCATCCCGACTTTTTGCGCGATCAGGCGAGCCAGGTGGGCTTCCCGCTCCTTATCAAGGCGGCCAGTGGCGGCGGTGGCAAGGGGATGCGCCGGGTCGATCAGCTGGCCGACTTTGACGACGCCCTGGCGGCGGTCAAGCGGGAGGCGAGTGCCGCCTTTGGCGACGACCATGTGCTGCTGGAGCGCTATCTCCCCCGCGCCCGTCACGTGGAGGTGCAGGTCTTTGCCGATGCCCTTGGCAACGCCATCTATCTGGGGGACAGGGACTGCTCCTTGCAGCGCCGCCACCAGAAGGTGATCGAGGAGGCCCCCGCCCCCGACATCTCCCCTGCCCTGCGCCGCGCCATGGGCGAGGCGGCCGTGGCGGCGGCCAAGGCCATCGCCTATCGGGGGGCCGGCACCATCGAGTTTCTGCTATGCGGGGAGGAGTTCTTCTTCATGGAGATGAACACCCGGTTGCAGGTGGAGCACCCGGTTACCGAGGCCATCACAGGCCAGGATCTGGTGGCCTGGCAGCTGGCGGTGGCCGAGGGCAAACCGCTGCCCCTCACCCAGGAACAGGTGGTGCTGCGTGGCCACGCGGTGGAGGCGCGCCTCTACGCCGAAGACGTGGCCGCCGGTTTTCTGCCAGCGAGCGGCCCCATCCACTGGCTCACCTGGCCCAAGGGGGTGCGCATCGACACCGGCGTCACCGCCGGCGATGGGGTGAGCCCCTATTACGACCCCATGATCGCCAAGCTCGTCGCCCACGCACCGAGCCGCAGCGAAGCCTTTGCCACCCTGGCCGATGCCCTGGCAGCCCTGGATCTTGGCCCTCTGGTGCACAACGGCCCGCTCCTGCAGCGCCTGTGCGAAGCGCCAGAGGTGCTGGCGATGCGCCACCACACCCAGTGGCCCATTCCCACCGACACCCTGCCCGTTCCGGCGCTCGCCTGGCCCCTCGCCACCCTCTGGCTCGCCACTTGCGAGCGCGATGCCTCCCCCTGGCAGCAGGCCGCAGGCTTTCGGCTGGGCCCCACCCGCCGCTTTTGCGCCACGGTGCGCATCGGCGAGGAGACCCGCACTCTCACCCTCGCCGAGCGAGGGGGCGCCCTGCTCTGGCAGGGCGAGCAGATCCCGTTTGAACTCGGGTCAGATCAGATCCGCCTGTGCCAGAGTGGACATTGGCAGCGCTATCCGGTGCAGCCCCTCGGCGAGGGCGCCTATTTGCTGCACCTGGCGGGCAGACGCATCCGCTTCTTGCTCGATGATCAGCATCATCAGCTCCACCATGATCACGACACGAGCCATGTCCCGGGCATCCTGGCCCCCATGCACGGCATCGTGGTGGCGCTGCAGGTCGAGGCCGGCCAGCCGGTCAGCAAGGGGCAACCCCTGCTGGTACTGGAGGCGATGAAGATGGAGCACGTCCTCAAGGCCGACCGGGACGGGGTGATTGAGGCCCTGCAGTGCCGCCAGGGGGAACAAGTGAGCCAGGGCGCCGTGCTGGTGCGCTTTGCCGAGGACCATACCGCGCAGGAGGAGCGCTCATGAGCCACACGCACGAGAACCGGGACGACAAGGTCAGCCTGGTGGAGATGGGGCCGCGGGACGGCCTGCAAAATGAAGCTGCGACCCTCTCCCTGGCGCAGCGGCTGGCGCTCATCGCCCGCCTGGCCGAGAGCGGGTTGCAGCGCATCGAGGTGGGGGCCTTCGTGTCGCCCAAAAAGGTGCCGCAGATGGCGGATTCCGCCGCACTGTTCAACGCCCTGCCGCGCAGGGGGCCGACCCGCTATGGCGCCCTGGTGCCCAATCTGCAGGGTCTGCAGGCCGCCGTCGCCGCACGCGCCGACGAGATAGGTCTCTTCACCGCCTGCTCGGACGGCTTCACCCGAGCCAACATCGGCATCAACGTGGAGGAGTCCCTGGTGCGCTTCGCTCCCCTGGTGCAGGAGGCGCGCAGCCTCGGCATCAAGGTGCGCGGCTACCTCTCCACCGTCATCGCCTGCCCGTTCGACGGCCCGACCCGCCCGAAACGGGTCGCCGCCCTGGCCGAGCGGCTGCTGGATCTGGGCTGCCACGAAATATCCCTCGGCGACACCATCGGCGTCGGCACCCCGGGCACCGTGGCTCCCATGCTGGATGCGGTACTGCACGAGATCCCGGCGGGCCGGCTTGCTGTTCATTTTCACGACACCTATGGCCAGGGGCTGGCCAACCTGCTGCCGGCGCTCGAGCGCGGCATCCGCACCATCGACTGCTCGGTGGCCGGGCTCGGCGGCTGCCCCTATGCCCCCGGCGCCTCCGGCAATGTGGCGTCGGAAGAGGTGGTCTATCTGCTGCACGGCCTTGGCATGAGCACCGGCGTCGATCTCGACCAGCTGGCCGCCACCGGCCAGTGGGTGAGCGAGCTGCTGGGGCGCCCCAACGGCTCCCGGGTCGGCCAGGCACTGCACGGGAGGGGACGGCGCCTAGCACAAGAGCGCGAGCAGCGCACCCCGGGAGGCCATCATGCATCATGACCCCGGCCCTTGCCGCGGGGCCAGGACCCCGCCAGCTCATCAGGAGGGCGCACCATGAGAGCCAGACACGCCAGTGGCAAGGAGAGGACCTACAGCATCTCGGAGCTGGCCCAGGAGTTCGACATCACCCCCCGCACCATCCGCTATTACGAGGACGAGGGGCTCATCACCCCGACCCGGGAGGGGCAGACCCGCATCTACAGCCACAAGGACAGGATCCGCCTGAAATTGACCCTGCGCGGCAAGCGCCTCGGGTTCAGCCTGGCGGAGATCCGCGAGCTGTTCGACATGTACGACACCGACCGCTCCAGCCGGATGCAGCTTCACTCCATGATCCAGCTCATCGAGGCCAGACGCCACTCCCTGCGCCAGCAACTGGAGGACATCCAGATGGTGATGGCCGAGCTCGATGCCGCCGAGCAGCGCTGCATCCACTCCCTCGGCGGCTTGAAAACCGACGGGGATTGACAGACTCTGGGGGTATCTCGCCCCCGGTATCCCGGTTTTCCAGTGGATATCCGCAGTGGCAGGCCCTGACCCGGCAACCCCCTTGTTCCCCACATCGCCCGTCACGGCATGCCGGACAGACTGGGCGGTTTGGGCAAGCGGCGAGGTGGGGCAAACGGGGAAAATCCGGCCTTGGTCGCACAATAATTCCCCAGCCCGGTCAGAGTGCGGCGCACCTCATGAGTCCTTCCCATGAACCGGGCACGATTAATTGCTACCATATGCGCATCAAATGGAGACCATCATGCTCAAGCCTCTGCCCGCTCGTCTGCTGCGCTATGCCCTCTATCTTCTCGCGCTCCTGCTCATCGGCATCACCATCCTGCTCTGGCAGGCGCCGACCCTCATCCAGCGCCATCTCCCCGGCTGGCTTGCCACCCATTACGGTCTGCACCTCTCCCTTGGCAAGATAGAGGTGGGGATCCGCTCCCCCTCCCTCGTGCTGGGGCCCAGCGCCCTGCTCGATGACCAGCAGCAAACGCTGGTGTCATTTGAAGAGCTGAAGCTCATTCCCGCCTTGAAAGCGAGCTGGCAGCAGCGCGCCCTGGTACTGGAAGAGGCCACCCTGACCGCCCCCAGGGCAGATCTGGTGCGCCTCGAGGATCTCAAGGGGGAGGCACGCTTCAACTTGACCGATGCACTGGCCTCCCTGCTCGCCCCTGCGCCGGAGCAAACGCCGCCAGCTAGCGCCGAGCCCGTGCTGGTGACCATCGGCAAGCTGTCCGTCGAGCAGGGCCGGCTCAGCTACCGGGACAGCCGCAAGCCCAACCGCCCGGGGTGGGTGCCGCCCCTCACCCTGGACAAGCTCACCCTGCACCTGCCCGGCTTTTCCACCGCAGAGGGGGTGCTCAACCCCTATCGCCTGAACGCCACCGTCAACGAGAAGAGCCCCCTCAAGGCCGAAGGGGAGTTCGACATGATGAGCGGCGCCGGCAAGGGCAACCTCAGCCTTGGCAAGGTGGCCATCGCCCCCTTCGCCCCCCTCTGGGCCCCCTATCTCAAGGCGACCCTCGCCAAAGGGGAGGCCAGCGCCGAGCTCGCCTATCGCCTCACCCAGGGCAAGCAGGGACTGGACTGGCAGTTGTCAAAGGGCAAGCTGACCCTGGCCAACTGGCAGCTCACACGCAACAAGGGGGAGGAATTTGCCCGCTTCAAGCAGTTGGCACTGACCGGGATCCGCATCGATGGCAACAAGCAGCGCCTTGAGCTCGATGCCGCCATCCTCAAGAGCCCGGCCATCACCGCCGTCCTCGACCACCAGCAACAACTGGATCTCGCGGACCTGCTGATCCCCCAGAAGACCCCCAAGGGGGGCAAACAACCGGCCACCCCCGCCAAGCCCTGGCAATGGGCCCTCAAGCAGACCCGCATCGACCAGGGCAGCCTCACCCTGACCGAAGCCACCAGCGGCAAGCCCCTGAAACGGGCCATCTCCGCCCTCGCCCTCACCCTGGGGCCCCTTGGCAGCCAGGCCGCCCAACCCAGCCCCCTCACCCTCAACGCAGCCCTCGACACCAGGACGACGGTGGCGTTTGACGGCACCCTGGGGCTGACCCCCTTCACCCTGAACGGCGCCATCCGCCAGCAGGGGCTGCCGCTGACCCTGGCTCAACCCTACCTGCAGGATCTGCTGCGTATCAGCGTGCGGGACGGCGAGCTTGCCAGCCGCACCAGGCTGGACCTGGCCACCGACCGCCAGGGGGCCATCAGCAAGCTGGAGATAAGCGGTGGACTCGAGGTCGCGGGGCTCAACGTGCTGGATCGGGCCGACAACCAGCGCCTGCTCCAGATAGAGAATCTGCAACTGAGCGGTCTGCACTATGATGGCCTTAGCCAGCAACTGCGTATCGCCGACATCCTGCTCAGCAAACCCTATGCCCGCATCGAGATCAACGAAGAGGGGATCACCAACGTGCAGCAACTGCTGCTGCCGCAACCCGCCGCGAACGCCAGGGAGAGCGCCCCCGCCCCGCACATCGTCATCGATCAGATCCGTACCGCCCAAGGCAACCTGCGCTTCGCCGATCGCAGCCTGAGCCCGGAGTTCGTGGTGGACATCGCCTCCCTTGACGGCCAGAGCCGCCATATCAGCAACACCCCGGGGCAGCGCTCCGAGCTCGCCTTCAACGGCAAGGTGGACCGCTATGCCCCCGTCACCATCCGGGGGGGCGCCAACCTGCTCATCGAGGATCCCGTGCTGGACGTGGCCGTGGCCTTCAACAATCTGGAGCTCACCACCTTCACCCCCTACTCCAGCACCTATGCAGGCTATGCCATCGACAAGGGGCAGCTCTCCATGAAGCTCAACTACAAGCTGCAGGGCAACCGGCTGGAGGGGGACAACGACATCACCATCAAGAAGCTGCAACTCGGGGAGAAGGTCAAGAGCGAGCAGGCCAAGGATCTGCCCCTCGGCCTCGCCATCGCCCTGCTGAGCGATTCGAACGGCGTCATCAAGATGAACCTCAAGGTGAAGGGCAATCTGGATCAGCCTGATTTCAGCCTGGGCAACATCTTCTGGGACGTGCTCGGCAATACCCTCGGCAAGGCCATCACATCCCCCTTCTCCCTGCTTGCGTCCCTGACGGGGGGCACCAAGGATCTCGACGAGCTCCCCTTCCTGCCTGGCGATCCCGCCCTGACCCCGACCCAGCAGACCAAGCTGACCACCCTCGCCCAGGCCCTCAAGGAGAGGCCCAAGCTCAGCATGAACATCCGCGGCAAGGTCAACTTCAACGAAGAGCGCCCCATCCTCCAGCGCCAGAAGCTTGAGCGGCTGCTGGCCAAGACCACCGGCAGCCCGGTGGATTTGACGCTGCTGGAGCAGGATCCCGCCATGCAATCCGCACTGGCAGAGGCCTATGAAGCCAAGTTCAACGAAGATCTCGGGGATCTGGCCAACCGGTTGCAACTCGATGAAGGGAGCGAGGCCCTGCGCGCCCAGGCGGTGCTCCTACTGCGGGATCAGCAGCTCATCACCGCCAAGTCCCTGCGAAACCTCGCCATGCGCCGCGCCCAGAACACCAAGGAGTATCTGGTGGATACCCAGGGCATCGCGCCGGAGCGCCTCTTCGTGCTCGACAGCCAGGTGAAGGAGACGGACAAGGAAGCCAAGGTGGTGCTGACCCTGGACAACTGATCCGGCGCCCGCCGGATACCCCTCTTGTTTGCCCCGACGGCACATGGCCCGAGGGGCTCCCTCCCCTGACCCCTTCCATCAGGATATGTCTCTCGCTAGCCGTCCCGAACAATCCGGTTATCCCTTTATCCAGCATGTCGGCATGTCAAAATAGATGGCCCGATCAGATAGACAGTGTCTAATCGGGCCAATCCTGAACACCCTCTCGCGCACGCCACAGGGCCAACCCCGCGCCCCCCTTACATTTCGAAGCGTCTTCACAGGAGCTGCCGTGTCTGCATGTTGAAGCCTCCGGCCACAGGGCAATCCCTTGGCCCAACCTCTTGCGTCTCGGTTTTTGTCATCTGGGCCCATGGCCCATCCCGCCTCTGGCTTTTTGACAAGGGCAGCCTCTGATCCTGCCCGTTAATCTTGCGCCCCTTTCGCCCGTGGCAGTCAACACGGCGCGCTTGCGAGTTTCTCTGGCGCCCCGCCCTTATGTAGGGAACACGGTGGCGAGCGCGGGGTTGACGAGAAAATGGGGAGCGCAACGGACACTGCGATGGCAAGCGATACGGGAGGCCGATGGGCTACAAACAGGAGGTAAACACTCCTGTCTGATGGCATATGAACTCATTTTTCAATCAAGCCGCCATGACGCGACCATCCGGGGCGCGTTTCCCTCACCAATCCCAGTCACCATCATCGTTGCCGACTTTCATGCCAAGGTGCCTTTTATACAAAATTGCAACGTTGAAAACGTTTTTCATTCACCGCTCGTCTACCTGAATGGCACGAATGGTTGGCCACTTAAACTTTCGTGTTCTTTTTTTACCATTTCTGTGTGTCCCCCCCTTGCCCGGGACCCTGAGCCTGCCTAAAATCGCGCGTCTTTTATCAACCCCACCTCTATTGTTGGAGAACACCACGTGAGCGAAAAATTGGCCAACCCTGCCCCTCTGGGTCTGATGGGTTTCGGTATGACCACCATTCTGCTGAACATCCATAACGCAGGTTTCTTCCCCATCAGCGCCATGATCCTGGCCATGGGTCTGTGCTATGGCGGTCTGGCCCAGATCATCGCCGGCATCATGGAGTACAAGCGTGGCAACACCTTCGGTGTCACCGCCTTCATCTCCTACGGCACCTTCTGGTGGAGCCTGGTGTTCCTGCTGGTGATGCCGACGATGGGTCTGGCCGAGGCCACCCCCCACGCCTACATGGGCTGGTACCTGCTGATGTGGGGCATGTTCACCCTGTTCATGCTGATCGGGACCGTCAACTTCCCCCGCGTGAAGCAGTTCGTGTTCGCCTCCCTGACCGTGCTGTTCTTCCTGCTGGCCGCCCGTGACTTCACCGGCAGCACCCTGATCGGCACCATCGCCGGTTTCGAAGGCATCATCTGCGGCGCCAGCGCCATCTACCTGGCCATGGCCACCGTGATCAACGAGCAGTTCGGTCGCACCGTGCTGCCCATCGGCGAGCAGAAGAAAGCCGCTCCCGTCGAGCTCAAAGCCGCTGCCTAAGCACCCGGCGACATCGCTGTCACGAAAAAGGCACCCTCGGGTGCCTTTTGTGTTTCTGCCGCCCGGACACAGTGCCGGTCAGCCCTGCGCCCCGGGATCCCCAGCCAGCAATCGGGTGGCCGGGTAGCGGCCTGCGGGATCCTGGCCATAGAAGCGGGCGAACTGGTCATAGACCGCGGGGTAGACGGCACGCAGACGCAACGGATCGGTGAAGAAGCTCTCGCTGCACACCGCGAAGAACTCGGCGGGGTGCGAGGCGGCGTAGGGGTCTATCTCGGTCACCTCCTCTCTGGTCAACTGATCGTTCATCTCGTCAAACGCACCTTGCAGCGCCCGGGTCCATTGCTGGGGATCCATGCCCCGCGGCAGGGGCGGTGCACCGTCCGCATCCCCTCCCAGCATGTCGAGCTTGTGGGCAAGCTCATGGATCACCAGGTTGAATCCGTCCCAGTCCCCGTCCTGCTGCAATTCGCTCCAGGCCAGCACCAGTGGCCCCTGGGGCCAGGATTCACCGGCGTTCTCCTCTTCAAATTCGCTCACCAGCCCGAACTCGTCCTGCACCTCCTGACGACGGGTCACGGGCTCGGGGATGATGATCACCTCGTGGAAACCTCGATACCAATCGAACCCCAGGTGCAGGATGGGCAGCACTGCCTGCAGGGCCAGCACCCCCTGCTGGCGGGGCGTCAGTTCCACCCCGATCTGGGTGAGGGTCTTGCGCGAGAGAAAATGGCGCGCCAGCTCCATCAGCTTCTGCGCCTCTTCTTCTTCAAGCCCCTGCAAGATGGGCACCGCCGCCAGCGCCTCGCGCCACTCCTGCTCTTCTGGGAGACGGGGCTCCCGGGGAGATGCACCACCCAATACCTCTTTCAACCTGGACCAGAACACACGGACTCCTCTTGCCAATCAGACAGCTTTCACAAAACGTTTCGGACGCTCGCAATACCCTTGCGCCAGATAAAATCGGTGCGCCCCTTCGCGCTTGAGGCTGCTGGAGAGCTCCAGCTGGCCGCACCCCATAGCGGCTGCCCGTTGCTCTGCCGCCACCAGCAGCAGGGCCCCGATGCCCCCTCCCCTTGCACCCTCATCGACAACCAGCGCCGAGATCAGGCCCCAGGCTGGTGCAAGGTGCATGGGCTGCAGGCGATGCCACACCAGCACCCCCACCGGGATCCCCTCGCACAGGGCCACCAGTACCTCCCGCGCCGGATCGGGCTGGGCCAGCCTGGCGCTGACCGCCCCGTCAGGGTTGGGGTAGCCCAGCTGGGCAAACAACCCCGTCAATCCGGCCCCATCCGCCTCCCCGGCGAGGCGAATGATGTATCTGTTTTCCCTTGTTGCCACTCCTGGCCTCCTATTTGCATTACCTCAATCAGCCCTCTGGGCATGGCAAAGCGGCAGATGATGGGTATGTACCGAATCTTGTCCAGTTCCATTCACCATTTGTTAATGTCAATTCACAAATTAACAAAGTCACAACACTTTTCACTAGGAAGGCCCTGAACAAACCGATATGTTAAATCCCGCGGACTAACCAGTCGAAAGTCCCGCACAACCCAGAGTGACCCCCTTGGTCACCATATAATTCAATGTTAGGGCAGCGAGGCACAGACCTCGCCAAGACAGCGCAACAAAGGAGTTGTTGTACATGAATGAGATCGTCAATGCCATCAATGGCGTGATTTGGAGCCCTGCGCTCATCTATCTGTGTCTGGGGGTGGGCCTCTACTTCTCCCTGCGCAGCCGTTTCCTGCAACTGCGTCACTTGAAAGGCATGATACGCCTGATGTTTCAGGGCAAGGGCAACGATGCCGGTGTCTCCTCCTTCCAGGCACTCTCCATGACCCTGGCCGGTCGCGTCGGTACCGGCAACATCGCCGGTGTGGCCACTGCCATCACCTTCGGCGGCCCGGGCGCCCTGTTCTGGATGTGGATGGTCGCCTTCCTCGGCGCCAGCTCCGCCTTCGTGGAGTCCACCCTGGGTCAGGTCTACAAGGAGAAGATCAACGGTGAATACCGCGGCGGCCCGGCCTTCTACATCGAGAAGGGCCTGGGCATGAAGTGGTATGCCTGGACCTTCGCCATCGCCACCATCTTCGCCTGCGGCGTGCTGCTGCCGGGCGTGCAAGCCAACTCCATCGGCTCCAGCCTGCAGACCGCCTTTGACATCGATCCGAACGTCACCGCCGCCGGTCTGGCGCTGCTGCTCGGTTTCATCATCTTCGGCGGCGTCAAACGCATCGCCAACTTCGCCAGTACCGTGGTGCCCTTCATGGCACTGGGTTACATCATCGTCGCCTGCGTCATCATCGCCCTGAACATCGGCCAACTGCCGGGCGTGATCCTGCTCATCTGGAAGAGTGCCTTCGGGATGGAAGCCGGCTTCGGCGCCATTCTGGGTCTGGCCATCATGTGGGGTGTCAAGCGCGGGGTCTACTCCAACGAAGCCGCCCAGGGGACTGGCCCCCACGCCTCCTCCGCCGCGGCGGTGAGCCACCCGGCCAAGCAGGGCCTGGTGCAGGCGTTCTCCGTCTACATCGACACCCTGTTCGTCTGCTCCGCCACCGGCTTCATGCTGCTCATCACCGGCCTGTACAACGTGCAGGGCCCGGACGGTGCCGCCCTCTACACCGGCATCGCCGGCATCGCGGCAGGCCCCGGCTATGTGCAGACCGCCATGGAAAGCATGATGCCAGGCTTTGGCAACTACTTCGTCGCCATCGCCCTGTTCTTCTTCGCCTTCACCACCATCGTGGCCTACTACTACATCGCCGAAACCAACATCGCTTTTGTCAACCGCAAGATTAACCGCCCCTGGCTCACCTTCCTGCTGAAGATTGCGCTGATGGCTGCCACCGTCTACGGCACCGTCAAGACCGCCGATCTGGCCTGGGGCCTGGGTGACATCGGGGTCGGCCTGATGGCCTGGCTCAACATCGGTGCCATCCTGATGCTGCAAAAGCCGGCTTTCGCCTGCCTCAAGGACTACGAGGCACAGCTGGCCAAGGGTCTGGATCCCGTGTTCCACCCGGAAAAGCTCGGCATCAAGAACGCGGACTACTGGATTGAAAACCGCGCCGAAGTGAACCTGATGCGCGAGCAAACCGGCCACCCCTTCGAGGCGGACCCGGATACCGTTGCCAAGTAATCAGACGGCACAATGCAAAATGGCAGCTTCGGCTGCCATTTTCATTTGCGTTGCATGGGTGAGGGGTTCAAAGCGCGTTGCGGCGGGGTCCGAATGGCAGGCGCCAGCGAAGCAGGCTGTTGAGGGTCGCCCGCCACTGGTTGGGGCGCCCCAGGATCTGCCTCTGCAACCGGGTCTCTTCCTTGAGCATGGCCTCGTCACTGCGAGCCCAGGCCTGGGTGTAGAGCTGCTTGATCCCCGCCAGCGCATCCGGCGACTTGGTGATCAGGGTCCGGGCAAAGGCCCGCGCCTCTTCCAGAGGATCCGCGCACACCCGGCTCACCAGGCCGAGGGACTTGGCTTCGCTGGCTTCCAGCTCGCGCCCGCTCATGGCAAGCTCCATGGCGGTATCCATCCCCATCAGGTTGCGCAGGGTGACGCTGCCGCTCATGTCGGGGATGATGCCCCACTTGATCTCCATCACCGAGAAGCGGCAATCCGGGGTGCTGAAGCGAAAATCGGCGCCGAGCGCTATCTGCAGGCCGCCGCCAAAACAGACCCCCTGGGTCACCGCAATCACGGGCACCGGCAATTGATGCCAGCCATAGGCCACCCGCTGGGCCAGGTTGGTCGCCTCGTCCGCCTCGCGCTTGAGGATCTCCAGCGCCGCCACCGGCTGCCTCAGCATGGATTTCACATCCAGCCCGGCGCAGAACGCCCGCCCCTCCCCGTGCAGGATCACGGCCCGCAGCCCTTTTTGCCGGGATACTGCGTTCAGCGTCTCGTCGATGGCGTCGAACATGGCCCGATCCAGCGCGTTGAGCTTGTCCCCCCGACAGAGCATCACCTCGGCGATCCCCTCCTGAAACCCCCATTTGACCCTTGGCTTTTCCATCTTCGTCTTCGTCCTTTGATTCAACTGGTCATACCACAACGTTACCAGAGTGTTATGGGCAGGTACAGGGAGGCCGCCCCGGGCCTGCGACTAAAGTCGGCTGGCCCGGTGGTGGAGCCTTTGTCAGACTGGCCCCATGGTCACGGTGGAGCCTGTCATGTCACTTCTGTTCAATTTTGCCCGTCCACCGTTCGACGACCTGGACGAGGAGGCACGCCAGCGGCTCGGTCAGCACCTCAGCATCTGCTACTTTCGCGCGGGCCAGACGGTGCAGCACGCCGGGGAGGAGCCCGCCGGGCTCTACCTCATCATCAAGGGGGCCGTGGAAGAGTCTGCCCCCCATCAATCCTTTGGGGACTATGGCGAGGGGGACATGTTCGACGTCCGTGCCCAGTTTGACGGGCACTGCCGCCACCGTTTCGCCGCCCTGGAAGATACCCTCTGCCAGCTCATTCCCCGCCCCGTCTTTCTGGCCCTGTGCGACGCGCACCCCCATATCGCCCGCTACTTCACCGCCACCCTGGCGGAGCGCCAGCGGGAGCAGGAGCGGCGCAGTCAGCTCGGGCAGCAGAACCTGGCGGAGTTCATCCTGACCCGCATCGCTCCCGACCATCTGCAGGCGCCGCTCATCGTGGAAAGCAGCCTCTCGCTCCTGGCCGCCACCGAGGCCATGGTGGCCAGGGGCACCGACTGCCTGCTCTATCCCGGAGCAGACGGCAGCCTGAGCCTGGCCACCCGCAAGACCCTGCTCCACGCCCTCACCCTCAAGGGATTGCCGCTCAGTGCGCCGCTGGCGGTGCTGACCCCCACCCCGCTGACGGGTCTGCCACTGGGGAGCTATCTGTTCGATGCCCTGCTGCTGATGACCCGCCACCGCATCAAGCGCCTGGTCATCTGGCAGGGGCAGGAGGTGGCAGGCATCCTGCATTTGACCCAGGTGCTCGGGCTCTTCTCCACCCACTCCCATGTGTTGACCCTGCGCATCGCCCGCGCCGACTCCCCGGCCGCCCTCGAGGCGGTCGCCCGGGAGCAGCAGCAACTCATTCGCTCCCTGTTTGCCCAGGGGATCCACACCCTGTTCCTGATGAAGCTCATCGCCACCATCAACGAGCAGTTGATCGCCAAGGCCTTTTCCCTGGTGATCCCCGCGGCGCAGCAAGAGCAGGTGTGCCTGCTGATGCTGGGGTCGGAGGGGCGTGGCGAGCAGATCCAGAAAACCGATCAGGACAATGCCCTGATCCTGCCGGATGGCCTGCCGTGGCCCACCCAGTCGGCGGATCTGGCCGCCTTCAGCGCCCTGCTGGCGCGCCTGGGTTATCCCCCTTGCCCGGGCAGGGTGATGGTCAACAACCCGGCCTGGGTGAAGCCGCTTGACGGCTGGCTGCAAGGGATAGAGCAGGCCTGTGTGCGCGCCAGCGAAGCAGATCTGCTCTGGCTCGCCACCCTGGCCGATGCCCAGGCCATCACGGGAGATCGCGCCCGGCTCGCCCCCGTCGCCCGCCACCTGCGGGCCTGCCTCGCCGACCGGCCGGATCTGCTGGCGGAGATGGCAAGGGCCGCCGTCGCCTTTCACGCCCCCCTCACCCTCTTTGGCAGACTGGAGCAAGCCCCGGAGGGGCTGGATCTCAAGCGGGGCGGCCTCTTCCCCCTTGTCCACGGCGTCCGGGTACTCTCCCTGGAGGCGGGGATCCTGGAGACCTCGACCACAGGACGCATCGAGGCCCTGGTGGGCCAGGGACGCCTCAGCCGGGACTATGGCACCAATCTGGCGGAGGCCTTCCGGCTGTTCATGCGGCTTCGGCTGCGCAGCCAGTTGCAGGAGGGAGACGGACGGGTGCGGGTGGCAGACCTCGGCCCCGCAGAGCGGGATCTGCTGCGCCATGCCCTGCACCAGGTGAAGAAGTTCCAGCAATGGCTCACCTTGCACTTTCGTCTTAGGCAATAGCGATGTGGATGCACTGGCGCCGCCGCTGGCTTGGCAGGACGTTTCGGGAGGGGGTGTTTGCCCCGCTCTTTGCCCGCCCTGCTGACGACGAGTGGGTGGCGCTGGACTTCGAGACCACCAGCTTGGATCCGGCGCTGGCGGAGATCGTCTCCATCGGGGCGGTGCGCATCCGGGGCAACCGGATAGAAACGGGCGATGCCCTTGCCATCCGGGTCCAGGCTCCCGCCAGCCTGAGCGCCGGGTCCGTGGTGATCCACGGCCTGCGCCATCAGGATCTGCAACTGGGAATGGCACTGGAGCCCGCGCTGCGCGCGCTGCTGGAGTTCATCGGCCCCCGTGAGCTGGTGGGGTATCACATCGCCTATGACCTGCGCATTCTCAACCTCGCCTGCCAACGGCTGTGGGGGCTCACCCTGCCCCAGCGCGGCATCGAGGTGAGCCGCCTCTATCACGATCACCTCTATCGCCGCTATCCCGATGCCGCCATCGATCTGCACCTGGCCGCGATCTGTCGCCATCTGGCGCTGCCAGCCCTGCCCCCCCACGACGCCCTGAGCGATGCCGTCACCGCCGCCCTTGTCTTTGTACGCCTGCATCAGGGCGGCCCGCTGGCTTATCCCAAAGTCTAATTGTTCGGAAATAACATTTAATTCACATTTTGCTTACATGGACAGCCGTGCTGTCCGGTAGGGAACCCCTCATCCACCGCTGACATTCACTGTCATGGAGAACTGCAATGGAACAGCAACCGTATCTTCGGATCCAGCAAGATCCCAACTTCCAGGCACTGGTCGCCAAACGCCAGCGTTTTGCCTGGACCCTCTCCATCCTGATGCTGGGGCTCTACCTGGCGTTCATCCTGCTCATCGCCTTTGCACCGGGCTGGCTTGGCACCCCCTTGAGCGAAGGCTCCAGCATCACCCGTGGCATCCCGGTCGGGATTGGTCTCATCGTATCGGCCTTCGTGCTGACCGGTATCTACGTATTTCGTGCCAACGGCGAGTTCGACGAACTGAACCAGAAGATCCTCAAGGGAGCGCAATCATGAAAGGCAAGTTTCTACTGCCGCTGGCAGGTCTGATCTCCACCCCCTTGCTGGCGGCCGACGCCATCAGCGGCGAGGTGCAACGCCAACCCCTCAATATCTCGGCCATCGTGATGTTCGTGATCTTCGTGGCCGCGACCCTGTTCATCACCTACTGGGCCTCCAAGCGCAACCGCTCGGCTTCCGACTACTACGCCGCCGGCGGGCGCATCACCGGCTTCCAGAATGGTCTGGCCATCGCCGGTGACTACATGTCCGCCGCCTCCTTCCTCGGCATCTCCGCCCTGGTCTACACCTCGGGCTACGACGGTCTCATCTACTCCATCGGCTTCCTGGTGGGCTGGCCCATCATCCTGTTCCTGATCGCGGAGCGGCTGCGCAACCTCGGCAAGTACACCTTTGCCGACGTGGCCTCCTACCGCCTCAAGCAGACCTCGGTGCGCAGCCTCTCCGCCAGCGGCTCCCTGGTGGTGGTCGCCCTCTACCTCATCGCCCAGATGGTCGGTGCCGGCAAGCTCATCGAACTGCTGTTCGGCCTCCAATACCACGTGGCCGTGGTGCTGGTCGGCATCCTGATGGTGCTCTACGTGCTGTTCGGCGGCATGCTGGCCACCACCTGGGTACAGATCATCAAGGCGGTGATGCTGCTCTCCGGTGCCTCCTTCATGGCCATCATGGTGATGAAGTCCGTCAACTTCGACGTCGGTACCCTGTTCAGCGAAGCGGTCAAGGTGCATGCCAATGGTGCGGCCATCATGAGCCCGGGCGGCCTGGTCGCCGACCCCATCTCCGCCATCTCCCTTGGGCTGGCCCTGATGTTCGGTACCGCAGGTCTGCCCCACATCCTGATGCGCTTCTTTACCGTGAGCGATGCCAAGGAAGCCCGTAAATCGGTGTTCTATGCCACCGGCTTCATCGGGTACTTCTACATCCTCACCTTCATCATCGGCTTTGGCGCCATCCTGCTGGTCAGCACCAACCCGGACTTCAAGGACGCCACCGGCGCCCTGCTGGGGGGCACCAACATGGCGGCGGTCCATCTGGCCGATGCGGTGGGCGGCAGCCTGTTCCTGGGCTTCATCTCCGCCGTGGCGTTTGCCACCATCCTGGCGGTCGTGGCCGGGCTGACCCTGGCGGGGGCCTCCGCGGTCTCTCACGACCTCTATGCCTGCGTCATCAAGGAAGGCAAGGCCAACGAGGCCGACGAGCTGCGCGTATCCAAGATGACCACCCTGGTACTGGGTGTGGTCGCCATCGGCCTTGGCATCCTGTTCGAGAAGCAGAACATCGCCTTCATGGTGGGCCTGGCGTTCTCCATCGCGGCGAGCTGCAACTTCCCGGTGCTCTTCCTCTCCATGTTCTGGTCCCGCCTGACCACCCGTGGCGCCGTCTATGGCGGCTGGCTCGGTCTCATCAGCGCCGTGACCCTGATGATCCTGGGCCCCACCGTCTGGGTGAAAGTACTGGGCCATGCCCAGGCGATCTTCCCCTACGAATACCCGGCGCTCTTCTCCATGGGGCTGGCCTTCATCGGGATCTGGTTCTTCTCGGTCACTGACAAGTCCCAGGCAGCCTCCGACGAGCATGCGAAGTTCTTCCCGCAGTTCGTCAGATCCCAGACCGGGCTCGGTGCCTCCGGCGCCTCCGCCCACTAAGTGGCATCCCACGCATCCAAGCCGGCCCAGTGCCGGCTTTTTTCATGACCGCCCCTCGCCTCCCCTCTGCAAGAGAAGCCGGAGCCCGTTGCCGGCCTGGTCGTGAAACCTTCCCCCCCGCAATGGAGCCAGATCACAGTTCCTGCTAAAACTTTCGGGGGATCTGTGCCATAATGCGCGCCATTTGACAGACCAACCGGGACATTCCAGTGCTTTCAAGCAACAACATCACCATGCAGTTCGGCGCCAAGCCGCTGTTTGAGAACATCAGCGTCAAGTTTGGCGGCGGCAACCGCTACGGCCTCATCGGTGCCAACGGCTGTGGCAAGTCCACCTTCATGAAGATCCTCGGCGGCGATCTCGAACCCACCGGCGGCAATGTGAGCCTGGATGTCAACGAGCGCATCGGTAAGCTGCGCCAGGATCAGTTCGCCTACGAAGAGATGCGCGTGCTGGACGTGGTCATGATGGGCCACACCGAGCTGTGGGCCGCCATCGCCGAACGCGATGCCATCTACGCCAACCTGGAAGCCACCGACGACGACTACATGAAGGCCGCCGAGCTGGAAGGCCTGGTCGCCGAATATGATGGCTATACCGCCGAATCCCGCGCAGGCGAGCTGCTGCTGGGTGCCGGTATTCCCATCGAGCAGCACAACGGCCCGATGAGCGAAGTGGCCCCGGGCTGGAAACTGCGGGTACTGCTGGCGCAGGCGCTCTTCTCCAACCCCGACATCCTGTTGCTGGACGAACCGACCAACAACCTGGACATCAACACCATTCGCTGGCTGGAGCAGGTGCTCAACGATCGTGAAAGCACCATGATCATCATCTCTCACGACCGTCACTTCCTGAACTCCGTCTGCACCCACATGGCGGATCTGGACTACGGCGAGCTGCGGGTCTACCCGGGCAACTACGACGAGTACATGCTGGCAGCCACCCAGGCCCGCGAGCGCCTGCTGGCCGACAACGCCAAGAAGAAGGCCCAGATCGCCGATCTGCAATCCTTCGTCTCCCGCTTCAGCGCCAACGCCTCCAAGTCCAGCCAGGCTACCTCCCGCCTCAAGCAGATCGACAAGATCAAGATTGAGGAAGTAAAGGTATCCAGCCGTCAGAACCCCTTCATCCGCTTCGAGCAGGACAAGAAGCTCTACCGCAACATCCTGGAGATCGAAGGCGTCTCCAAGGGTTATGGCGACGGTCCCCTGTTCAAGGGGCTCAATATGATGCTGGAAGTGGGCGAGAAGGTCGCCATCCTGGGTACCAACGGGATCGGTAAGTCCACCCTGATCAAGACGCTGGTCGGTGCCCTGGCACCGGATACCGGCACCATCAAGTGGTCCGAGAACGCCCAGATCGGCTACTACGCCCAGGATCACGCCGAAGATTTCGACACCGATCTCAATGTGTTCGACTGGATGGCCCAATGGAAGCAGGAGAACGAAGACGAGCAGGCGGTGCGCTCCGTGCTGGGTCGTCTGCTCTTCTCCCAGGACGACATCAAGAAGCCGGTCAAGGTGCTTTCCGGTGGTGAACAGGGCCGGATGCTGTTCGGCAAGCTGATGATGCAGCGCCCCAACATCCTGATCATGGATGAACCGACCAACCACCTGGACATGGAATCCATCGAATCCTTGAACCTGGCGCTGGAGATGTACAAGGGCACCCTGATCTTCGTCTCCCACGACCGCGAGTTCGTCTCCTCCCTGGCGACCCGCATCCTGGAGCTGACCGAAGACGGCATCCGCGACTTCGGCGGCACCTACGAGGATTACCTGCGCACCCAGGGTGTGGTGTAATCCCCCGCCTTCAAGCAAAGCGATCAGAACCGGCGCCTCGTGCGCCGGTTTTTTTATGCCTCCTTTATCACGCCCCACAGCAAGAGAAGGATTGGGGATAAGGAGAGCAAGAGTACAGCGCGCTGTCATACACCTGTCCCGCTCATCCCCAGCCAGGATAGGCAGCACAAGCCCGTGCCTGGCCCCTTCCCTCCTGCGCCCGCCCGCTCTGCCGGGCTGTCGATGGCACAAAAAAACGGCTCCATCATGGAGCCGTTTTCACACTTGGGGCCGTGAGGCTGACTTACTCGACAGTGGCTTCCACGTCGGTGAAGTATTCGATCTTGGCCGCCTTGCGCAGCTCGTCGATCAGCGACTTGTAGTCGGCCTGTGCCTTGCCCTGACCCAGCTGACCTTGCAGCAGGCTCACCATCTGGGACGGCTCCTTGATGACGTTGACCTTGTCCAGCGCCACCACCACACGATCACCGTTGGCTTCGGTCACCAGCTCGACGCTCGGCTTGCCATCGGTCGGATGGGGCATGCGGAACGCCTGGGTCACCAGGTTCTGATCCATCTCCTGGGCGAAACGGGATACGCCGGTATGGGTATCCACTTTCAGACCCAGCGCGGTCAGGTCGGCCTGAACGTTCTCACCGGCCTTGAGCTTGTCCAGCAGACCCTGGGCCTTGCCACGGGCCACTTCACTGGCCTTGTCGTGCTTGATGGCGGTGATCACCTGCTCTTTCACCTCGGCAAGCGGCTTGGCCGCCTTCGGCTGGTGACCCATGATGTGCAGCACCAGCGCCTTGCCGTCGGCCAGCTCGATCACGTCGGAGTTGGTGTTGTCATCGCGCAGCTGTTCGGAGAACGCCACGGAGAGCACCTTGGGATCATTGAGCGGTGCCGGCGCATCGGCCTGGCTGAAATAGCCGGTGGACTGCACCTGGAGGCCCATGGCTTCGGCGGTCAAGTCCAGGGAGTCCGGGTTCTCGAAGCTGCTGTCGGCCATCTTCTGCTGTTCGGCGAAGAACTGCTCCTTGGCCTTCTCAGACTGCAGACGGGCGATGGTATCGCTCATCACGTCCACGAAGGGCTTGGTCTTGGCAGGCTCGACTCCCAGCAGCTTGATGATGTGGAAGCCGAACGGGCTCTTCACCACGGCGGAGAGATCGCCGGCCTTGGCCAGCGCGAACGCGGCTTTCTCGAAGGCAGGATCCATCACCCCTTTTTCGAACCAGTCGAGCTCCCCGCCTTTCTTCGCAGAGAAGGTATCGGAGGAGTCGGCCTTGGCCAGCGCGGCGAAATCGTCACCTGCCTTGGCCTTGGCCAGCACGGCCTCGGCTTTCTGCTCGGCGGCCTTTTCATCCTTGCCAAACGGGATCAGGATGTGCGCCACCTGACGGCGCTCGGGACGCTGGAACAGATCCTGATGCTGGTCGTAGTAATCCTGGGCATCCTGCTCGGTGACCTTGATGTTCTTGCCAAGGTTCGCGGCATCGAGCAGTAGATAGTCGACCTTGACCGTCTCGTCGTTCATGAAGCGAGCGCTGTTGGCCTTGTAGAACTGCTCCACCTCGGCATCGCTCACCTCGATTCCGTCCACATAGGCGGAAGCGGCCAGACGGATCAGGCGCAGGTCACGGGTCTGGTTGTAGAGACGATCCAGTTGCTCGGCTTCACCCTTGAGGGCGAACTCCGATCCCAGCACGGCGCCCATCAATTGCTGGCGCACCATGTCCTGGCGCAGGGAGTCGCGGAACATCTCGGGGGTCATGCCGGCACGGCGAATGAGCTGCAGGTAGCGGTCATTGCTGAACTTGCCGTTCTCGGCAAACTCGGGCATGGCGACGATGGCCTGCTTGATCTGCTCATCGCTGACGCGCAGACCCAGGGAGCGGGCCTTGTCATCGATCAGCGCCTGATCGATCAGACGGTCCAGCACGCCACGGCGGAACTGTTTCATGTAATCGGGATTGGCGGCCAGCTGGTTGAAGGCCTCACCCATTTGGGATTCCATGCGGGCCCGCTCATTGCGGTAGGCATTCTCCAGTGCGGGGGCACTGATGTCATTGCCGTTGACGGTGGCGGGGGCGGTACGTGCCGGGCCATTGAGGTAGCTGCCTACGCCGGCCAAGGCAAAGGAGAGGATGATCAGGCCCAAGATAACCTTGGCTACCTTGCCCTGCGCCCCTTCGCGTAGTTTATCCAACATCATGTTTGTACTTATGCTCCCGAACTCGATGGGCGTAAATAATGAAAAGGCGCACCGATTGCGATGCGCCTTGGTCAAGCAGTATGAGGGAGAGCCCTCTCACTTGTCTGGTCAGAGACCAAGGACGGTGCCGATAGATATCAGCGACCGGCTTAGTTGACCGCGTCTTTCAGGGCCTTGCCGGCTTTGAAGGCAGGAACTTTACCGGCAGCGATTTCGATGGTCGCACCAGTTTGCGGGTTGCGGCCGGAACGGGCTGCACGCTCGCGAACGGCGAAAGTACCGAAACCAACCAGAGCAACCTGGTCACCCTCTTTCAGGGCTTCGCCCACGGCATCGATGAAGGCATCCAGCGCACGGCCAGCGGCAGCTTTGGAGATATCAGCACCGTCTGCAATCTTGTCAATCAGTTGAGATTTATTCACTCTTATATTCCCCTTTTATCGAACATCGCTGCGGCGCTGATTTCCCTGGCCACAACAAGTGGAGGTTTTATAACAAGCCTCCTGATCAGTTGCAAGTGACAATCTGGCGCAAACCCGCGCCACATCACGCATTGCGACTCATCATGAGTACCCGATCGGTGGTCAAGGCTACTTCCGTTGTCCGGTGCATGCAAGCCTTAACCACCCCCCGAATGCGCCAAATTTGCGGCGCATCAACATTTACACGACAGAAACGCGTTCGAAACCTTGCGGATTGTCCTGCAACGCCAGTGCAAGCACCTCATCAATCCAGCGAACCGGATAGATTTCAAGATCTTGTTTGACGTTGGCCGGGATCTCCTCGAGGTCACGTTCGTTCTCTTTCGGGATCAGCACACGCTTGATGCCGCCACGGTGGGCCGCCAGCAGTTTCTCCTTGAGACCACCGATGGGCAACACCTCGCCACGCAGGGTGATTTCACCCGTCATGGCTACGTCGGCACGCACCGGGTTGCCGGTGAGGCTGGAGACCAGGGCGGTACACATGGCGATACCGGCGCTCGGGCCGTCTTTCGGGGTCGCCCCTTCCGGCACGTGCACATGGATGTCGCGCTTCTCGTAGAAGTCGCCGTTAATACGCAGCTTCTCGGCACGGGCCCGCACCACTGTCATGGCCGCCTGGATGGACTCCTGCATCACGTCACCGAGGGAACCGGTGTAAGTGAGCTTGCCCTTGCCCGGCATGTTGGTGGTCTCGATGGTGAGCAGATCGCCCCCCACTTCGGTCCACGCCAGCCCGCACACCTGACCAATCTGGTTCTGGTCGGTGGCCTTGCCATAGTCAAAGCGCTGTACCCCCAGGAACTCCTTGAGGTTCTCCTGGTTGACCTGAACATGCTTGATGCTCTTGTCCAGCAGGATACGTTTGACTGCCTTGCGACAGATTTTGGAGATTTCACGCTCCAGGCTGCGCACACCCGCCTCGCGGGTGTAGTAGCGAATCACCCCGATCAGCGCCGAATCCTCGATGGCGATCTCGGAAGGCTTCAGGCCGTTGCGCTGGATCTGCTTGGCCACCAGGTGCTGCTTGGCAATGTTGAGCTTCTCGTCCTCGGTGTAACCGGACAGACGGATCACTTCCATCCGGTCCAGCAGCGGACCCGGGATGTTCATGGAGTTGGAGGTGGCCACGAACATCACGTCCGACAGGTCATAATCCACTTCCAGATAGTGATCGTTGAAGCTGCTGTTCTGCTCGGGATCCAGCACCTCCAGCAGGGCGGAAGCGGGATCGCCACGCATGTCCGAGCTCATCTTGTCGATTTCGTCGAGCAGGAACAGCGGGTTCTTCACGCCGACTTTCGCCATCTTCTGGATGAGCTTGCCGGGCATGGAGCCGATGTAGGTACGACGGTGACCACGGATCTCCGCCTCGTCACGCACCCCCCCCAGGGCCATGCGCACATACTTGCGGCCGGTGGCCTTGGCGATGGACTGGCCCAGGGAGGTCTTGCCCACCCCGGGAGGCCCGACCAGGCAGAGGATGGGGCCCTTGAGCTTGTTCACACGCGCCTGCACTGCCAGGTATTCGAGGATGCGATCCTTGACCTTGTCCAGGCCATAGTGATCCGCATCCAGCACCTCCTGGGCCTTGCCCAGGTCTTTCTTGACCTTGGAGCGGGTCTTCCAGGGCACCTGCACCATCCAGTCCACATAGCTGCGCACCACGGTGGCTTCCGCCGACATGGGGGACATCATCTTGAGCTTGGCGAGCTCGGCCTGGGCCTTCTCGCGGGCATCCTCCGGCATCCCGGCCTCTTCAATCTTGCGATTGAGGGCTTCGAATTCATCCGGGCTGTCTTCCAGCTCACCCAGCTCTTTCTGGATGGCCTTCATCTGCTCGTTGAGGTAATACTCCCGCTGGCTCTTCTCCATCTGCTTCTTGACCCGGGAGCGGATGCGCTTCTCGACCTGCAACAGGTCGATCTCCGACTCCATCATGGCCATCAGAAACTCGATGCGCTCGGACACGGAGGCGATTTCCAGCACCTTCTGCTTATCTTCGAGCTTGAGCGGCATGTGGGCAGCCATGGTATCGGCCAGGCGCGCCGCATCGTCAATCGCCGAAATCGAGGTGAGTACCTCGGGCGGGATCTTCTTGTTGAGCTTGATGTAACCTTCGAACTGGCCGATGGCAGAGCGCACCAGCACGTCCTGATCCTTCTCCTCGATGGGGGCGGACGCGATGTACTGGGCCTCCCCGACAAAGAAGTCGCGATCGTCGATCATCCGCTCAAGGCGGGCACGCTGGCCCCCCTCCACCAGCACCTTGACGGTGCCGTCCGGCAGCTTGAGCATCTGCAGAATATTGGCCACTGTCCCGACGGAGAAAATTTCCTCCACCGTCGGTTCGTCAGTCGACGCATCCTTCTGGGCCACCAGCAGGACTTTCTTGTCCTGCTCCATGGCCGCTTCCAGACAGCGAATGGATTTTTCCCGCCCCACAAAGAGTGGAATGACCATGTGGGGATAGACCACCACGTCACGAAGAGGCAGGACGGGAATCTCGATGCGTTCTGAACGCTCTAGGTTCATATATGTCCTCTCGGCTTGTTATACCGTTGGCAAAGGCTTGGCTGAGTATATGGGGGCGCAAAGATGAGATTCAATCGCCTTGGCCGTAAAAAGCATGAAAGGGGCAAAAAGCCCCTTTATGTGATTAAAAATCAGACAGTTACTCTGAGGCTGCGGCCTGAGTCTCGGGATTGTCGTAGATCATCAGAGGCGCGGAGTCTCCCTTGATCACCGTCTCGTCGATCACCACCTTGCTGACCCCTTTCAGGGAGGGCAGGTCATACATGGTGTCGAGCAGTACGGCCTCGACAATGGAACGCAGACCCCGGGCACCGGTTTTGCGCTCCATGGCCTTGCGGGCAATGGCATTGAGCGCGTCGTCACGAAACTCCAGCTCCACCTCTTCCAGGGCGAACAGCGCGGCATACTGCTTGGTCAGCGCGTTTTTCGGCTCTTTCAGGATCTGGATGAGGGCAGCCTCGTCAAGCTCGGTCAGGGTCGCGACCACCGGCAGACGGCCGATGAACTCGGGGATGAGACCGTACTTGATGAGATCTTCCGGCTCCACCTTGGCAAAGTTCTCGCTCAGGGTAGCCTTGGCATTCTTGGATTTCACCTCGGCGCCAAAACCGATGCCGGTGCCCTTGACGGAGCGCTGCTCGATCACCTTGTCCAGACCCGCGAAGGCACCACCACAGATGAACAGGATCTTGGAGGTGTCGACCTGCAAAAACTCCTGCTGCGGGTGCTTGCGACCGCCCTGGGGCGGCACGGAGGCGATGGTGCCTTCGATCAGTTTCAGCAGGGCCTGCTGCACCCCTTCCCCGGAGACGTCGCGGGTGATGGAGGGGTTGTCCGACTTGCGGGAGATCTTGTCGATCTCGTCGATGTAGACGATACCGCGCTGGGCCTTCTCCACGTCGTAGTCGCACTTTTGCAGCAACTTCTGGATGATGTTCTCCACGTCCTCGCCCACGTAACCGGCTTCGGTCAGGGTGGTGGCATCGGCCATGGTGAAGGGCACATCAAGCAGACGAGCCAGGGTCTCGGCCAGCAGAGTCTTGCCGCTGCCAGTGGGGCCAATCAGCAGGATGTTGGATTTGCCCAGCTCCACGCCACCGGACTCGCTGCCGCTGCGAAGACGCTTGTAGTGGTTGTAGACAGCCACCGCCAGCACCTTCTTGGCGTACTCCTGACCGATCACGTAGTCGTCCAGATGGGCGCGGATTTCATGAGGGGTCGGCAGCTCGCTACCATCGCGCTTGGGAGAGATCTCGCGGATCTCTTCGCGGATGATGTCGTTGCACAGCTCGACACACTCATCACATACGTAGACGGAAGGGCCAGCGATCAGCTTGCGCACTTCATGCTGGCTTTTGCCGCAGAAAGAGCAATACAGCAGCTTGTCGCCCTCACCCTTGCGTTTCTCTGTCATTCAGCGACCTCGTTTTATCAATAGAGGATGGATCGTCCTGTTGAGTTTACAACAGGACGGGGTACCCTGCTCAGCCGCGCTGGCTCAGGATGCCGTCAACCAGACCATAGGCAACGGCCTGCTCGGCAGACATGAAATTGTCACGGTCGGTGTCGCGCTCGATGGTGGCCATGTCCTGACCGGTATGGAACGCCAGACGATCGTTCAGGGTATTCTTGATTTTCAGGATCTCCTGGGCATGGATCTGGATGTCAGAAGCCTGCCCCTGGAAGCCGCCCAGCGGCTGGTGGATCATCACTCGGGCATTGGGCAGGCAGAAACGCTTGCCCTTGGCGCCACCGGCCAGCAGGAAGGCCCCCATGGAGCAGGCCTGCCCCATGCAGACGGTGCTCACGTCCGGCTTGATGAACTGCATGGTGTCATAAATGGACATACCCGCAGTGACGGCACCACCCGGCGAGTTGATGTAGATGCTGATGTCCTGATCCGGGTTCTCGGACTCCAGGAACAGCAGTTGGGCCACCACCAGGTTCGCCATGTGATCCTCGACCTGACCGGTCAGGAAGATCACCCGCTCTTTCAGCAGACGGGAATAGATGTCGTAGGAACGCTCCCCTTTCGCGGTTTGCTCTACCACCATCGGGATGAGCGCATTGCGTGGGGATTCAGTCACATCGTTATAGTTCTTGTACATAAGGCATTGTCCCTAAAATAAAATGGCCCGAGTGGAGATCACACGAGCCATTATACTTAACAGTTTTGACCTTAAGTCAAATGTTCTTAGGCAGCGGCACCGGACTTGTTGATCACTTCGTCGAAGGCAACTTCTTTCTCGGTGACTTGCGCCTTGGACAGGATCAGATCGATGGCTTGATCTTCAATGGCCAGGTTGCGCACGCCGTTCAGCATCTGCTCGTTCTGCTGATAGTACTCGATCACTTCTTTCGGATCTTCGTAGGCAGTGGCCATGGACTCGATGATGCTGGTCACACGGGCGTCGTCAGCCTTGATCTCGTTGGTGCGGATGACGTCACCCAGCAGCAGACCAACGCGGACACGGCGCTCGGCCTGGGCCTGGAACAGCTCGGCCGGCAGCTCGGGGGCGTTGCCGCCCTGGAAGCCACCGAAGCGCTGCAGAGCCTGCTGACGCAGGGTGTCGATTTCCTGGGCAACGGCAGCCTTCGGCAGATCGATCTGGTTGGCTTCAACCAGGCCGTTCAGTACCTGCTCTTTCACGCTGTTTTTCAGGGCCTGGGCCAGTTCGCGCTCCATGTTCTTGCGCACTTCTGCCTTCAGCTCTTCAACGCTGCCGCTCTCGATGCCGAAACGCTTGACGAACTCTTCGGTCAGCTCGGGCAGCACCTGCTCTTCAACCTTGTGCAGCTTGGAGGCAAACTTGGCAGCCTTGCCCTTCAGGGCTTCGGCGTGGTAGTCAGCCGGGAAAGTCACCTCGATGGTGAACTCGTCGCCCGCTTTCTTGCCCAGGATGGCGTCTTCGAAGCCCGGGATCATGCGGCCAGCGCCCAGTTCCAGGGTGAAGCCTTCAGCCTTGCCACCGTCGAACTCTTCACCGTCGATGGAACCGACGAAGTCCATGGTCACACGCATGCCATTGGCGGCAGCCACAGCGGCTTCAGTCCAGGTGGCGTGCTGCTTGCGCAGGGTGTCGATCATGTTTTCCAGGTCGCTGTCCTTCACGGTGGCAACCGGCTTCTCGACCTTGATGCTCTCCAGACCGGCAACTTCGAACTCCGGATACACTTCGAAAGTGGCGGTGAATTCGAAATCCTGACCTTCTTTGATCTCTTTCGGATCCATGGTCGGGGCGCCAGCCGGGCTCAGTTTGTTCTCGATGATGGCCTTGATGAAGTTGTTCTGCATCATTTCATCGGCAACGCGGGCGTGAGCCATGGCACCGAACATCTTCTTGATGATGGCAACCGGAGCCTTGCCAGGACGGAAACCGTCGATGCGACGGGTTTTGGCCAGGCCATTCAATTCTTTGCGCACGGCGGCGTCAACGGTAGCGGCCGGTACAGTGATGGTAAGACGGCGTTCCAGACCCTGGGTTGTCTCTACAGAAACTTGCATTCTTTTACCTCGTTCAACTCAGCACTGAGTGCTGACCCTTTATTGCCCCCGGGCAAGCCCGGAGTCTTCCTGTTTATAAAGACAACGACTGTCTTTGTGATGAGAAAATATGACGCGACATTATAGCGGCGTGCAGTGGTCGCGTCGAGCCGCACATCCCCCATCCGGGGCACAGACAGCACAATTTGCGCAAGACTTTCTCCTATATGGGGAAGCCTTGCACCGAGTTCAAGCATTCCATCCGCAATAATTTGCACTGGCTCACTCTTTTTCACGGCGAACGGGCCATTTTGATCGCCATCCGCCGCCAATCAGGCACAAAAATGGCGTGCTGCGACCCAAATTGTCCACCTTCTCGCCTGTGCCATTGCGTCCCCCGGCAGGGCTCGCTATGGTGACAGCCAATTCACGTGCTGCTGGAGTCACCCACATGTCCTTTTTCCGCTTCTTCTTCAATCTGCTCTGGTTCGTGCTGGGAGGCGTCTTCATGGGGCTGGCCTGGTGGCTGGCGGGGCTGCTCTGCTTCATCTCCCTCATCGGGATCCCCTGGGGACGCGCCTGCTTCGTCATCGGCACTTTCACCTTCTTCCCGTTTGGCAAGCAGGCGGTGAGCCGCAAGAGCATGACGGGCCAGAGCGACATCGGCACCGGCGCCCTGGGGCTGATTGGCAACATTCTCTGGTTTGTGCTCATCGGGGTCTGGCTGGCCATCGGCCACATCGCCTCGGCGCTGGCCTGTTTCGTCACCATCGTCGGCATCCCGTTCGGCATCCAGCACCTCAAGCTGGCCCTCATCAGCCTGGCCCCCATCGGCCAGATGATAGTG
This sequence comes from Aeromonas sp. R10-1, assembly GCF_040908465.1. NCBI lineage: Bacteria > Pseudomonadati > Pseudomonadota > Gammaproteobacteria > Aeromonadales > Aeromonadaceae > Aeromonas > Aeromonas sp. R10-1. The sequence continues at coordinate 322,749 of NZ_JBFODT010000024.1, forward strand.
ACCAACCACGAGGCCGAATCGGGCCGCTACATCCGCTGACGGCCCATCTCAGGCTATCCTTGCGGGTGGAAAAAAGGGCAGACTAGGGTCTGCCCTTTTTCATTGCCCCATTCGAGGTCTTCCATGCTGCCCAGCCATTTTTTTGCCAACCTCGCCCGTATGCGCCTCATCTACCGCTGGCCCCTGATGCGCAACATCCAGCCCGAAAACATCGCCGAGCACAGCTTGCAGGTCGCCATGGTGGCCCACGCCCTCGGCCTTATCAGCAATCGCCTGTTCGGCGCTCAGGTGGATGCCGACCGGGCCGCCGTCATGGCCCTCTACCACGACAGCAGCGAGGTGCTGACCGGGGATCTGCCCACCCCGGTCAAGTACTTCAATCCCGAAATCGCCCGCGAATACAAAAAGATTGAGCTTGCCGCCGAGCAGCGCCTGCTGGGCATGTTGCCGCCTGAGCTGGTCGAGGACTTTCGCCCCCTGCTCGACTCCGGCGCCCAGGACGAGGCCCTCACCAGCCTGGTGAAGGATGCAGACACCCTCTGTGCCTACACCAAGTGTCTGGAGGAGCTGAGCGTCGGCAACCGGGAGTTCGAGCCCGCGCGAAAGCGCCTCGAGCAGATGCTGGACGCCAGGATGAACCCCGCCATGCGCTACTTCATCGATGTCTTCGTGGGGAGTTTTTCACTGCCTCTCGATGAGTTGAATGCCCATTGATGCCATCAACACGGCACCAGGCATCATTTCCTCCTGCGTATTGCCTCGATAACCGCCACGTCGGGGGTGTCCCCACAAAAGAGTGACAATAAAAAGGGCCCCGCAGGGCCCGTTATCACATCCATGGGCATCAATGCCCCAGTTCCCGGGACGGCACCAGGCCGCTCGCCCGCCAGGCGGGATAGAGGGTCGCCACCAGGCTCATCAGGATGGCGGCGCCGGTCACGATGAGCAAGTCCTGCATGTGCAGCTCGGTCGGCAGGAAGTCGATGAAGTAGATGTCCGGATTGAGGAAACGGTGCCCGATCACCCCTTCGATGGCGCTCAGGATCTGGGTCAGCTTGCTGGAGAGCAGGCCGCCCAGCAGGGCGCCTAGCAAGGCTCCCGCCACCCCGTTCACCATCCCCTGGATGACGAAGGTAAGCCGGATCTGGCCCGGGCTCGCCCCCATGGTCTTCAAGATGGCGATCTCGCTGCGCTTCTCGTTCACCGCCATCACCAGGGTAGAGACGATGTTGAAGCAGGCCACCGCCACCACCATCAGCATCACCACGTACATCACGGTGCGCACCATCTGGATGTCCTGATAGAGATAACCCTGACGGCTCATCCAGCTGCTGATATAGACGTAGTGCGGGAATTTCTGGGCCGCCGCCACCGTGATGGACTGGGCCTTGAGCACGTCGCTCACCTTGAGGCTGAACCCCTCCACCGCGCTGCCCATGCCGGTGATGGCCTGGGCGTCCGCCAGGTGCATGAAGCCGAGCAGGCCGTCGAGCTGGCCACCGATCTCGAGCAGCCCTACCACGGTGAGCACCTCCCGTTTCGGGTTCTTGATGCCGGCGGCATCACCCGCCTGGGGCAGCAGCAGGGTGACGGTGTCTCCCGTCTTGACCCCCAGCTTGTCGGCGATGATCTTGCCGAGGATGACCCCGTGTTCACCCGCCTGCAGCTCGCGAAGACCCCGACCCGTCATGAAGTTGCCCGCATCGGAGAGATTGGCTTCCAGCTCCGGCAGCACCGCACGCAGCTGGACCCCCTTGAGGGCGGAGCCGTGCTCCAGCAGGCCGTCCAGGCGAATGACGGGGGCAGCCGCCTCCACCCCGGGCTGGGCCAGCAGGTAGTCCCTGAGCCGCGGCCAGTCAGGCAGCGGCGCTTCCATGCCGATGAGCTCGCCGTGGGGGACCACGGAGAGCACCCGGTTCTTGAGCTCCCGCTCGAACCCGTTCATGGCGGAGAGGCCAAGAATGAGGGCCATCACCCCGAGGGCGATCCCGATGAGGGAGGAGGCCGAAATGAAGGCGATGAAGCCGTTGCGGCGGCGGGAGCGGCTGTAACGCAGGCCCAGGAACAGGGGCAGCGGCTTGAACATCAGGCGACCTCCGCCATGATGCCGCTCACCAGGGTGACCCGGCGGTGGAGCTTGGCGGCCAGGCTCAAGTCATGGGTCACCACCACGAACGCGGTGCCAAGCTCGCGGTTGAGCTCGCACAAGAGCTCATAGACGGCGGTGGCGCTGGCATGATCTAGGTTACCGGTGGGCTCGTCCGCCAGCACCAGGCTGGGTTCGTTGACCAGGGCACGGGCGATGGCCACCCGCTGGCGCTCACCACCGGAGAGCTCGGACGGTCTGTGGTTGAGACGGTGGGAGAGCCCCACCCGCCCCAGCATCTTGCTCGCCTTCTCGGTGGCGCTGGCCACCGACTCACCGGCGATCAGCAGCGGCATGGCCGCATTTTCCAGCGCACTGAATTCCGAGAGCAGGTGGTGGAACTGGTAAACGAAACCCAGCTCCTGATTGCGAAATCTCGCCTGGGTGCGGCTGTCCCAGCCATGGATGTCCTGCCCCTTGAACAGCACGGCGCCGCTGGAAGGGTTGTCCAGCGCCCCCATCAGGTGCAGCAGGGTGGTCTTGCCGGAGCCCGAGCTCCCCACCACCGCCAGCATCTCCCCGGGGGCGACGTCCAGCTCGATCCCCTTGAGTACCTGGGTCTCCAGATTGCCCTCTTTGTAGACATGGTTGAGGGCCTGGCAGCGCAGCAGCGGCTCGCAGGAGACGGATTGATTCATAACGGGGGCTCCACTTGCACCAGTAACAACAGAAGATGAATTATTCATAACGCAGCGCCTCCGCCGGTTTGACCCGGGCCGCGCGGGAGGCCGGGTAAAGGGTGGCACTGAAACTCAGCAGCACGGCACCCAGCAGGATGGTCATGACCTGGCCCGGCTCGACGATGACCGGCAGACCGCTGCCCCCCGCCGCCATATAGAGGTTGAGCCCAAGGGCATTGAGCAGAGGATTGAGGCCAAAGCAGAGCGCCAGCCCCGCCAGCCCCCCGAACAGGGCGCCGATGAGGCCGCTCGACGCACCCAGCACCATGAAGATCTTGACGATGCCGGATTCGCTCATGCCCATGGTACGCAGGATGGCCACCTCCCCTTCCTTGTCGGTGACCACCATCACCAGGGCGGAGAGGATGTTGAAGGTGGCAACCGCGATGATCAGCACCAGCATCAGCCCCATCATCCGTTTTTCCATGGCCACCGCCTGGAACAGCTCGCCGCGCTCGCGGCGCCAGTCCTGCCACTCCAGCCCGTCCGGCAACGCGGTCTTCACCACCTCGTCGGCGGCGAAGGGATCGTCCAGCCAGAGGCGAATGCCGCCCACCTTGTCTGCGGGCAGGCGCAGCATGCGCTGGGCATCCCCCAGGGCAATCAGGGCCACCTGGCTGTCCACGTCGGCGCCGACCCCGAAGATGCCGGAGACGGTGAAAAGACGCTGGGCCGGCACCCGGCCAAAGGGGGTAAAGCGGGTACCTTCGGTCAGGATGAGACGCACCTGGTCGCCGATAGAGACCTTGAGGCGGCTGGCCACCCCCTGCCCCAGCACGATGTGGTATTCACCGGCCTGCAGGCTGTCAAGGCGCCCTCCCAGCATCTGGGCGTGCAGGATGTCATCCTTTGGCCAGCGGGCGGGATCGATCCCCTGCACGCTCACGCCGGTGAGCTGGCCCGGGCTTTGCAGCATGCCTTCGCTGTCGAGCATGGGGGCCGTGGCTACCACGTAGGGCAGGCGGGCCAGATCGGGCAGACCTTCGGGCTCGGCCTCGATGCGTCCGGCCTGATTGGTCACCACCACATGGGGGATCACCCCGAGGATGCGCCCCTTGAGCTGACCTTCGAACCCGTTCATCACCGAGATCACCACCATCAGGGCGGCGACCCCGATGGCGATGCCAAAGGTGGAGAACAGGGAGATAAAGGAGACGAAGCGGTTACTGCGTCGCGAGCCTGCATAACGCAGGCCGATGGCCAGCGACAGTGGCTGAAAAAGTCCGGTCTTCAAGGATATCTACGTTGCCAACGAAATAAGATACCGGATAATAAAGGGAAACCGTCTATGACAACAAGGGATAGCCTCCATGCAGGAACAGTTCTTCAGCGTCACCCATGCCACGCCGGTCAATGTGATCCCCATGCCGGCCGACTTTCGTCTGCCGACGCTGGAGGCCCTGGAGGCCGAGTTGCCCGAGCCGTTTCGCATCGCCTCCGCCATTACCTCCATCGATCTGGTGAGCAGCCGGTTGCTGCGCAGTCAGAACGAGTCCATGCACGATCTGGTGGAGATCATCAACCAGCAGTCCCGCAAGATCGACATGATCATGGGCTATGTGCTGGCGGCCCAGGATCACCCCGAGCACCGCTTCCACACCCTGCGCTTTGGCGCCGGGCAGCTCACCTACCTGCACCCCCACCAGGGGCACGGGGAGGCCCCCGCCCTGCACCAGATCGTGCGGCTCAAGATCTTCCTGCGGGAAGAGGCCTCCGCCGTCTACTGCTACGGCGAGGTCGTGCAGCGGGACGCCGGAGAGCACGGCACCCACGTGGTGCTCGACTACGTGCGCATCCGCGAGGATGACCGGGAGCTGCTGGTGCGCGCCAGCCTGCATGTGCAGTCGAAACAGCTCAAGCTGCGTGCCCAGGAACGTCAGCGCTAACCCAGGTCCATGTCAAAAGAACGCCAACAGTAAAAGACTCCGATGATGCCAATGACCCTCCCCGCCTTGCCCGCCAAAGCGGGCCAGAAGACAACGTTCGGCCAGCTGGTCGGCAGCAGCCTGGCTCTGGTTGCCGCCCGCCTCACCCGGGAAGCCCGAAGACCCGTCCTGCTGGTCACCGCCGATACCCCGAGCGCCCTGCGCCTTGAACAGGAACTGGGGTTCCTGCTGGCGGATCAGGATTGCCCGGTGCTGCTGTTCCCGGACTGGGAGACCCTGCCCTACGACAGCTTCTCTCCCCACCAGGACATCATCTCCCAGCGCCTCGAGACCCTCTACCAGTTGCCGCAGATGCGCCACGGCGTGCTCATCGTGCCCATCTCCACCCTGATGCTGCGCACGGCGCCCCAGGCTTATCTCGACAAATACAGCCTGATGGTCACAAGCGGCCAGCGCCTCAACCTGCAGCAGCTGCGCGGGCGTCTGGCGGAGGCGGGCTACGTGGCGGTGGAACAGGTGCTGGAGCACGGCGAATTCGCCGCCCGCGGCTCCCTGCTGGATCTCTTCCCCATGGGGAGCAGCCGCCCCTATCGCATTGATTTTTTCGACGACGAGGTGGACTCCATCCGCCCGTTCGACCCCGAGACCCAGCGCTCCAGCGAGCCGGTGAAGTCGGTGAGCCTCCTGCCCGCACGGGAATTTCCCACCGACGAGGGGGCCATCGAGCTGTTTCGTGGCCAGTATCGCGAACAGTTCGAGATCTCCCGCGCCGAGGGCTCCGTCTATCAGGAGGTGAGCAAGGGGCGCTGGCCCGCCGGCATTGAATACTACCTGCCGCTCTTCTTCCAGCAGACCGCCAGCCTGTTTGATTACCTGCCCGAAAACACCCTGCTGCTCACCGTGGGGGAGATCTACCCCGCGGCCCAGCGCTTCTGGAACGACATCGGCCAGCGCTATGAAGACAGACGCTGGGACAACACCCGTCCCCTGCTGCCGCCCCAGCAGATCTATCTGCCGGTGGAGCAGCTCTTCGCCGCCCTCGGGGACTATGGCGCCGTGCGTCTGCAGGAGGCGACCGTTGACGGCGGAGCGGGTCAGCACGATCTGCCCCTCGCCCCCCTGCCGGATCTGCAGCTCGACCACAGCAAGGAGCAGCCCCTGCTGGCCCTTGACGGCTTCCTGCAAGGCTTTGCCGGGCGCACCCTGTTTGCGGTGGAGTCCGAGGGGCGGCGCGAGGGGCTCGGGGATCTGCTCGCACGGATCAACCTGCAACCCCGGGAGTTTGCCTCCCTCGACGCCTTCCTGGTGAGCGATGCGCGCCACGGGCTGCTGGTCTGTCCCCTGGAGCGGGGCTTCCTGCTGCAAGAGCCCGGCCAGACGCCCCTTGCCCTCATCACCGAAGCCGAGCTGCTCGGCGGCAAGATCCGCAGCAAGCGCCAGCGGGACAAGAACAAGAACCTGAGCTCGGATGCGGTGATCCGAAACCTGGGCGAGCTGACCCAGGGCCAGCCGGTGGTGCACCTGGATCACGGGGTCGGTCGCTACCTGGGGCTCGAGACCATAGACGCAGGCGGCCTGCCCACCGAGTTTCTGACCCTGGAATACGCCGGCGGCGACAAGCTGTTCGTGCCGGTCACCAGTTTGCACCTGATCAGCCGCTACACCGGCTCCGACAACCCGCCCAGCCACAAGCTCGGCGGCGAGGCCTGGGTCAAGGCGCGGCGCAAGGCGGCGGAAAAGGTGCGGGACGTGGCGGCCGAGCTGCTGGATGTCTATGCCATGCGGGCAGCCCGTCACGGTTTTGCCTTCAAACACGACCGGGAGGCCTACCGCCAGTTTGCCGCGAGCTTCCCGTTCGAGGAGACCGAGGATCAGCTCAATGCCATCAACGCCGTGCTCGGCGACATGTGCCAGGCCAAGAGCATGGATCGGCTGGTGTGCGGCGACGTGGGCTTTGGCAAGACCGAAGTGGCGATGCGGGCGGCCTTTGTGGCCGTGCACGGCGGCAAGCAGGTGGCCGTGCTGGTGCCCACCACCCTGCTCGCCCAGCAGCACTACGACAACTTCCGCGACCGCTTCGCCAACTGGCCGGTGCGGGTGGAGGTGCTGAGCCGCTTCCGCTCCGCCAAGGAGCAGAGCGCCGTGATGAAGGAGATGGCCGAGGGCAAGGTGGACATCATCATCGGCACCCACAAGCTGCTGGGCGCCGAGCTCACCTTCAAGGATCTGGGGCTGCTCATCGTCGACGAGGAGCACCGCTTCGGGGTGCGCCAGAAGGAGAAGATCAAGGCGCTGCGCGCCGACGTGGATATCCTCACCCTCACCGCGACCCCCATTCCCCGCACCCTCAACATGGCCATGTCCGGCATGCGGGATCTCTCCATCATCGCCACCCCGCCCGCCAAGCGGCTCGCCATCAAGACCTTCGTGCGCCAGCACGAACCTGCGGTGGTGCGCGAGGCGGTACTGCGGGAATTGAAGCGTGGCGGCCAGGTCTACTACCTGCACAACGACGTGGAGAGCATCGAGAAGTGCGCCGCCGATCTTGCCGAGCTGGTGCCGGAGGCGCGCATCGGCATCGCCCACGGCCAGATGCGCGAGCGGGAGCTCGAGCGGGTGATGTCGGACTTCTACCACCAGCGCTTCAACCTGCTGGTGTGCACCACCATCATCGAGACCGGCATCGACGTGCCGAGCGCCAACACCATCATCATGGACCGGGCGGATCATCTCGGTCTGGCCCAGCTGCACCAGCTGCGGGGCCGGGTCGGTCGCTCCCACCACCAGGCCTATGCCTACCTGCTCACCCCCCATCCCAAGCTGATGACCAAGGATGCGGCCAAGCGGCTGGAGGCCATCGCGTCCCTCGAAGATCTCGGTGCCGGCTTTGCGCTCGCCACCCACGATCTGGAGATCCGGGGCGCGGGCGAGCTGCTCGGCGACGATCAGAGCGGCCAGATCGAATCGGTGGGCTTCACCCTCTATATGGAGATGCTGGAGCAAGCGGTGGAGGCGCTCAAACATGGCAAGGAACCGTCGCTGGAGCAGCTCATGAGCCAGCATACCGAGGTGGAGCTGCGTCTGCCCGCCTTGCTCCCGGACGACTACATCCCGGACGTCAACATGCGCCTCTCCATGTACAAGCGCATCGCCAGTGCCGCCGACGAGCAGGAGCTGCGGGAGCTCAAAGTGGAGCTCATCGATCGCTTCGGCCTCTTGCCGGAGCCGACCAAGACGCTGATGGAGCTGGCCGCCTTCCGCCAGCGCGCCACGGCGCTGGGCATTCGCCGGGTGGAGATGAGCGAGCGCGGCGGCTATCTGGACTTCACCCAGGAAACCCGCGTCAACCCGGCCTATCTGGTCAAGCTGCTCTCGGAGCAGCCGCGCATCTACAAGATGGACGGGCCGACCCGGCTGCGCTTCCAGGTACCGACCCAGGACAGGGCCATGCGCCTCAAACTGGTGGACGGCCTGCTGGCGGATCTCGCCCGCCATGCCACCCCCTGAGGGGAAGCATGACGTCAGCAGGGCGCGACCTGCCGCCTACAACAACGGGAGCCCCAGGGCTCCCGTTTCGTTGCTGGCAAGGGGCGGCATCTCGCCCCCGGCCCGCCTTCTTGTCCCCGACGCCTCGGTTCGCCCTCCTGGCAGCACCATTTTACCGCCAAACCCATCCACTGATGCGATACATTGAGTCATCACCCATCTGAAAAACAGATGGATGTGGGGATGATTGTGGGCAACAGACAGGCTCCACGCGCCTCGCGAACCCCACAGATAGCCCGTGCCGTATTTATCCCGCCCACGTATCCAGACCAGGTATCCCGGCAAGGGGGCCACCAGCCATTGCACCGCGACAACCGAGGCGCCGTGTCAGTCTGTCAGTCCGTCAGTCCGTCAGCCCGTCAGCCCGTCAGTCCGTCAGTCCGTCAGTTCGTCAGTTCGTCAGTTCGTCAGTTCGTCAGTTCGTCAGTTCGTCAGTTCGTCAGTTCGTCAGCCCGTCAGCCCGTCAGCCCGTCAGCATATCAACCTGATTCAACCCACCTGCACGCCAATAAAAACGGGAGCCTTGACGGCTCCCGTGACGAAGGGACGCTGGCCCGGGCTCAGCCCTGGTTGGCCGGATCCTCGTGGGCGGAGAACTCCCGCATGAAGGCCTCGGCCCGCTCCACCATCCTGGTGGACCCGACGAAGTAGGGGGTGCGCTGGTGCAGAGCGGTAGGCTGGATGTCCATGATGCGGCCAAAGCCATCGGACGCCTTGCCACCGGCCTGCTCCACCAGGAAGGCCATGGGGTTGCACTCATAGAGCAGGCGCAGCTTGCCGTTCGGGGAGTTGGTGCCGGACGGATAGATGTAGATGCCCCCCTTGAGCAGGTTGCGGTGGAAATCCGACACCAGGGAGCCGATGTAGCGGGAGGTATAGGGCCTGTGAGTCGCCTCGTCACGCTCCTGGCAGTATTTCAGGTACTTCTTCACCCCGTCCGGGAACTTGATGTAGTTGCCCTCGTTGATGGAGTAGATCTTGCCCTCCTCCGGAATGCGGATGTTCTCGTGGGAGAGGCAGAAGCAGCCGATGGAGGGGTCATAGGTGAAGCCGTTGACCCCAAAGCCGGTGGTGTAGACCAGCATGGTGGAGGAGCCGTAGACCACGTAGCCCGCCGCGACCTGACGGTGACCCGGCTGCAGGAAGTCCTCCAGAGTGACCCCGGCGCCCGGTTTGCTGACCCGGCGATAGATGGAGAAGATGGTCCCGACCGAGACGTTGACGTCGATGTTGGAGGAGCCGTCGAGGGGGTCTATCAGCACCACGTACTTGGAGTGACGAGAGAGCTCGGAATCGAAGGAGACGAAGTCCTCCTCCTCCTCAGAGGCCATGCCGCACACCTCGCCACGGGCCTCCAGCGCCGCCTTGAAGCGCTCGTTGGCATAGACGTCCAGCTTCTGCTGCACCTCGCCCTGCACGTTTTCGGCGCCGATGGAGCCGATGATGTCCGCCAGACCCGCCTTGTTGATCTCCCGGTTCACCACCTTGGCGGCCAGGCGGATGGAGCTGAGCAAGGAGGTCAGCTCGCCGGTCGCGGTCGGGTAGTCCGCCTGCTTTTTGACGATGAACTCGCCCATGGTGATCATGTTTCGCATTCTTGTTCCTTTAAGATCGTTTCCGTTGGCCGTTGAAAACGTTTGCAAGTGTCGGCAAAAAAAGTGCCGATCCCCGGCAGCGTTGTTTTGTAACCCAATGTAACGCCTGTTTTTTGTTTTTGCAGCGAATTAAGCCGTTCTTTAAATCGCCAGAAAACCGCGCCACCACGGGCTTTCGGCGTGAAACAAGGGTGTCATCCGGCATCTTTTTGGGGGTTAATTCGTGACAAGAATGCATCCGGGCCGACGCGGCTGCCCGCCTTGCTCCCCCTGGCGCCCGGCAATGTTGCGCCAGAGGCTCCCCTCTTGAGATCTGCCCCCCAATCCCGCACACTGGCTGCGCTTTGGAAGCAAAAAAACATAAGGATATTCAATGAAAAAGTCGCTTATCGCCGGGGCGGTTGCCGCTCTGCTCACCCTCCCCGTCCTCGCCGCCCAGGTGCCTGAAGGCACCCAGCTTCTGCCAGCCGCCCAGCAAGTGTTAGTGCGCAACATCGGCACCGAGCCTGCCTCCATCGATCCCCAGATGGTGGAAGAGAGCGCGGGCAGCGACGTCGTCAACGATCTGTTCGAGGGGCTCTATACCCTGGATGGCAACGGCAAGCTGCAGGCGGCGGGCGCCCTTGGCTACGAGCTCGATGCCACGGGCACCGTCTACACCTTCAAGCTCAGACCCGATGCCAAATGGTCCAACGGTGAGCCGGTGACGGCGGCGGACTACGTCTATGGCTGGCAGCGGGCGGCGGACCCCAAGAACGCCTCCAACTACGCCTGGTTCATCGAGCTGACCGGCGTCGCCAATGCCAGCGACGTGGTGCAGGGCAAGCAGAGCCCGGATGCCCTGGGGATCAAGGCGCTCGATGACTACACCCTGCAGATCACCCTGAAAAACCCGGTCCCCTTCTTCCTCAAGACCCTCTCCCACTACACCACCTTCCCGGCGCCCAAGGCCACCATCGAGAAGTTCGGTCATGAGTGGGTCAAACCGGCCAACATCGTCTCCAACGGCGCCTTCGCCCTCAAGGAGTGGACCCCGAACGAGCGCCTCATCGCCGAGCGCAACCCCCACTACTGGGACAACGAGCACACCGTGCTGAACAAGGTGATCTATCTGGAGATCGTCTCCGATACCGCGGCCTACAACCGCTATCGTGCGAGCGAGCTGCACTACACCACCTATCCCCTGGAGCAGTATCAGCAGATCAAGCGCCAGAGCCCGGAGGAGCTGGTGAGCGCCCCCATGCTCGCCACCTACTACTACGTCTTCAACACCCAGCGCAAACCCTTTGACGACGTCAGGGTGCGCAAGGCACTGTCTCTTGCCATCGACCGGGACACCATCACGGAGAAGATCCTGGGACAGGGGCAGCTCTCCGCCTTCAGCCTGACCCCGCCGAGCGTGGACGGCTTCGAGCTCAAACGCCCCGCCAGCGAGCTGATGAGCAAGGAAGAGCGCATCAAGCAGGCCAAGGCGCTGCTTGGCGAGGCGGGTTACGGCCCTGACAAGCCGCTGACGGTGGACATCCTCTACAACACCAACGAGGGGCACAAGAAGATAGCGCTCGCCATCTCCTCCATGTGGAAGCACAACCTGGGGGTCAAGGCGGAGCTCAACAACATGGAGTGGAAGACCATGGTGTCAGCCCTGAACGAGGGTGACTTCGGGGTGAGCCGCTACTCCTGGAACGGAGACTACAACGATGCCTCCACCTTCCTCGACATCATGACCTCCAGCAGCAGCGCCAACAGCGGCAAGTGGTTCAACAAGGAGTACGACGCCCTCCTGGCCAAGGCCCATGACGCCAAGTACCCCGCCGAGCGCAACCGCCTCTATCAGCAGGCCGAGGTGCTGATCGACGAGGAGGCCCCCATTGCCCCTGTCTACTTCTACGTGAAATCACGGCTGCTCAAACCCAACGTCAAGGGCTACCCCTACCAGAACCCGCAAGACCTGGTCTATGCCAAGGATCTCTATCTGACGGCGCAGTGACGCTGAGCACCGAACCAAAAAGACCGCCTCGAGGGCGGTCTTTTTTTATCCTACTTTTCCTGACAGCCCGCCACCGCGAGCCGGGCGCGTCTTCGCACCGTCACGGGCCTCACCAGCAACTGCGCCAGCAGCACCCCCATCAGGGTCATGCCGCCACCGATGAGGTGATAGCTGGTGAGCCGCTCCCCGAGCCAGCTGATGGCAAGGGCGGCCGTCATCACCGGCAACAGGTTCATGAAGATGGCGGTGCGGCTCGCCCCGAGCAGGGCAATGCCCTGCATCCAGAGCCAGGGCGAGAGGGCCGAGGTCGGGATCCCCGCATAGAGGATGAGCCAGAGGGCGCTGCCATCGGGCCAGTGCCCGTCCACCAGCAGATAGAAGGGGGTGAGGAACAGGAGGCTGCACAGCACCTGACCGTAGAGCATGGACCAGTTGTCCAGCCCCAGATCCCAGCGCTTGAGCAGCACGCTGTAGAGCGCATAGGTGGCCGCCGAGAGCAGCATGTAAACGGAACCGATATGGATGCCCTGGGTCAGCAGCCGGGCCGGATCCCCCTGCCCCAGCAAAATCGCCAGCCCCAGAATGGAGATGGCGCCTCCCAGCAGCGCCCCCCAGGTGGGCCGCTCGCGCAGCAACCAGATGCTGAGCAGTACCGTCATCAAGGGGGTCAGCCCCATCATCAGGCCAATCTCGGTGGCCCCCAGGGTCTGGGCCGCGTAATAGCCAAAGGTCTGGTTCAAGACCATCCCGAGCAGGGCCAGCACAGCCAGCTTCGAGAAACCGGCCCGCAGCTTGCGGCGCTCGCGCCAGGCCCGGTGAGCCAGAAACGGGGTCAGCACCAGGGCCGCCACCATCCAGCGCGACCAGGCGAGCGCCGCAGGAGACAACACCCCGACCGCCAGCTTGCTGACGATGCCATTGCCGGCCCAGATGGCCATGCAGGAGAAGGGAAACAGGAAGGCAAGGGGCATTGCGATATCCAGAATAAAAAGGCGGGTATTGCGCGCGAGTATAGAGAGGCAATCAGGATAAGCAAGCCTGCCAACGCAGGAAGAAGCGCCATGACGCGAACGGTTGGCGCCGCGCCCAGGCGCCATCAACAATCATGCCCGCACAGGGGCGGGCATGAGAGGGACCAGGGTCAGCCTGAGGCGCCTCAGGCGGCATCCATGTGGAGCCTTGAAATCAGTTCATTGACCTCGAGCACCGTCTGGCGATGGGGAATGTCGGCTTGCAATGGCATCATCAGCAAGCCCGACTGGAAATCGAAGCGCCCCCTGCCGTGGATGTAAATCCGCCCTTTGAAGAAGGTTTTGACATGTTTTGCCACCATCAGTGGCAGGTACTTCTTGAACACTCTCATCGTTTGCAACCTCTTGAAGTTGTATCCGTATGACAGCAGCTTATGCGAAATAATTCCGTTAAATTTATATAAAAAACCGGAAAATTCGACTCTCTCTTCCCCAAAAAACCAAACTGTAACTTATTATTAACTTTTACCGTATTGTATGCGGTCCTTCCAGCCAGAGCAAGACTCCTTTGCCATCTTGCCATTCGATGCAGGCCAGCCCGGACGTCGCGAACATGGGGGCCCCTGCCGCCGGGCAGAGACTCTGGACCAGATACCCCACCAGCGGCAGGTGGCTGACCATCAGGATGTTGTCATGCTCCGCCGCCAGCTCCGTGAGGTAGCTTGCCACGAAAGCCGGATCCCCGTAGGGGGTGATGTCGCCGCTCTCCTCGACCTTGAGGGCCTTGGGCAACGCGGGTGCGATGGCCTGCCAGGTCTGTCTGGCACGCAGATAGTTGCTGTGGATCACCAGGTTCAGGGAGCCTGCCAATTGGGGAGCCAGCCAGCCCGCCATGTGGATGGACTCTTCGATGCCTTGCTCGGTCAGTGGACGCTGTTCATCAGTCTTTGCGTTCATGCCAGCCTGGCCATGACGCATGATGTAGATTTTCATTACAACCTCGCCCAGGGGGCCTGTTTAAATAGCGGGGGAATCTTACCCCGCCATGCCGGGGGAAACAATTGCGCCACCTCTCAGAAAAGGGTTTGCCTCGCAAGATAGCGGGGTCGATAATCATGTTTAAATTCAAATAAATTCACCGCGAGCCCCTCCCCAATGAGCCCATATGCCAGTCCCAATGACCATCGGCGGTATCACTATCTGGAGCTGGCAAACCGGCTCAGGGTCTTGCTGATCTGTGATCCCGAGACCGACAAATCCGCCGCCTCCCTGGCGGTGAATACCGGCCACTTCGACGATCCTGCGGATCGCCAGGGCATGGCCCATTTCCTCGAGCATATGCTGTTTCTCGGTACCCGCACCTACCCAAAACCCGGTGAATACCAGCAATTCATGAGCCGTCACGGGGGCAGCAACAACGCCTGGACCGGTACCGAGTTCACCAACTTCTTCTTCGACATCGACAACGGCTTCTTCGAGGCGGGGCTCGACCGGTTCTCCCAGTTCTTCATCTGCCCCACCTTTGCACCGGAGTGGGTCGACAAGGAGCGCAACGCGGTGGACTCCGAGTACCGCCTCAAGCTGCAGGACGATGTGCGCCGCAGCTACCAGGTGCACAAGGAGACGGTCAATCCGGACCACCCCTTCTCCAAATTCTCGGTGGGCAACCTCGATACCCTGGCGGATCTCCCCGGCCGGGATCTGCGCTCGGACCTCATTGCGTTCTACGAAACCCACTACAGTGCGGATCGCATGGCGCTGGTCATGCTTTCACCGGCACCCATCGAGACCCAGCTGACATGGTGTGATCGCTTCTTTGGTGCCATTCCGGATCGCCGCCTCGGCCCTCCGGTACTGAGCCATCCTCTCTATCGGCTCGATGATCTCGGCATTCGCATCCAGCTGACCCCGGTCAAGGAGACCCGCAAGCTGGCGCTGACCTTCCCGCTGCCGTGCGTGGATGAGTATTACGACAAAAAACCCCTCACCTTCCTGAGCCACCTCATCGGCTATGAGGGGGAAGGCAGCCTGCTCTCTCTGCTCAAGGGGCGAGGCTGGGTCAATCAGCTCGCCGCCGGCGGCGGCATCAGCGGCGCCAACTTCAAGGACTTTGGCGTGAGCTTTGGCCTCACCCCCCTTGGGCTTGAGCATGTGGACGAGATCATCGCCGCTCTGTTTGGCTATCTGAAGCTCATCGAGCGCGACGGGGTGCAGGCCTGGCGCTATGAGGAGAAGCGCAGCGTGCTGGAATCCGCCTTCCGCTTCCAGGAGCGGGGCCGGGCCCTCGACACCGTCTCCGGCCTCGTGCTCAACCTGTTCAGCTACGGGCCGGACGATCTGCTCTACGGCGACTACATGATGCGCGAGTTCGATGAGCCGCTGATCCGGCGCTTCCTCGCCAAGCTGACCCCCCACAACCTGCGGGTGACCATCCAGGCCCCGGAAGTGAGTACGGATCGCCTCGCCCGCTGGTACCAGACACCCTACAGCGTCCAGAGCATCAGCGAGGCCGAGAAGATCCGCTGGCAGCAGAGTGAACCGGATCCCGCCCTGCACCTGCCGGCGCCCAACCCCTTCATCAGCACCCGCCTCGACGCCCGTCTGCCGGCGCTGCCCGCCGACATGCCGTCCTGCCTCATCGACAGGCCCGGTTTCCGGCTCTGGCACCTGCACGAGCATCAGTTCAGCGTGCCCAAGGGCAGCCTTTATATCTCCGTCGACAGCGAACATGCGGTCAAGAGCCCGCGTCACATCGCCATGGCGCGTCTGGCCGTGGAACTGCTCACGGATCACCTCAACGCCCTCACCTACCCGGCGGAGCTCGCGGGCCTTGGCTACCAGATTTATGCCCATCAGGGGGGCTTTACCATCAACCTCAGCGGCTTTGCCGACAAGCAACCGCTGCTGCTCGACATGATCCTCGGCAACCGCACCCTGGGGTATCCGGATCCGGCCCGCTTTAGCGAGATCAAGGAGCAGCTTATCCGCAACTGGGAGAACCAGTCCAAGACCCGCCCCATCTCCCAGTTGTTCAACCAGCTCACCAGTTTGCTGCAACCCAACAACCCGCCCTTCGAGCAGCTGTTGCGCCACCTGCGCACCGTCGAACTCGGGGAGATGCCCGGCTTCGTCTCCGAGCTCTTTGCCAGGGTGCATCTGGAGGCCCTGGTACACGGAGACTGGACGGCCGCCGAAGCCCTCGAACTCGCGGCCCTGCTGGAGCGCCACCTCGGTGCCAACAGCCAGCCCAGCGCCGAGACCCGCCGCCCCCTCATCTCCATCCAGGACAGAGGCACCCTCATTCGCGAGCAGGGGTGCGATCACGAGGACTCGGCGCTGCTGGTCTACTACCAGTCGCGCACCACCCGAGCGCGGGATCTCGCCTGCTTCACCCTGGCCAACCACATCATGTCATCCACCTTCTTCCACGAGCTGCGCACCCGCCAGCAGCTCGGTTACGTGGTGGGAGCCGGCAACCTGCCCCTCAACCGCCATCCCGGTCTCATCTTCTATATCCAGTCGCCGGTGGCAGGGCCGCAGATCCTGCTGGATGCGGTGGAGGAGTTCATCGATCTCTTCCCGCTGGCCATGCTGGAGTTCACCGAGCAGCAGTGGCAGGAGAGCAAGGCGGGGTTGCAGGCCCAGCTCAGCGAGCGGGATGCCAACCTGCGCAGCCGCGGCCAGCGGCTCTGGGTCAGTATCGGCAACAAGGATCTGGGTTTTGATCAGCGCGAACGGGTACGCGAGGAGGTGGGCAGGCTCAGCCGTGCCGATCTGGTGCGCTTCATCACCCAGCTGAGATCCCGCACCTCGGATCGCCTCATCCTCTGCAGCTATGGCCTGGGCCACGAGCACGACGAGCGGATCACCGGCCAGTTTGTCGACGATCCCAGGGCATTTCGGCTCAACGCCGCCACCTTCGAAGGCTGACCTCCCCTGTTGGCAACGCGCAGGCAATAAAAAGCCGACCCCGTGGGGTCGGCTGGAAAAACCATAATCAATTGCGACCAGAGCCGCCAAAAGTGAACATGAGCGTGAAAATCAGACACTGGGTTGATGTTCGACCGGCGTTCAAACCAGAGCTCACCGGTCGGCACCAGCAGTGATTGAGAAACAGCCTCATCTTAGGCATTTCCCTGATTTTCCACGTTGATCTATGTCAAAGGAGGTAAAACAAGCGCCACTTCCCTCCTTGGCATCGGCCTCGCGCCCTCTCAGCCCCGGCGGATCAGCCGGTAAGCCACCTCGTCGAAATAGGAGAGCTGCCCCGAGAGCACCCTGGGGTGATCCAGCTCCGCCCCCCGGCCCAGTACCTCGACACCAAAGTCGCGCTCAAACAGGGTGCGCACCTCCATCTCCCCCACCGAGAACGGCGGCTGTTGCTGCTGCTCGGGCTGATATTCGAGGGTCACCAGCAACACCTGCCCCCCCGCCTCCACCAGGCGGCTCATCAGGGCGGCATACTGGCGGCGCATGGCGCCCGGCAAGGCGATGAGGGCCGCCCTGTCATAGACCAGGCGATAACGCTGACCAAGCTCCGGAGCGGCGAAGAAGTCCCCCTGATAGATGCGCAGATCCTCGTGCCGGTGGCACTGATAGGGACCCACCTCGCTTCTCTCTGCACTCAGGTTGTTCTCGTCAAAAAACTGGGTAATGGCGAGCTCGGAGAGCTCGAAGCCATCCACCGGATGCCCCTGCTCACGCAGCCAGAGCATGTCCCGGGACTTGCCGCAAAGGGGCACCAGCACGGGGTCGCTCCCTTGCTGGGCCGACCACCAGGATTGCAGCCAGCGGTTGAAATCTGCCTGATGAAAGCCAATCCGGTTCTCTTTCCACTTCTGGTGCCAAAATGCAGCTTCCATCATCTTCCTCTCGTCATCTGCAATGGTGCATCACTATCACAACTTCACCGAAGTGGCGCAAGCCCCATGATCCCGCCCCTGTGCACGAGAAAGCCCACGATGGGCAGGCCTCAGGCCACGACCCCAGGCAGGCTTGTCGCCATCGCTGCCAGCCGGGTCAGGATCTGCGCGAAGGTGGGTCGCCGGGAAGGCACTTCAAAGCCACACTCCCCGGCCAGTCGATGAAGGGGGTCGAGGTCGGCGTCCCCCCCATCACAGCGCGCCAGCAGCTCGGCCAGCAGGCAGCCAAAGGCCCGCACTTCCAGGCGCTCCAGCCGCCCGGCCAGCACCTCATCGGCGCGGTCGTAACAGGAGGCGGCACCAAAGTCACCGAGCAGCACCCGGCCCGGCGCCTCCTGCGGCGAGTGAGGCATCGCGGGCTGCAAGGAGTACAGCAGGTTGTGTGCGTAGAGATCGCCGTGGAGGATGCCCCGCTCGTGCAGGTGCCGGGCGGCCGCAGCCACCCCCTGTACCATGACCATCACCTGGGCCGGGGTGAAGTTCAGATCCTCCCCATAGACATCCCGGGTACAGGAGTCCAGGCTCGGGGGCCCCGCCAGGGTAGCGAAGGCGGGGTCTATCAGGGGCATCACCAGTGCCGGGATGCCGGAGGGATGATCGCTCACTCTCCCCATCACCCCGACCAGGTTTGGATGGCGACCGGCGGCCAGGGACGCAGTCATCTCGCTCAGGGGCAAGCCGTCGCTGGTGACGGCCCCCTTGAAGAGCTTGACCGCCACCGCCCCGGGCCCTTCGGCACTCGCCCACTCGGCGCGATAGATGACGCCGGATGCTCCCTCCCCGAGCACATCCCCCAGTGAGAGCGCCTGCCAGAGGATCTCGGTAGTGAACTCCGATGTGCCGTTCAGACACACCTGCTCATCACAGAAAGGGTTGCCCGCAAAGGCCAGCCAGGACAGACGCGGCATCGAGGGCAGCCAGCTCGGCAGCGCTGGCAGGCGGTTGGCGGCGATGCGCAAAAGCTCCAAACGGTGGCAACCGGCAAGAGTCTCGGGAAGCCCAGCGAGCCGGTTGCACGAGAGCATCAGCTTTTGCAGGGCGTCGCACTGCCCCAGCTCGTCCGGCAGTCGTTCGATGGCATTGTCGGTCAGGATCAGCCAGCGCAATCTGGTGGGCAGGGAGGCGGCCGGGACGGTCGCGATGCGGTTGGCCTTGAAGCCCACCATGGTGAGCGCTGGGCAGCGCCCCAGCACCTCGGGCAGTTCGGTGAAGTTGTTCTCGGAGCAGAAGAGGATGCGCAGCTTCTTGCATTCGGCCAGCGCGTCAGGCAACTCGCTCAGCTGGTTGCCGGTGAGATCCAGCACCTCCAGGGTCTCCTTGAGGCTCAGGATCTCGGGAGGGAACACCGCGAGGTTTTCAGCAAGTTTGAGGTGGCGGGCGCCGCAGAGTTCGCCTGCGCGAAGCTGTTCCAGGGTATGCATGGGATCGTCTCTATCAACATTCGGGCTTGCGGTGGCTCACTGCGGGGCACTCCCCCCAGACCACAAAGGAGGGGCATTATAGGGAATGACGGCCAAAGATGGCCGATTTTCTTGCAACGCCTGCTCTTGCAAGGGCCCCTCATCGCCACACTCCCGCTCCCCGTTGCCATGGACCATTCCGGTCGCGCGCTTGGGTGGTTGAACATTTGGTTGGTGCCATATAGTATGGCGCCATACAAAGTCATTCGAGACTCACCATCATGATCACGCTGGAACAGAAACACCTCGCCCTGCTCGAGGATGCAGAGCGCCGCGGACACGCGGACACCCAAAACATGCGCGTCTGCTTTGAGGTGTTGACCCTCGCCGCTGCCATCGATCAGGCGTGCGCGGCGCGCCTGGCCCCTCACCGCCTCTCCGAAGGCAAGTTCGTGCTGCTGTTTTTGCTGCGCGACCTGCCAGAAGGGTTGGCTCCCCACGAGCTTGCCGACAAGGCGGGGGTCACACGGGCCACCATCACCGGCCTGCTCGACGGGCTGCAACGGGACGGCCTGTTGGGTCGCCACAGCGACAGCCAGGACAGGCGAAAGATCTCGGTGCGCCTGACAGAGCAGGGCCAGGCCCTGGCGCAACACCTGCTCGATGAGCACAGCCAGTGGATAGGCTCCCTGTTTGCCGGGTTCGATCAGGCAGAGCGAGAGACCCTGAGCGCCCTGCTCAAGCGGGCCTGGCTCAATGTCCTCTCATCCCGGACAGGCTGCACTGAGGCCGCCACAGAGGAGCACCCATGACACGCAGCCGCATCACGGATATCGCCCCCTCACGCCTCGCCCAGCTCAACCGGGGAGAGGCTGAGGCAAGCAACCTGACCGAATGCCTGGCGGTGGATTTTGCCGCCCTGATGCAGTGCACCCTGCCTTCGCTCGGGCCCCAGGCGCTGGCATCGATGCACGCCGCATCCGGGGAGGGCATTACCCGGCGCATGGCGCTGGCCGCCAGGCTGCTCCTGACCGAGAGCGGCACGAGGGATCTTGCGGCGCTCAGCCGTCATCCCTCCGATACCGTGCGGGGCTGGGCCTGTTTCATGGTGGGCGCGAGCGAGGGGCTGTCGCTCAGCGACCGCCTGGCCCTCATTCGCCCCCTCGCCGATGACCCGCACTTTGGGGTGCGCGAGTGGGCCTGGCTCGCAATGCGAACGACCATTGCTGCGCAGCTCGAGGTGGCCATTGCCGCCCTGGTGCCCTGGACGGCGGAGCCGTCCGAGCGACTGCGACGCTTTGCAAGCGAAGCGACCCGGCCCCGCGGCGTCTGGTGTACCCATCTTGCGTCCCTGCGACAAGCGCCGGAGCAAGCCCTGATGCTGCTCGAGCCCCTCAAGGCCGATCCCGCCCCCTATGTGCAGGACTCCGTTGCCAACTGGCTGAACGATGCGAGCAAAGACAGGCCACAGTGGGTCACTGACCTCTGCGCGCGCTGGTCTCGCGAAAGCCCCAGTCCCGCGACAACCCGGATTTGTCAACGCGCCTTGCGCACCTTGCGCAAGGGCCAACTCCCGAAGGAACCCCTATGACCCACTATCTGGCAGAGCTCTACACCCCCACTCCCGCCTGGCAGGCATTGAGCCAGACGGCTCGTCAGCAGTTCTTCGAGGCCATTGGCACAGGCATGGCCAACCTCGCCGCCCTCGGGGTGGAGCCCATCGCCCTGGGCGAGACCGATGCTGCCACCCTCCATGGCGCGCCCCACCCCTTCTTCGCCATCTGGCGCGGGCCGGATGCCGCAGCCATCGATGCCCTCGTCCAGGGAATAGCCGCATCGGGCTGGCACGACTACTTCGAGACGGTCAACGCCACCGGCGCCGGTGTCTCCCTGGGCGAGCACCTTGCACAGTTGGCCGCCCTGCCCTGCGCCGCCACATCCAGCCCCGCCCTGGCCTGATAACCCCTAAAAGAGCGTTATCCCATCAGGCCTTGCGTCAGTGCCGCCGACACCGGTGGCACTGTTTTCCATGCCCAGCCCTTGCAAACCCAGGTCACCACCACCTGGGAAAGCGGCGCCACAGCCCCGCTCCCTTCCCACTTCCTTCCCACTCCCTTTAAAAAACGCTGATATCTCCTGATGCCTTGATGAGCCATCGCCGATGGGACAAGTGAGCAAGATCCGGGTCGTCGTGACAAAGGTTCGCCGCCATAGTGCTTTCAAACCAACAGTGCTTTCAACCCCCCCAAAGCTTTGAACCAGGAGGGGGTTGAACCAAAGGAGGTTTGAACCAGGAGGGGGTTGAACCCATCCACTTGTCTGCCAACCCTGCATGAGCGTCGCCACCTGGCGCCATGCACATCTCGCGAGGGAACTGCCATGTCATTACTGTCCAACAAGGTCGCCATCATCACGGGAGCCAGCTCCGGTATCGGTCGCGCCAGCGCCATCCTGTTTGCAAGGGAGGGGGCCAGCGTCGTCCTGGGTGCCCGCCGCCAGCCCGAGCTGGATGCGCTGGTGGAGGAGATCCGCCATGAGGGGGGCCAGGCGGTGAGCCTGGCGGGGGATGTGAAAAGCGAAACCTATGCCCGCGCCCTGGTGGATCTTGCGCTGACCCGTTTCGGCGGACTCGATATCGCCTTCAACAACGCCGGCACCACGGGGACACCGGGCAGCGTGCCGGGGCTTGAACTGGCGCAGTGGCAAGAGACCCTGGATACCAACCTCACCAGTGCCTTTGTGGGGGCCAAGTACCAGATCCCCGCCATGCAGGCACGCGGGGGCGGCTCCCTTATCTTTACCTCCACCTTCGTCGGCCATACCCTGGGGTTGCCCGGCATGGCGGCCTATGCCGCGAGCAAGGCGGGCCTCATCGGTCTGACCCAGGTGCTGGCCGCCGAATATGGGGCACAAGGGGTGCGGGTCAACGCCCTGCTGCCGGGGGGCACCGACACCCCCATGGGGCGGGCCTTTACCGATACACCGGAGAGTCTCGCCTTTGTGCAACAACTCCACGCCCTCAAACGGCTGGCCCAACCGGAGGAGATCGCCCGCTCGGCACTTTATCTCGCCTCCGATGCATCCAGCTTTACCACCGGCATTGCCCTGCTGGCCGATGGTGGGGTATCTATTTGTCGCACATGACCTTGTCGCACCCAAGATCCTGCGGCTGCCAACCTATCGTGAGAGCGCCCTATGTCTGATTACGCCCGCATCGCCGATGCCATCCGTTTTATCGCAAGCCAGGTGGCGCGCCAGCCCACCCTGGACGAGATAGCGGCGCACGTTCACCTAAGCCCCTTTCACTTCCAGCGGCTCTTCAGCCGCTGGGCCGGGGTGACGCCCAAACGCTATCTACAAGTGTTGACTCTGGAGCGGGCCAAGGCGCTGCTGCAGGAGTCGCGCCCGCTGCTGGAGGTGGCCGATACCCTGGGCCTGAGCAGCGGCTCGCGGCTCTATGATCACTTCGTGCAGCTCGAAGCGGTGACGCCGGGGGAGTACAAGCAGCGCGGGGCCGGGCTGGTGATCGATCACGGGGTGCACGACACCCCCTTCGGCCAGGCGTTCGTCGCCCTGACCCCGCGAGGGGTGTGCAACTTCTCGTTTCTCGATGACCAAGCCCCAGAGGCGCCGCTGACCGCCCTCGCCCACAGCTGGCCCGAAGCAGAACTGAGGGAGGCGCCATCACGCACCCAAAGCGTCATCCACACCATGTTCGATGGCAGCAAGGCGCCGGATCGCCCCATCTCCTTGCACGTGAGCGGCACCAACTTTCAGATCAGCGTCTGGCGGGCGCTACTCGCGATCCCGCCCGCCAAGGTGGTGAGCTACGCCCAGGTGGCAAGCGCCGTCGGCAACCCCAAGGCTGCCCGCGCCGTGGGGCTGGCGGTGGGCGCCAACCCCGTCGCCTTGATGATCCCCTGCCACAGAGTCATCCAGCAAAACGGCAAACTCGGCGGCTATCACTGGGGCGAGACCCGCAAACAGGCGATACACGCCTGGGAAGCGGCGAGGTATGAGTGAGCACCTGCCCGTTATGCGGAAAACAGGACCGTCTTGGCCATGAGATAACAAACCACCAGACTGCTCAGGAAGCTGTACAGGGATTAAACGGTGGTTCAATAAAAGATGTGAAGCGGTGATAGCCCCCCTTTGCTGACTCTGCAACGGGGTATGATGACCAACCGTGCTGTCGCTCATAGGAGTGAAGTGTTCTTATTTTTCTAAAACAATTTTTTCTAAAACAATCTAACTTTTACTTGTAAGGTTGCATAGAAATATCGCACCTGGTTTTTGCCATAAAATTTATTCTGCCAATCGAAACCAATCGCGTAAACTAAGTTCTAGCCTAAGCGTTTCATCTTCAGCTAAAAAACTACAATGAGCAATTGGATTTCGTAATGTATTTAAGTTGAACATTATTTTCTCCACTGCCTTTATGTTATTAAATACACTAGCAAAAACACCCCAGTTAGCTTTTATTATTTCACCAAGCTCACCAAAATTTGTATAGTCGAGCTCATCGGACGATCTGGGTGTTATACCAGATTCTCTTTCACGAAGAATTCTCTTTTTCACCTCACCAATTATATGCTGAGGTATTACTTTATCATGCCACCATTTATCTCCATGGTATGACTCAAGCATTTCCGATATTTGTTTTCGGATTGTTTTTTCAAGACAATAAAATAGCTCATAATTCCTGGCCATTTCACCAGCCTCTTTTCTTAAGTTCTCCTCGAATTGAGGAAAGTATGAAATTTCTATTTCTGTTGTTTCTGTTTTTTGATTTTTTATTTTTTCATTTAAAACAACATTAAACCTCTTCTCGATTTGCTCCAAATCAGCTTCAATCAACATGTTAGTCATGCCGAAAGACTTAACTTTATCTTCAAATGCCATATCACTGATCCAGTAAGTGTTGCTTTAAGCTTTTAAAAATTGCATTAAAAACTTCAATATCTTTGGTAGCAGGCAAGTTTAGGTTTATGGTGTATGAGAGATTAATTCCACGGCTCTGAGAATGTGAGCGCTGGGGGTTTGACTGCACATCAATCAACGCTTTTTCAATTGACGGCTGAATGTTATTTACCGTAGACTCAACGTCATTTTCATTATCTTCCCCTTCAAAGTCAGCATGTTTTCTTAACATATTAAAGGTGGCTAATGTTTGTTTTGTCACCGTTGAGTTTTTCTCTCCGCCAGTGCATTCAACTATCAATCCAAGCACATCGGAATCTTCCGAGTCATGAATATACTCATTCATTTCATAAAGGCGTTCATAGAGTCGTCTGAATGCTTTTCCTACTGCATGCCGTGATTTTTTAGGGTTCCTAAATTCCTTATATAAGTCTGCTGGGGTTCCATCACTATTTACCAACCCCATCTTTTTTAAAATAGGAATACAGGCATTCGCCGACCCACCTTTCATAGCTAGTTTCGTATTAACAAAGTCTTGCGTAAATCTCTCAGGAACAGATGCTGACTTAATTTTCTCTAACATTTTTTCTAAAGTGCCAACAGAATTGCTATAAGGTAAATTTTCAGCCATAGAAATCTCCTAAAACCTCTAATGTATAGGTAACCAGCGCTACATTGCTTGATCGCACAGAGCCCATGTTAACTACCGAGTTGGACCTCTGAAGGATGTTCCGAAACCACAGATCGATACTTGTATTCTCACTTTAGAACGAAGACACATGACACAACAGGCTGACCGGCAGCTTTGCACTCGATACCTTTATTCCAAAGCGGCTGAGTGAAGCAACCAATGATAAACCCCAAAATTGTGCCAATGAGTAGAAAGAAGCCTATGCGATCCTTAGGGCCTTGCTCACGCTTTGACCAAGCGCCTAAACGGCGGACCTGAAAATTGATGTAATACATGGCAGGAAATAGTACCGCGAACGCCACTGAAACAATACCAATTGCAAAATGCTCCATGACTTCTCCGTTATGTTAATGGAAAAAAACAATTTTTGTTGCTCCAACGGCTGGCTGAAGTGCGCATAGGTTAAGAAGCCCTACAGCGATTAGATAGGAGACGGTACTAAGCCAATAACAGACTCCCGCATAACTCCGCCTTCATGAACAGGCCTGAAGTGTGATGCGCTTGCATCAATACAACATCCGCACAGAAGAGTCCTGTTGGTACTATCCACTTTAATTCACTACGCCCCCCACAGGCGTTCTGCGTGCCCGTGCCATTCCTGAATAGCAGCCAAGCTACCGCCCGGCAGCCTCCAGTTTGCTGCCTTTGACCTGCACTGTTGCTCTGGCTTGACTCATAGGTGACTCCAAAGAGGCCATACCCAGACGGCTATCCTAGCGAGTGAGAGCGACAAGAAAAAGCGGAAGGTGGGCATTTCCCAAGCCAGATCAAGAAATGACCCCGTCTTGGGGGGGGCGTATCAGCCGCTCGCATCACCCTCTTGCATCAAGATGGAGTATCGAAACGGCGGGTATCCGGCTCCAATTGCCCGCGCAGTTCCTGACGGACAGGGCATGCTCCCCTGCCCGGAGAAACCACAGCCTGCCGCCTTGTGTGGATGCGATGGATGGCGCTCTTCCGATCGACTCGGGCACTCACCACGACAACGTTGGCAACAGGGCCTCTATCCCCTTCGCCAGGAGCAAAATTTTCTCGCAAACGATTGGAAAAAGAAAAGGCGCCTCAAGGGCGCCTTTTTGACAGTTTTGCGTGATCGCAGGGAGAGGCGTTAGCCGCTTATTCCCACGCCTTTTATTCCCACTCAATGGTTGCGGGCGGCTTGCCGGAGACGTCGTACACCACGCGGGAGATGCCGTTGATCTCGTTGATGATGCGGTTCGACACGTGGCCGAGGAAGTCGTACGGCAGGTGGGCCCAGTGGGCGGTCATGAAGTCGATGGTCTCGACGGCGCGAAGCGCAATGACCCAGTCGTACTTGCGGCCATCACCCATGACGCCGACGGAGCGCACCGGCAGGAAGACGGCGAACGCCTGGCTGACCTGGTTGTAGAGGTCAGCCTTGCGCAGCTCTTCGATGAAGATGGCGTCAGCCTTGCGCAGCAAGTCGCAGTACTCTTTCTTCACTTCGCCAAGCACCCGCACGCCCAGACCCGGACCCGGGAAGGGGTGACGGTAGAGCATGTCGTAGGGCAGGCCGAGTTCGAGGCCGACACGGCGCACTTCGTCCTTGAACAGCTCGCGCAGCGGCTCCACCAGACCCATCTTCATCTCTTCCGGCAGGCCGCCGACGTTGTGGTGGGACTTGATGACGTGGGCCTTGCCGGTCTTGCTGGCAGCTGATTCGATGACGTCCGGGTAGATGGTGCCCTGGGCCAGCCACTTGGCGTTCTTGAGCTTCTTGGACTCGTCGTCGAACACGTCGACGAAGACGCGGCCGATGGTCTTGCGCTTGGCTTCCGGCTCGTCGATCCCCGCGAGGGCGGAGAGGAAGCGCTCTTCGGCATCGACCTTGATGATGTTCAGGCCGAAGTGATCGCCGAACATGTCCATCACCTGCTGGCCTTCGTTCAGGCGCAGCAGGCCGTTGTCGACGAAGACGCAGGTCAGGCGATCGCCGATGGCGCGGTGCACCAGCATGGCGACCACGGAGGAGTCCACGCCGCCGGAGAGGCCCAGGATCACCTCGTCGTCACCCACCTGCTCGCGAATGCGGGCGACGGCGTCATCGATGATGGTGGCCGGGGTCCAGAGGCATTCGCAGCCGCAGATGTCTTTGACGAAGTGCTCCAGCATACGGGCACCCTGACGGGTGTGGGTCACTTCCGGGTGGAACTGCACGCCGTAGAAGCGCTTGGCCTCGTCGGCCATGGCGGCATGGGGGCAGGTCGCGGTCTGGGCGATGGTGGTGAAGCCGGCGGGGATCTCGGTGACCTTGTCGCCGTGGCTCATCCAGACATCCAGCAGGGCATTGCCGTTGTCGGCAATGGCGTCTTCGATGTTGCGCAAGAGAGCGCTGGTCTTGCCGGACTGGCCCAGCACTTCGACCTGGGCGTAGCCGAATTCACGCAGGTTGGAGGACTGCACCTTGCCGCCGAGCTGCTCGGACATGGTCTGCATGCCGTAGCAGATGCCGAACACCGGCACACCGGCGTTGAACACGTACTCGGGGGCGCGCGGGCTGCCCGCCTCGGTCACGGATTCCGGGCCGCCGGAGAGGATGATGCCGCTCGGGTTGAACTCGCGGATCTGCTCTTCGGTTACATCCCAGGCCCACAGCTCGCAGTAGACGCCGATTTCACGGACGCGACGGGCGATGAGCTGGGTGTACTGGGAACCGAAATCCAGGATAAGGATACGGTGGGCGTGAATGTCTTTAGTCATTTTATTCCTGCATCAGGCTGATGTTGTCACAAAAAGCACGGGATAAAAAAAGGGTGGAAAAACGGGGCGCAGAGCCCCGTTTCATCAGCCCATCCGGTAGTTGGGGGCTTCTTTGGTAATGGTCACGTCGTGAACGTGGGACTCTTTCATCCCGGCGCCCGAGATGCGCACAAACTCGGCCTTGGTGCGCATGTCGTCGATGGTCGCGCTGCCGGTCAGACCCATGGAGGAGCGCAGGCCGCCCATCTGCTGGTGGATGATCTCTTTGAGGCGGCCCTTGTACGGCACGCGCCCTTCGATCCCTTCCGGCACCAGCTTGTCGGCGGCGTTGTCGGTCTGGAAGTAACGGTCGCTGGAGCCCTTGGACATGGCACCCAGAGAGCCCATGCCGCGGTAGGACTTGAAGGAGCGGCCCTGATAGAGCTCGATCTCGCCCGGCGCCTCTTCGGTACCGGCAAACATGGAGCCCACCATGACGCAGCTTGCGCCCGCGGCGATGGCCTTGGCCACGTCACCGGAGAAGCGGATGCCGCCATCGGCAATCACCGGCACGCCGGTGCCTTCCAGAGCGTCGACGGCGTCGGAGATGGCGGTGATCTGGGGCACGCCCACGCCGGTCACGATACGGGTAGTACAGATGGAGCCCGGGCCGATACCGACCTTGACGGCGTTGACACCCGCTTCCACCAGCGCCTTGGCGCCAGCGGCGGTGGCGACGTTGCCGCCGATGATTTGCAGGTCAGGATAGGCTTCACGGGTCGCCTTGATGCGATCCAGCACGCCCTGGGAGTGGCCGTGGGAGGAGTCAATCAGCAGCACGTCCACACCGGCTTCCACCAGGGCGGCGACGCGCTCTTCGTTGCCTGCACCGGCACCGACGGCGGCACCGACCCGCAGACGGCCACGCTCGTCTTTGCACGCGTTGGGCTTGCGCTCGGCTTTCTGGAAGTCCTTCACGGTGATCATGCCCTTGAGCTTGAAGTCGCCGTTGACCACCAGCACCTTCTCGATGCGGTGCTTTTGCATCAGGGCCACCACCTCTTCACGAGGGGCCCCTTCACGCACGGTCACCAGACGATCTTTCTGGGTCATGATCTGTTCGACGGTCTGGGAGAGATCGATGACGAAGCGCACGTCACGGCCGGTGATGATGCCCACCAGCTGGTTGCCGTCAGTCACCACGGGGTAACCGGCGAAACCGTTCTTGTGACTCAGCTCCTTGATCTGGGCGATGGTCATGTCAGGGCGCACGGTAACGGGGTCGCTGACCACGCCGCTCTCGTACTTCTTGACCTTGCGCACTTCGGCAGCCTGCTGCTCGATGGACATGTTCTTGTGAATGAAGCCGATACCGCCTTCCTGGGCCAGTGCGATAGCCAGACGGGCTTCGGTCACTGTGTCCATGGCAGCGGAGATCATCGGGATATTCAGCGTGATCGCAGACGTGAGCTTGGTACGCAGGTCGGCGGTATTGGGGAGAACAGTGGAGTGGGCTGGAACCAACAGTACATCGTCGAAGGTCAGCGCTTCTTTGGCAATCCTGAGCATGGCAATATCTCACCGTTGAGGAGTGGGGGTGTAAAATATTGCCGACAAATTTTACTCATGCATTGGGCAGTGGTAAAGAAGTTTTTTGAATTTTTTATGGCGTAGCCCGATTTAACGCCACCAACAGGGCAAAAAACCAATAAATTCAGCCGTAACCATGCCGTTTTTCCCGACAAGATGATCTTTTTTGCCGTTGAGCCCCTTTCTGCTGCCAGTCTCCCGGAACGGCCTTTTTTCCCCTCACAGCCGTCAGCCAGACCGGCGGTCAGTTCCCCTGATAGCGGCCCGGCTTGTGCCAGTTCATCAGCATGGCGTTCATGGCCAGCGCACTCAGGGTTGACCAGAGCAGCAGGGGAAGCGGCAGGGTGAGCAGAGAGAGCGCAAACACCAGCACATCCAGCACCATCTGGCTCTTTCCCGCATTGATGCCGGTGCGCCGTTGTAGCCAGAGCGTCACCACGCCGGTGCCCCCCACGGAGGCATTGTGGCGCGCCAGAGACAAGACCCCCATGCCGAGGAAGGTTCCCCCCACCAGGGCGGCAAACAGGGGATGGACATAGCTCACCGTCAGCAGCAGCGGCACCGCCTGGGTGGCCGCCGAGAGGGCGACGTTGACGATCAGCGTCTTGAGGGTGAAGGCGCGCCCCATGGTGACGTAGCAGAACACCATGAAGGGCAGGTTCACCAGGAAGAAGAGCACGCCGATGGGCAGGGTGCTGACATGGGCGATCAGCAGGGCGATGCCCGCGATGCCGCCGGTGATCATGCCGGAACACTTGAGCAGATTGAGCCCCACGGCGATAAACATGACCCCGAGCACCATGCCGTAGACATCGTCCTTGAGGGTATGGGCCAGCCCCCTGCCCGCGGCCGCTGGCTGCATGGTCATTTCACCTTCCATATGACTCCTTAGATCCGATTTGATGGTGGCATCCGTTGCCCGACAACCAGGCCGCATTGGGGCTGATGGCGGCGACCCGTTCACCTTGCCCTCCCCACCCCCAATCTTGCGTCCCCCGCCCCCTGATCTCGCCATCATGGGGATGACAAGGCACAGCAAAAAGAGCGCCAATCAAAACAAGAGTCCGCGATACCATAAATAATCGGATTTAAATTCCGATAAATGCGCAATATGCAGGTCGAATGCACCACTTCAGTGATCGGTCACCACAGTGGCGCAGCATGTTTACCCGAGTCACCGAGAAAGGCCTCGTGGTATCCCCTTCACAGCCCGGTTTTTCGGCAGATCATGTCGATACGATGCCGCTTTTCAGCATGGATGATGCTTGTCATGGGGGAAATCCGGGGGCGATACGGCGTGTTTCTTCGGGGTGGGCTCCAGGGGGGGATGTGGATGGAACGCACCAATCAAGTGCGCTTGCACCATCATAGAGCAACTGAGTGGCACAGTTTGCCTTGCACCGCGGCGCAAAGGCGACATGGGCACCGCTTTGCTCACTGCCACGAACACTGCAATATGCAGAGCATGGAGTGACTCGGGCGGCGGATGCACCACTTCCCTTCCCTCTAGCCCCCTGCCCATGAGTGTGCTGGTCGCGAGTCCACAGGTCTGCCCATTCACCAGCCCCTCCGCAGCCAGAGTCCCATCAGGATGGGGCATCCATTCAGGCATAGGCAGAAGGCAGAATAAAAAAGTCGGCCCGAAGGCCGACTCGCTGCACCCTGTGACAGGGCTTCCTTACTTGAGGTATTTGCCGTCAGCACCGACCTTGCCCGGGCCGTTCAGTACCCAGACCCGCGCCGAATAGGCGGGCACCGCAAAGCTCAGGCTGCCGTTGCTGACGCTCTGGCTCGCACCGGTTACCGCGTCCGTGTAGGTGCCGTTCTTCAGGCCACTCAGGTTTATCTGCTGGGCCGAGTTGGCCGCAAGGCCCACGGCGGCGTAGCTCCCTTGGGCGCTCAGATCACGCACGAAGCTGATGCCGCTCCCCCACTCGTTCACCTGGCTCATGGGCGCTTTTTGCAGGGCGGGCACCGCCTTGCGGATCTGGTTCAGGCGCTTGATGTGCTGATAGAGCGGGTGGCTCGGGGTAGCGGGGTTGTCCAGCACATCTCCGTAGTAGGCACGACCGGTCTGATCCACCGTCATGGTGGCCCCGTCGATGTCCTGGGGCTTGCCCGCCTGGAACATCACCTCCTCCCCGTAGTAGAGGGTCGGGATCCCCCGCGCCGTCCAGAGCAGGTTGTAGGTCATGGCCGCATTGCCCTCTTCCCCGCCGTAGCGGTACTTGAAGTCGTTGTCCGGCCCCACGTCGTGGTTCTGGAAGAAGGTGATGAGCTTGGTGGCATCCCCATAGACCCAGTCCATGGCGAAAATCCCCCCTACCCCGCCAAAGTTCCCCCGGGTGACGTTGTCACGGAAGGTGGAGAAGAGGGAGAAGTCCAGCACAGAGAGGCCGGAATCGCCCCCTGCACGGGGATCGGCCGGGTTCGGTGTGGTGCGGGTATACCACCAGGGGCGGATCACCGCCGAGGCATTGTCGTTGGCCAGCTCAGAGCCCCAGCCGGTGCCCTTGACCAGGTTTTCGCCAAAGACGAACAGCCCCGGTTTGTGGGCCTGCCAGTCGTGGACATAGGTCAGCAGTTCGTCCCGCTCGATGTGCTTCAAGGTATCGATACGGATGGCATCGACCCCCATGTCGAGGTACTGACGAATGGCGCCGTTGAGGTAGTCCTTGACGTTCTGGTTGCCGGTGGCCAAGTCGATGCAGTCCCCCGCCATGTGCTTGCGCTGCAGGGCAAGCGGGCTCTCCCAGTCACCGCCGGACATGAAACCGTCCAGGTGATACCAGGCGGGATCCAGGGTCTGGGCGTCGATGCCGAAGAAGCGGTTGGGGTTGTAGCCTGCGCTCGGCACGGTGGCGCCAGTCTTGGGGTCCACCAGGGGCTGGGTGCCCGCCGGATCGGACTGGCAGCGGGCCTTGTACCAGTCGGGCGCCGCCGGGTTGTCGTCGTCACAGCGGTTGGCACTGGCGTAGTCCCCAAGATTGCCCTGATAGGGACCATTGTTGATGAGTCCCTGGCTCGACCCCGCCGGTACGTAGTATTTGACGGGCAGGCGATCGATCCAGGTCTTGCCGCGCAGGCCGTACTGGCTCGAGTGGTTGAGCACCACGTCCTGGATCACCTTGAGCCCCTTGGCGTGGGCCGCCTGGATGAACTCCCGGTAACCCGCCCCCGGCGACTCCAGACGGGGATCGACCCGGTAGAAGTCGTAGGCATGGTAGCCGTGGTAGTCGAGGCCGGAGCGGTTCTCCACCGGCGGCGTCACCCAGATGGCGGTGAAGCCGAGATCCTTGATGTAGTCGAGCTTGGCGATCAACCCCTTGAAGTCGCCACGCCACTGGGGATCCCCCGCCTTGTAGCGATCCCGGTTGTAGTAGTTGTTGCTGGCATCGCCATCATAGAAGCGGGCAGTCAGCAGGAAGTAGATGCTCTCGGCGCGAAAATCGCCGCTCGCCACCCCCTGCTCGCCGATACGGTACTCGAAGCGCTGCTCGCGCTGATTGCCGCTGGCGTCGATGGCAAGGGTGCGGATCACCAGATCGGTGCCGCTCCCCTTGTCGCTCGCCACCAGGGGCTGGCCTGCATAACGGGCCGATGCCGTGGTGGGCTGGCTGCCGTCCGTCGTGAAATGCACGGCGGGGGCGCTGTCCTGATCGTCGCTCACTCCCAGAGTGATGGACTGGCTGTCCACATAACTCCCCGGGGACGGGGTGGCCGTCACCGTGGGGGCCTGCAGATCGGCCCCGGCCAGCGTCTCCACCTCGATGGCCTTGCGCAGGCTGTCAAAGCAGATGCGATAACTGGTGTTGGCGCTGACCAGGTAATCCTGGGCCGGATACGCCTCGGTCCAGTCCCCCTTGTGGTCAATCTTGAAGCGGGGGTTGTTGCTGCCAAAGGCCTGCTCGGTGCAGAAGGTGGTGCCATCCTCGCTGGTCATGGGGGTGAGCCCCCAGTTGTTGGCCGTGCCCCGGAAGTACCAGCTGTCGCTGCTCTGTCCTGCCCCGACCACCACGCTCACGCTGCTGCTGCCCTTGGCGCCCTGATCGTCGGTGACCGTAAGGCCATAGGTGAAGGTGCCGGTCTGGGTGGTGTTGACGACGATGCTCTCCGTGGTCTCGCCGCTGCTCCACAGATAGCTCGCGATCTGGCCGTCGGGATCCGTGGAGTCGCTGCCGCTCAAGGTGAGTGACGCCCCCTGGGTCACGTTCACCGTCCCCCCCGGGGTGATGACCGCGAGCGGCGGCTGGTTGTCATCCCCAAGGGGGGTGATGCTGTAGGCCAGGGTCTGGTCGTTGACCTGGATGCGCACCGTGCCCACGGCGCTCCAGAAGATGTCGCCGCCACTTTTCTCCAGCACGCCGTCGCCGTTGCTGTCGCCAAAGTTGACGGCCCAGTCGCCAGCCTGATCAAACTTGAGGCGCTGGCTCGCCTTGCCATCCATGTAGGCTTCCACCTGCCACAGGTGATCCCCTACCAGGGTCATGGGGAGGCTGGCCCAGCCGTTGAAGGTGCCGCGCACGTTGAGCTGCGGCAAGGTGCTGGCAAACCCCGAGGCCTCGCAACTGGCCACCGCCGTCGCGCTCACCGCCTGGGTGCTCGCGTTGATGCGGATCTGGTACGCCGTGTTGGCATTGACCCCGTAGTCGGCCGCCGGGTAGCTCTGCTGCCAGTTGCCGTACCTGTCTATCTTGAAGCGCGGGCCGCCGCTGGCATCCCCGCTCACGAAGCGCTGACAGGTATCAAAATTGACGCCGTCCGTCGACGTCATGGCGGTCGCCGCCCATCCATTCGCAGTGCCCCGGAAGAACCACTCCGCCGCCGTGCTCGGCGCCGTGATCAGGGTTCCCAACAATCCGGCCGCGAGTATCCATCTAGCCATTGATAGTCCTTTATTTTCATTGTTTGTGTGTGATGCCGGTGTGTCCCGGCATTCCCCCATCCGCAACGTCCCGCCTTCAGATGAGCCCGACCAGTCTAGAGTCCCCCATGGCCAATTCATGGCCAACACGCGCAAAATGTGACCACTGTCGACCTCGTCATGGGCTGTATGTGATTGATAGCGCTTTCATTTCCTGGCGCAGAAGTGAGGGGCACCCCCATCGGGGAGAGCAAGATGGCCGCCCTCCGCGACCACCTCGGGCACAGGGTCAGCCCCTGCCTCCTGCACGGCGCCGTTGCCATCGGGGACACTTGCCCCCATGATGCAATCCCTCTTGCCATCTCGGGCAACAGGGCGGTTCATTCAGGGAGAAACGATGAGACCATCGGATTACGGGAGATTGCTCGCGCTGGCAGCCATCTGGGGTGCCAGCTTCTTGTTCATGCGCATCGCGGCGCCGGCGTTCGGCTCGGTCAACACCACCTTCCTGCGGGTCTTCTTCGCCCTCATCGGCCTCGCCGCCATGTTGCTTCTGCTGCGCACCCCCATGCGGTTCCAGGGCAAGCTCAAGTCCGCCATGGTGCTTGGCATCATCAACTCCGGCGTCCCCTTCCTGATGTACGCCATCGCCGCCCTCTGGCTGCCCGCTGGCTACTCCGCCATCCTCAACGCCACCACCCCGCTGATGGGGGCCCTGATCGGCTTCTCCTTCTTCAGCGAGACGCTGACCTGGCGCAAATGGGCTGGCGTCATGCTGGGCCTGATGGGGATCACCCTCATCACTACCACGGGCGAAGTGAACCTCTCCGGCAATCTGATCATCGGGGTGCTGGCCTGCCTCATCGCCACCGCCTGCTACGGCTGCGCCGGCTTCCTGACGAGGCGCTGGATCACCGAGCGGGGTGGGCTGGATGCCAAGCTGGTGGCCTTTGGCAGCCAGCTCGGCGCCTGCCTCTTCCTGCTCCCCTTCTTCGGCTACACCCTGGTGACCTGCCCCGCCGTCGACTGGGCCCAACCTGACGTCTGGGCCAGCGTGCTGGCGGTCGGCTTCCTCTGCACCGCCTTCGCCTACCTGATCTATTTTCGGCTGATCGCCGACATCGGGCCCCTGCGCTCCCTCACGGTCACCTTCCTCATCCCCCCCTTTGGCATCTTGTGGGGCTACCTGGTGCTCGGCGAAACCCTCACCGGCGGCTTCGTGGCAGGCGGCGCCATCGTCTGTCTCGCGGTCTGGCTGGTGACCAGCCCCGCCAAAGCCGTCAAGTCGGCCAAGGCACAAGCCTAGGCTCCGCGTCATCTGCCGGGCCCATGGCTCGGCAGATGGGCGCAACTGGGGTAAGATGACCCCCATCGTTTCTCCCGCCCCGGCGGACACCACAGCAGGGCCAGCCTTGAATCACCTCGAACCCGCCAGTCAGAGCAGACAACAGCAGATCTTCACCGTCACCCGCCTCAACAGCGCCGTGCGCATGATCCTGGAGCAGGATCTGGGGCTGGTGTGGCTCACCGGCGAGCTCTCGAACCTCGCGATGCCAAGTTCCGGCCACTGGTACTTCTCCCTCAAGGACATGTCGGCCCAGGTGCGCTGCGCCATGTTCAAGGGCAACAACCGCCGGGTGCCGTTCCGTCCCCAGGATGGCATGCAGGTGCTGGTGCAGGCGCGAGTCTCCCTCTATGAACCCCGGGGCGACTACCAGCTCATCATCGAGTCCATGCAGCCCGCCGGGGATGGCATGCTGGCCCTGCGCTTCGAGGAGCTCAAGCGCCGCCTCGGGGCCGAAGGGCTCTTTGACGAAGGGCGCAAGCGCCCCTTGCCCCGGGAACCCCGCGCCGTCGGGCTGGTCACCTCCGCCACAGGCGCCGCCCTGCACGACATGCTGACGGTGCTTGAACGCCGCGCCCCGGACTTGCCCGTTTTCATCTACCCGACCCAGGTGCAGGGGAGCGCCGCCACCGCCCAGATCGTCTCGGCCATCATGCTTGCCAATCGCCGCGCCGAGGTGGATGTGCTCATCGTCGGACGCGGCGGCGGTTCCCTTGAAGATCTCTGGTGCTTCAACGAAGAGGCGGTGGCACGGGCCATCGCAGGCTCCGCCATCCCCGTGGTGAGCGCCGTAGGGCACGAGGTGGACGTCACCATCAGCGACTTTGCCGCCGACCTTCGTGCCCCCACCCCCTCTGCCGCCGCCGAGCTGGTGGCGCCTGACAGGAGCACCCGTGCCCAGCGCCTCGTGCACCTGCGCCAGCGGCTTACCCAGGCCATGAGCCGTCACCAGGTCGCCGCCCGCCATGGCTTCGTCCTGCTGCAGAAGCGGCTCGATCATCAGGATCCCAAGCGACGGCTGGAGCAGCAGTCCCAGCGCCTCGACGAGCTCGACCGCCGCTTGCAGCAGCACCTGCGTGATCGCCTGCACCAGGGGGAGCGGCGCCTCGCGGGCCTCGCCATGCGCCTGCAGGCCAGAAGCCCCGAAAAGCGGCTGGCCATCGGCAAACGTCGTCACCAGCTTGCCGAGGAGCGCCTCCATGCCCTCATCGCAAAACGCCAGGATCTCGCCCGCCACCGCCTCGCCATGCTGGGAGCCCGCCTCGACGGCATCAGCCCGCTGGCCACCCTGGGGCGCGGTTACGCCATCGTGCGCACCCCCTCCGGGGAGGTGATCCGCCGCGCATCCCAGGTCAATGCAGGCCAGACCCTGATCACCACCCTCGCAGAGGGAGCGCTGCGGGTGCGGGTGGACGAGGTCGACAACTGCTGACAAAAGTGGGGGCTTGCACCAGGCCCCCGCCACCTTTCTGTGCTCCGATAGCCCGTTATACCAGGGCATGACCGGCCATCTTGCCCGGGTGGCCGGATGGTTTCTCGCCCCCCTTGCTCCCCCCCGGTGGATTGCACCTCAGATACTCGAACAACCCGGCCTGCAAATTCACGTTCCAGAAACGCCCCGCCAGGGTGAGGGCGAGACGCTCGGCCGAGAGCCGTGCCAGCCCGTGTCGCTGCCAGGCCTCAAAGAGCGGCATCAGGTGGGAGACCAGCCCCTGTGGCAATTGCGACAACGCCAGCCATCCGGTGTCGAGCCCACCTCGCAGCAACCCGTCGAGACGGGCATCGGGATTGGGCCTCATCACCATGCCGGGAGCACGCACGCCCTTCGCCTGCGCCTCATGCCAGGACGCCAGATCCCGGCCATACATGAGGCCGTGGCCGTGAATATTGCCCCCCGCCCCTGCGCCGAAGGGCAGGATCTCGGCGCCCCACTTGGCCATCTGGTTGTAGCGGCTCTGCTCGGCATCGGTGCGCCGCCAGTGGCTGCAGGAGAGCCGCTCCCAACCCCCCGCCTCCAGTGTCCGGGCCCCGTCGGCATACATGACTGCCCGCTGCTGGCCATCGGCGGCCCAGCCCAGGGTGCCTTTCTCGTCGGCGCGCGCCAGGTTGGTGCCCGCCATGGAGATGAGTTGATAGAGATCCACCCCGTGCACCCCGCTCGCCATCACATCCGCGATATCCTGGCTCCACACGGCCTCATACTGACCCGGCAGACCGAAGATGAGATCCGCCACGATCACCGCCTCGTTGTGGCGGGTCAGCGCCGCCAGCCGGGCCAGCAAGGTCTCCCTGTCATCGAAGCGGGCCGCCTGCTGGCGCACGCGGGTATCAAAACTCTGCACGCCGAACGAGAAGCGATTGAAGCCACCCGCCAGGGCCGTCTGCCACTTCTCGTCATCAAAGCCGTTGAGCCGCCCTTCCAGGGTCAGCTCCGCATCCACGGTCAGGGGAAAACGGCGGATGGCGCTGGCCAGGCGGGCGAGATCGCCCGCCGCCATGTCGGTCGGCGTGCCGCCCCCCACATAGACCGCCGAGAAAGGCTGGCTCTGGACGAGCGGCGTCTCGGCTGCCAGGTGCAGCGACCCACAGAGTGCTTCCATGTAGCGGCTCATGCGCGCCGGATTGGCGCCATTTTCGAAGAAGTTGCAAAAACTGCAGCGCTTGCGGCAAAACGGGATATGGATATAGAGCGCTCGGGCCTTGGCCTCGCTCTCCAGCTGCCACCAGGCTTGCCAGCCGGTATCGTCTAGCATCAGGGGGGCGGTCCCTCCCCGGCTGGCATGGGCCGACGTCTTGGCGGTGAAGGCGAATTTGAGGGGATCCGGGGTGCAAAGCCCCGTCATGGTCGAAGAAAGCTGGAGAGTCGTCACTGGGGTTACCCTGCGTAAATAACGCAAATGATAACGAATATCAGTTGTAGGTATTTGTGCTGGATCAAGTCGGGAAGGATTGAGCCGTCACTCTGTCCCCATCAGGGCAACAGCGCGTCAGGCAAGGAAAGCGTGAAACAACAAGGGAAGAGAGCCACTCTCCCACTGGAGAGTGGTGGCACACACAGGATCAGGCGGTTGATTCAAGGCTCCTGACGGGAGCGCCGCGCCGATACCGGCTGACGGGGGTCAGCCATTGCCGATGATGATGGCAACCCGGCGATTTTCCGCTCGCCCGGCAGCGGTCGCGTTGTCGGCGATGGGCGCCTCTTCTCCGCGGCCGCGGATATCCAGGTTCCCCTGTGGCATACCCACCGACACCAGGACATCGGCCACCGACCGTGCCCGCTTGAGGGAGAGTTGCTGGTTGTAGGCCTCATCACCGTTGGAGTCGGTATGACCGTCCACCCGGGCCCGGTTCAGTCCTACCTCAATCAGGGCCTTGCCGAGTTTCTCCACCACCTGGCGGGTCTCGGGGTTGAGGGCCCCCACATTGTTGGCGAACAGCACCTTGTTGGAGATATCCAGGGTCCATCCCTCGTCGGTCAGGTGAAATCCCTGCTCCTTCAAGGCGGCGATCTGCTCCGCCGTGAGCCCCTGGGGAGGGCTCTGGCACGCCGCCAGCACACTCAGCAACAGTGCCACCAGGCCCGCTTTGATCGGGTTCAACATGCGCATTCTTATCATCCTTTCACTATTTCCGGTTCAACTTCACGTGCTCGTTTTTCGTGTTTCTCTCTCCTCCCTGCGTTGTCGTTTGGCTTGATACATGGCGTCGTCTGCCCATTGCAGCAGGGCATCCGCCGTCTTCCCCTGCTCGGGATAGCGGGCAGAGCCGATGCTGATCCCCACCCCGAGATGGCGACCGTCACTCAATACCACGGGGGTGTTCATGGCCTGCTGCACTCGCCCTATCACCTCGCGCACCTCGTCCTCCCCATGGATCGGGGTCAGGAGGATGACGAACTCATCTCCCCCCAGCCGGCAGACCAGATCCAGGGGCCTGAGCTGATGCTGCACCCGCCGCGCCACGGCGATCAGCACTTCGTCGCCGATGCTGTGGCCCAGGTTGTCATTGATCTGCTTGAAACGATCGCAATCCAGATAGAGCAGGGCAAAACCTTCATGCCCCTTGTTGCCTGCCTGGATGGCCTGCTCCATGCGAGCCTCGAACAGAGCGCGGTTGGGCAGACCGGTCAGGGGATCATGGGTTGCCTGATGCAGCAGGCTGGCGTTCTCCCGCTTCTGGTGGGCCTGCCAGGCTTCCAGCTCATCGAGCAGCGAATTGAAATCCTCGCCCAGCTCGTGCAGCTCGGCGATATTGGCCGCCGGCACCCGCTCCTTGAGGGCCCGCTGGCGGCTGACATTGTAAGCCACCTCGGTCAGGGCCTTGAGGGGTGCCGTGATGGAGCGTTGCATCCGGCGCGCCACATGGAGTGCCCCGAGAATACTGATGAGCAGGCACACCAGGGTAGCCAGCAAGGTCTGCAACAGGAATCGCAACAGGTACTGGCCGTGACCGACCAGATGCACCCTGGCTATCTCCTTGTGCTCGCGCACCATGGGGAGCGCCACGGGCCCCGGCAGGATCAGACGGGCCAGGTGCTGCTCCAGGGTGGTCCAGGGGGTAGTGATGTCCCGGCGCCAGCTCGCCAGCACCTGGCCGTCCGGCAGCACTATGCTGGCGCTGGCTATGTCTTCCCGGGAGGTGATGGTCTCCAGGGCATCCAGTGCCGCCTCCTTGTCATGGAAGACCACGGCCGCCTCAGTGGTGTAGCTGATGGCCCGCGCCACCAGCTTGAGGTTGTGATCCGCATAAAGGCGCAGCGCCAGCAGCGCCGTGACGGTCAGAAACAGCCCGGCCATGCAGACGGCAGTCAGGGAGATCATCATGTGGGTGCGCCCCAGACTCTGTCGCAGGGTAAGCCGGGGAGTGGCGTGATGGACCGTCATCGCACCTCCTCATCGGCTCGCGCCAGCTTGAGCACGGCCGGGTGCACTCGCACGCCGCTGCGGGCCAGCGCATCCAGATTGACCCGAAAACGCACCCTCTCCTCCCCGGCCTGCAGACAGAAGACCGCATCGGCGATGCACTCGCGGCTCTGCTCGCTGATGCTGAGGATGGCGTGACCGCGCAGGCGCTCGAACAGGGAGAGGCGCTGCGCCGGTGCCAGCACCCCCAGATAGATGACATCGCAGCGCTGGATCAGCGACTCGTCGTCCATGTCGTAGCGATGGACCTCCACCGGTCGGCCATTGGCCTGCCGTTCGATGGTCAGAAGGGATGACGCATATTCCGTCGGTGCCGTGATGCAGAGCCGAAGTCTGGCGGGCTCGCTGGGCCAGCGGGTGTAACTGAGGATATCGAGCACGGTCTGGCGCACCATGTCACTGCGCGCCTCGGCGGAGGTTGCCGCCATGGTCTGGTTTGCCAGCATCAGCATGCAGCACAGTGGCGCCAGCCACATCAGTAACCGGAGGTAACAAAACATCTGCATGGTGCCCGCGAGAGTGTCCAGGTCGGCGCCGGGGTCACCCGACGCCCATGATGAGAGTGCCTGCATGGCACCGCACCGAGCTTACCAGCCGGGTGGCCAGCCCCCAGAGGCAAGTGGCACGGTTGCGTCACCAGGTGTCGCAGCCGTGCCTGCAAGGCGCTCAATGCCCCAGGCAGACACCGTCCATCGACACTACTTCTTGCCAATCCCATATTCGCGCAGCTTGTTGGCGATGGCAGTATGGGAGACACCGAGCCGCTTGGCCAGTTGGCGGGTGGAGGGGAACGCCGGGTAGAGCCGCTCCAGCAGGCGGCTCTCGAAACGCTTCACCGCCTCGTCGAGCCCCCCTTCGAACCACTCGTCGATGAGCGGCATGGCATCGGCCGCCACCGGCAAGTCCACGTGCTCGGGTCCAATCTCGTCCCCTTCCAGCAGGGTCATGGCCCGATAGAGGCAGTTGCGCAGCTGGCGCACGTTGCCGGGCCAGCGGTAGGCGGTGAGGTACTCGGCCATGTTGCGGGTAAAGCGCGGACGCGGGCGCTGCAGTTCGCTGGCAAAGCGCGACACGAACTGCTGGGCCAGGGCCATGATGTCCGCCTTGCGCTCGCGCAGCGGCGGCAGATTGAGGCTAAGCACATTGAGGCGGTAGTAGAGATCTTCGCGAAACTTCCCTTCATGAACCAGATCCAGCAACTGCTTCTGGGTGGTGCAGATGAAGCGCACGTTGACCCTCACCTCCTGCT
Source organism: Aeromonas sp. R10-1 (assembly GCF_040908465.1). Taxonomy (NCBI): domain Bacteria; kingdom Pseudomonadati; phylum Pseudomonadota; class Gammaproteobacteria; order Aeromonadales; family Aeromonadaceae; genus Aeromonas; species Aeromonas sp. R10-1. The sequence goes on from NZ_JBFODT010000024.1 coordinate 364,166, forward strand.
CGTCACCGACCCGGCGAAACACGCCATCTTGCAGCACCCGCAGGAACTTGGTCTGCAGATGGGGGGACATGTCGCCGATCTCGTCCAGCATCAGGGTGCCGCCGCTGGCCAGCTCCAGCACTCCGCGCTTGCCCTCGGTGTTGTTGCCAAAGGCGCCGGGGGCATAGCCGAACAGCTCGCTCTCGGCCACGTTGTCCGGCATGGCCGCGCAGTTGAGCGCCATGAAGGGGTGGCTGGAGCGCAGGCTGGCGCCGTGGCAGGCCCGGGCCAGCAACTCCTTGCCGGTGCCGGTCTCCCCCACGATGAGCAAGGGGGCGTCCTGCATCGCGAGCTTGGCTGCCTGGGCCAGCACCTCTTTCATCTTCTGGCTCTCGGCCTGGAGGTGCTCAAAGCCCCCCACTTCCACCGCGTGCAGGGCACTGAAGTGCATGCCGACCCGGCGGGCGGATTTGAGCACCACCACGGCGCCGGCCAGAGCCTGCTTGCCCTTCTCTTCGGCCACGAACAGCGGCATCAGATCGCCCAGGTACTCTTCGCCACCGAGGCTCAGCTTGCAGGTCTGGGGCTTGATCTCCCCCGACTCCAGCCAGCGGCCAAACGAGAAGCCCTTGACCAGGGAGGCGATCGCCACGCCGCGCACCTCGTCCGGTGGCAACGCCAGGGTAGTGAGGGCGGCCTGGTTGGCCTGGGTCACCCGCCCCTTGCTGTCGAGGGAGAAGACCAGGTCCGGCAGCGCCTTGAGCAGGGCCTCTATCTCGTGGTGTTCCCGCTCGGAGGGCATGTAGGGGATGGTCTTGACGTCATAGACGCCGGGAATGCGGCGAATTTCCGGCATCAGATGCTGAAAGTCACGGAACTCCAGCTCGGGGAAATTGAGATAGATGATGCCTGAGGTATCGATTTCGATGCCGCGCAGATCGATGTTGTGCTCCACCAGTCGGTCGAGCAATTCCCGGGTCAGGCCCAGACGGTCTTCACAGCTGACTTCAAGACGCATTCGGCACACACTTCCTAGCTAACATTCTGAATAACGGGATAATACAGACTCGATCCCGCCAGTGCGAGCGCTCCCCCACAAAAATGCGGGCCTGCCCCGCTTTCACCGGGCAGGCCCTGTCTGTGCTGGCGCCAGACGGCGGTTACTTCATCAGCCCGTCGGTGCGGGCTGCCATGATGAAGTCGTTGCGATGCAAGCCGCCTATCTTGTGGGTCCACCAGCTCACGGTCACCTTGCCCCATTCGAGCAAGATCGCCGGATGATGGAACTCCGCCTCCGCCAGTTCTCCGAGGCGGTTGGTGAACGCCAGCCCCTCCTTGAAGTTGCGAAACACAAATTCACGACGCAGTTGCAGCTCGCCGTTGACCACCAGGGGCTGCCAGTCTGGGATGAGGTGCATCAGCTCCCCCAGCTCCTGATCGCTCACCCTGGGGGCATCGGCGCGGCACGCCTCGCATCGTTGACTCGCCAGTTCAGTCATTCGGGACTCCTTTCATGAAACATCGTGGGAATGAATACGGGTCAGCTCGCCTGCTTGCCGGCAACGGGGGCAAAGCGGGGTGGACGCAGGCCAAGACGACGGGCCTCGGCCACGGCCGCCATGATCCCCTGCCCCTCCAGACCATAGAGGGTATCGAGACGAGGCAGCACGAAATAGGTCGGCTGCATGATGTCGATGCGATAGGGGGTACGCAGGATCTCCAGCAGATCGAAGGGTTGCAGCTCGGGCTTTCCCGAGAGGGCATAAGCGGTCTCGCCGATGGAGGAGAGAATGCCGCCGCCGTAGATGCGCAGCCCCTCCTCCCCCTGCAGGAGACCGAACTCCACCGTGAACCAGTAGAGCCGCGCCAGATAGACCCGCTCCTCCTTGCTGGCATGGAGTCCGAGCCGACCATACAGGTGGGTGAAGTGGGCAAAGGCCGGGTTGGTCAGCATGGCGCAGTGGCCGAAGATCTCGTGGAAGATGTCGGGCTCTTGCAGGTAGTCGAGCTCGTCCCGGCGGCGAATGAAGGTAGCGACGGGAAAACGGCGATCAGCGAGCAGCGCGAAGAAGTGATCAAAGGAGATGAGGGCCGGCACCGCCGCCACCGACCAGCCGGTGGCGGGCATCAGGGCGGCGTTGATCTCGCCCAGCTGGGGGATGCGGTCCAGAGGCAGGTCGAGGCGTGCCAACCCGGTCTGGTATTCGTCGCAGGCCTTGCCATCGAGCACCGCAAGCTGGCGTCCAATCAGGATCCGCCAGGTGCCGTGCTCCTCGTACGTGTAGTGGACCCGGCCCTGCCCATCCGGTTGGCGGGCCGTGTAGAGACTTGCCATGAGTGCTCCCATCCTTCGGGTGCCAGCCGCCATCCGGGCGGTCACTGGCCGTTGAGTCATGGGATCACTGTAACGGTTTGCCCCTCAAAAAAGCAGCCGACCCCGGGGTCGGCTACTTTTGACAATTGTAAATAATTTGTGACATCCATGTCGGGTGCCAGCCACCTCACGACTTGTTGAGATAACCCGCCAACTGGCCGATCAGCCGCTTGCGCAGCTCGCCCAGTTTCGGCTTCTCGTCGGCACACCAGGGGAGCGGACGACAGGCTTCCATGGTACGCATCCCGAGGCGCGCGGTGAGCAACCCGGCCCCGACCCCTTGGGCGGCGCGGGCGGAGAGCTTGGCGGTCAGCTCGGCGCCCAGCAGATCCATCCCTACCTCGGTCACCAGCTCGGTGGCCCCCGTATAGAGCATGTTGCGAAACACCTGACGAATGAGGCGGATGCGGCTCCAGTAGCCGAGCTCGATGGCATAGACATCGGCGATGTCCTCGATCATCCGCAGGTTGCGCCAGAGCATCAGCATCATGTCGACGGTGGCGAGCGGACTCAGGGCCACCAGCACGGCGGCCTCCCCCGACCATTTCGCGACGCGGGCCTGGGCCAGCTTGTCCCGCTCGGTGAGCACCAGCTGGCTGTAGAGGGTCAGCACTTCCCGATCGCTGTGGCTCTCGTCAAGCTGGGATAACCAGGTACGATACCCTTCCCGCCCCTTGTCACCGCTCTTCTCGGCCAGGGCCTCGCAGAAGGCCTGCCCCTGACCGACCCCCTGATGGGACAGCAGATCCTCGGCTCTTGAGCGCACATCCTGGCGCCGCTTCAAGGTGCGCAGCCGCAGCCATTCGCGCCCCGCCACCCCGGCGGTGCCCACCGCCACCAGGCCGGAGGCAAGCAACCAAGCGCCGCCCCAGAAGGGGGAGGCGGCAAACTGATCCACCAGAAAAGCGCCAAACTGGCCAAGGGACAACAGCCCCACCCCACCCAGCCCCCAGGCCAGCAGACGATGGCGGCGCCGAGGCCTGACGTTAAGCGCGGGTTCCACCACGGTGAGCTCGTCCAGCGCGTCCAGAGGCTCGAAGCTCTCCACTTCCAGCCGCCGGGCCGGGGCCGGTGGCTGCGCTTCGTTTGCCACCGAGGGCGCGGGCTCCAGCGTCACCTTGCCTTGCAGGGGAGCGGCGTCATCGGTGCGCCATCTTGTCTGATCGTTCATCGCATTCTCTCCTGTGGGCGCCCCTCGAGCACAGCGGGCCACCCACCCGTTATTCGAGGTGATCCCCGAGCAGGAATTCCAGCGCCGCATCGAGCCGGATATGGGGGAGCGCCTGATGGGCGCTCATGGGCAACGGGCGAAAGGCCTGAAAATCAAACCCTTGAGTTTTCCACCACTGCGCAGGCGGGATCTGGGCAGGCACCTCCCCCGGGAAGAGCAGCAAGGGTTCGCCCGAGAGGGTAGTGCCACGAATGGCGGGAAATTCCCGTCCGTCGGCCACCCCCTTGCCCACCTCGGTGGCCTTGATGGCGGCCAGCGCCAGGCATTCTGTCTCTATCCCCTCGAAGCGGGCCTGACCCCGGCCACGGCTCACCAGGTGCTGCAGGAGCGACACCAGAGGCCCGTGCTGCTCCGGCGTGACGTGATCGGCCTTGCTCGCCACAAACAGCAGCTTGTCGATGCGCGGGGAGAAGAGGCGGCGCCACCAGTTGCTCTTGCCGTAGGCGAAGCTTTCCATGATGCGGGCGATGGCCTGCTGCATGTCACCAAAGCTCGCGGCACCGGCATTGAGGGGCGCCAGGCAGTCCACCAGCACGATCTGGCGATCAAAGCCTGCAAAGTGCTGCTCATAGAAGCCCTGTACCAGATGCTGCTTGTACTGCTCGAAGCGCTGCTTGAAGGTGGCGTAGAGGGTGCCGTCTTCGGGGGAGTGTGTGGGCATCTCCCAGACCCAGGGCACGAATTGCAGCAGCGGCGCACCGGCATACTCGCCGGGCAACACGAAACGCCCGGGCTGGATGAGGTGAAGCCCGAGCCCCTGCTTGCAGGCGTGCAGATAATCGGTGTAGCGGGCGGCCAGTTCGCTGGCGGCCCGCTCCTCGAAGGCTTGATCTGCCTGCCAGAGCGGCGTCAACCAGCCTGCCGCCAGGGCTTGCAGCTCGGGGCGGCACAGTTGCTCCCGCACCTGCTCGCTCCACTGCTCGTAGTTCAGATCCAGCAGCGGCAAATCCAGCAGCCACTCCCCGGGATAATCCACCAGATCCACATAGAGGGTGGAGATCTCCCCCAGGTGCCGACGCAGCGGATGGCGGGTGCGATAACGGATCTCGAGGCGTACCTCGGCCACCCCCCGGGTCGGCGCGGGCCAGGCGGGCGGATCGCCAAACAGGGCATCGAGGCCCCGTTCATAGGGAAAGGTGGGAATGTGGGCGTTTTGCTGGGGCACCCGGCGAGCACCGAGGATGCGTCCCTGGCGCTGGGCGTCCCAGAGTGGCAGACGACCGTCGATGGCCGCGTGCTCCAGTTGATTGACCAGCGCCGTGATAAACGCGGTCTTGCCACTGCGAGAGAGGCCGGTGACCGCCAGCCTGATGTGGCGATCCCGAGCCCGGTTCACCGCGTCAACGGCCTTGTGCTGGAGCACCGACCAGGAGTGTTCGAGTTTGTTGCGTATCAAGGCGGGTCTTCTTCTCCTTGTGATCACATCAGAGAGACGGCCGTGAGGCGGTATCCTCGCGGCCCGGCACGACTAGAGCTTGCTGAACTCCCGTTGCAGGGTGAACTCCTTGGAGGTCACCAGCTTCTCGATGCGCTGCACCCTGGGCTCCAGTGCATCCAGCTCCTGGCCGATGCGGGCAAGGGCCTGATGAGGTGTGACGCCTGCCTGCCAGCTGCGCGCCTTCATCCGCACCTCTGCGAACTCGGCATCTTCCTGGGAGTAGAGGGTGACCGGCTTCTTGTCGAGCAAGAACCAGGCGGCAATATAGGCGGTGAAGGTAATGAAACCGGCGAAGATGAGACCACTGATGGCCAGCAGCCGCACGATCCAGGTCTCCACCCCGAAGTACTCTGCCAGACCGGCACAGACCCCGGCAATCTTGCCCCGCTGGGGATCCCGGTACAAGTTGCGCCCTTCACGACTGACACTGTTCATACCTTGTTCCTCCAACCGGGGGCTTCCGCATCCAGAATCGACGCCAATACGGTTTCGGCCCGCTCCGGCTTTTTGCCACAGTCATGACATCTCTCATTGAAAACCGTCATACCTTGTTTCTCCAACCAGGAACCTCGGCATCCAGAATCGACTCCAGGGCGCCGACCCGTTCCTGCATCTTCTCGGCACGCACCAGCAAGCCCTGCAGCTGTTCACGCTCACCATCGGCAAGACCGGCGCCAATGCGTCCCTTGGCGCGGTAGTGCAGCACCAGCCAGATGGGGGCCACCACCACCATGAAGACCACCATGGGAACCATCAATACACCCAGCAGATCTTCCATCTGTTACTCTCCCTGTTTCGGTGCCGGATTGTGCTGGCCCAGCTTCTGGCGCATGGCTTCCAGCTCGCGGCTGATCTGGTCGTCCGCTTCCAGCTCGGCAAACTGCTGGGCGAGCGCCTTGTCGGACTGCCCCAGATCGGCGCGGGCTTCCATCTCGTCGATGCGGCGCTCCATGCGCTCGAACTTGCTCACCACGGCCTGACTGTCGCCACGGGCCACCTGGCTTTGCACGTTGAGGCGGCTGCTGGCGGCTTCGCTGCGAATGGCCATCGCCTTCTGGCGGGCACGGGCGTCTTCCAGCTTGGCTTCCAGCTGACGGATCTCCTCCCCCAGCTTCTCGATGCCGCTGTCCACCGCCTGCTGTTCCCGAGACAGGGCGTCGGCAAGCTCCGCCTGCTTGCTCTTCTCGATGAGGGCGGCACGGGCCAGATCTTCGCGCCCTTTAGTCAAGGCCAGCTCGGCCTTGCCCTGCCACTCGGCGACCCGCTCCTGATGGCGGCTCACCTGACGGCCGATCTCTTTTTGATTCGCGAGGAAGCGGGCCAGATTGGAGCGCTCCTTCACCAGTTCATCTTCCATCTCCTGGATGATCAGACGCACCATCTTCTGGGGATCTTCCGCCTTGTCGAGCAGGGCCGTCAGATTGGAATTGATGATGTCGGCCAGGCGAGAAAAAATGCTCATGATTGTACTCCTGTGATAGGCATCGGGTTGTGTCTCCATTGACAATGGCAACTTGTGTGCCAATCTGGAACAACATTTAACTAGTTGATTTATATGGGCACTCAGAATGCAGTTCAAGTCCCGGGGAAACAAGTGATGATTAAAATAACCAACTTTTGGTAAGATTAACCAGATTTTTCAACTCACAGGGGCAGGGATGACCACGGCCACGGAAAGTCTGTTGGGTGAATCCAACGCATTTCTAGAAATCATCGAGCAGGCATCGCGCCTCGCGCCGCTGCGCAAGCCCGTGCTCATCATCGGCGAGCGTGGGACCGGCAAGGAGCTCATCGCCCACCGCCTACATTATCTCTCGGATCGCTGGGATCAAAGCTTTGTCACCATCAACTGCGCCACCTTGAGCGAGAGCCTGCTGGAAACCGAGCTGTTCGGCCACGAGGCGGGCTCCTTCACTGGCGCCGCCAAGCGTCATCAGGGGCGCTTCGAGCGGGCCGACGGCGGCACCCTGTTCCTCGACGAACTGGCCACCACCAGCGCCCGGGTGCAGGAAAAACTGCTGCGGGTCATCGAGTACGGGGAGTTCGAGCGGGTGGGCGGCGCCAAGCCCCTCAAGGTGGATGTGCGGCTGGTGTGCGCCACCAACGAGGATCTGCCTGCACTGGCACAGAAAGGACGGTTTCGTCACGACCTGCTGGACCGGCTCGCCTTCGACGTCATCACCCTGCCCCCCCTTCGGGAGCGGCGCGAGGACATCCTGATGCTGGCGGAGCACTTCGCCCACGGCATGACCCGGGAGCTGGGGTATCCGCTCTTTGCCGGCTTCTCGCGCAAGGCGACCCAGCTGCTGCAAGATTACCCCTGGCCGGGCAACGTGCGGGAGCTCAAGAACGTGGTGGAGCGCAGCCTCTATCGCCAGGGCAACCCCCAGCTGCCGCTGGCGGAGCTGGTGCTCAATCCCTTTGACTCCCCCTGGCGCCCCCGTGCCCGAGGTGACGCCGCCCCTTCCACGGACGCGCCGACCTCGGCAGAGACGGCCCCGACCCTGCCGCTGGATCTCAAAGGGGCGGTGGCGGAGTACGAGATTAATTTACTCAAGCAAGCGATGCAGCAATCCCAGTATAATCAGCGCAAAGCAGCCCAGTTGCTGGCCCTGAGCTATCACCAGTTCCGGGGGATGCTGCGCAAATATCAATTGCTGGACGGGGATGACAACAGTGGCAACCAGGAGGCGGGCTGATGCCTGGCACCGGGTCTGTGCGCGCGGATAACGCGGCGCACGTCACCCCCGACGGGAGCGCCTGCCCGGCCGCCCCCCGCAACGCGCCCGCCCCCTGGCGGGCAACTTTGTCTGAAAACATGGTTCCAACATGAGAATGCTCACCCCCCTGCTGCTTGGTCTCCTGGTCCTGGTCAGCGGCTGTCAGAAACGCGATGAAGCCTCCAAAACCGGGCTCATCTATTGTGCCGAAGGGGCACCCCGAACCTTCAACCCGCAGCTTGCCAATTCGGATGCGACCCTGGATGCCAGTGCCCGCCCCATCTACGATCGCCTGCTCGAGGTCAATGCCAACACCCTCGGCATCGAAGGGGGGCTCGCCACCCGCTGGCAAAGCAGCGAGGACGGCCTCTCCTATACCCTGACCCTGCGCAAGGGAGTGACCTTCCACCGAACCCCCTGGTTCAGCCCGACCCGTCACTTCAATGCCGACGACGTCCTGTTCACCTGGCAGCGTCTGCTGGACGAACACCACCCCTTCCACGCCGTCTCCGGCGGCGAGTACCCCTATTTTTACAGCCTGGGGCTCGGCAACCTCATCAAGCGGGTCTACAAGAAAGGGCCCTATGAGGTGGTGTTCGAGCTGAACCGCCCCGATGCCTCCTTCCTCGCCACCCTGGCCAGCGACTACGCCATCGTGCTCTCCGCCGAGTACGGGGAGCAGATGCTAAAGGCCGGCACTCCGGCGCTGCTGGACAGCCGCCCCATCGGCACCGGCCCCTTCAGCTTCAAGGAGTATCGCCACAACGAGTTCGTGCGCTACCTGCGTCACCCCGGCTACTGGGGCGGCGAGGCCAGAATGGAGCAGCTCATCTACGACATCACCCCCAAATCCTCCAAGCGCCTTGCCAAGCTGCTGACCGGCGAGTGCGACGTGATGAGCACCCCCTCTGCCAGCCAGTTGTCGGTGATAGACAAAGACTCCCACCTGGATCTGTCGGTGCAGTCGGGGATGAACGTCGCCTTCCTCGCCCTCAATACCCGCAAGGCCCCTTTCAACAAGGTGCAGGTGCGCCAGGCCCTCGCCAGCGCCATCAATGTGCAGAATCTGCTGCAGGCGGTCTATTTCGAGACCGGCCAGAGCGCCGCCAGCCTGCTGCCGCCCCTCTCATGGGGCTACAACCCCTCCCTGCCCCAGCGCAAGCCGGATCTCAAGCTCGCTCGCCAGTTGCTCAAGGACGCGGGCTACCCCAACGGCTTCGAGATGCAGGTGCTGGTGCAACCCGGCGCCCGTCCCTACAACCCGGACGGCCTCAAAACGGCGCAACTGATGCGCAGCGATTTCGCCAAGATTGGGGTGAGCCTCAAGATAGTGCAGCAGGCCTGGCCGGTCATCGAGACCCGGCTCGCCCATGGACAATATGACAGCCTGCTCTCGGGCTGGATCGCCGACAACGCGGATCCGGACAACTTCTTCCGCCAGTTGCTGAGCTGCGCCGCCGTCGAGCGGGGCAACAACTACAGCCGCTGGTGCAGCCCGGCGTTTGATCAGCTGCTGGACGATGCGGTGACCACCCCGCAGCTCGCCTTCCGCCTGCGCAACTATTACTATGCCCAGTCCCTGCTCAACGAGCAGTTGCCGCTCATTCCCCTGGCCCATGCCCTGAGAACCCAGGTGAGTCGCAGCGACATTCAGGGGCTGACCCTGATGCCCTTTGGCGGCACCACCTTCAACCAGGCCCATCGGGAGTGACCATGACAGATAACCACTCCATCGTCGGGCCATCGGCGCACCGTCCCCAGGAGGCATAAGCATGTTTTTCTATATCCTGCGCCGCATCACCCTGCTGGTGATCACCCTCCTGGTGCTGACTCTGGGGGCCTACCTCCTGGAGTTTCGCCTCATCACCCAGGTGCTGGATTTCTGGCACGGCTATCCTGACTTCCTCCAGCGCATCGCCGCCGGGGATTTCGGGCTCTCCAGCGTCTCCGGCCAGCCGGTCCTCGACGAGATCCGTCACTACTTCCCGGCGACCCTGACCCTCTGCCTCGCCGCCTTCGCCATCTCGCTGCTGGTGGGCATCCCTCTGGGCACCCTCGCGGCCCTCTATCAGGGGCGCAGCCCGGACCTCTCCATCATGGCCGCCGGCCTCGTCGGCTATGCCATCCCGGTCTTCTGGCTGGGGCTGCTGATGGTGATGTTCTTCTCCCTGGATCTTGGCTGGCTCCCCTCCTCCGGCCAGATCAGCCTGCTCTACGACGTGCCCTCCATCACCGGGATCGCCATCGTCGATGTGCTGATGAGCCAGGAGCCCTGGCGGGAGGCGGCCCTGCACGACGCCCTGCGCCATCTGGTACTGCCTTCCCTGGTGCTGGCCGTGGTGCCCACCACCGAGGTGATCCGCCACGTGCGCAGCTCCCTCATCGACGTGATGAAACAGAACTACATCAAGGCCGCCGCCAGCCGCGGACTCTCCCGCCGCCAGATCGTCTGGCGTCACGGGCTCAAGAACGCCCTGCCCCCGGTGTTGCCGCTGCTGGGGCTGCAACTTGGCAGCGTGCTCACCTCCGCCATGATCACCGAGGTGGTGTTCGACTGGCCCGGCATCGGCCGCTGGCTGGTGAGCAGCATCGCGCTGCAGGACTATGCCGCCATCCGCGGCGCCTTCCTGGTGGTGGCGAGCTTCGTCATCTTCATCAGCGTCAGCACCGATCTGCTGACCACCATCATGTATCCGGCACGGCGTAAAGAACTCTATGCAAGACAAGATTGATTGCGGTCTGTGGATAAACCACGGCGGCCCATGGGCCACCGGCGCACAGGCGTGCCCATCCCCTTGCGACCAGCACGGGAGCCTGCATCATGCACGATAAATCGAACATCTATCCGGAGCTCAAGATCCTCTCCCCCCTGGAGCAGACATGGGCCTCCTACCGGCGCAACCCGCTGGCCATGGCGGGGCTCTGGTGCTTCGGGCTGCTGCTGCTGGTGACCCTCATCGGTCCCCTGGTGATCCCCTACGGCATCGACGATCAGCACAGCAACCACCTGCTGCTCGCCCCCTCCTGGGCCAACAGTGGCAACATCGATTACTTCCTGGGAACCGACGATCTGGGGCGCGACATCCTCTCCCGTCTGGTGGCCGGGGCTAGGCTCACCTTCGGCAACGCCCTGCTGGTGGTGCTCATCGCGCTGGTCATCGGCTCGGCCATCGGCATCCTCGGCGGCATGAGCAAGGGGGTGAAGTCGAGCGTGCTCCATCACCTGCTCGATACCCTGCTCTCCATCCCGTCCCTGCTGCTGGCCATCATCGTCGTGGCCATCCTGGGGCCGGGTCTGTTCAACACCCTGATCGCCATCACCCTAGCGCTGATCCCCCCCTTCATCCGGGCGACCTACAACGCGGTCCACGCCGAGATGCAGAAGGAGTACATCATCGCAAGCCGCCTCGACGGCTCTCCGCCCCAGCGGATCATGCGTCTGGCCATCTTGCCGAACATCGTCGAGACCCTGGTGACCCAGACCACCCGCACCCTCTCCGCCGCCATCCTGGACATCTCGGCGGTGGGCTTCCTCGGTCTCGGGGCCCAGTCTCCTCAGCCGGAGTGGGGTGCCATGCTGGCCGATTCGAGCGATCTTATCTATCTGGCCCCCTGGACGGTGACTCTGCCCGGGATGGCCATCCTGTTCAGCGTGCTGGTGACCAACCTGGTGGGCGAAGGCATTCGCGAAGCACTCAAAGAGGGGAACGACTGATGTTGCCAGCCTTGTTATCTATCCCCGCCCCCGGACGCCCTGAGCGACCCGGCTGCGCCCTGAACGGGAGACATTGCTGATGCCCCTGCTCGACATACGCAACCTCACCATCGAAATCGACACCCCCCAGGGAAAGGTCAAGGCGGTGGACAGAGTCAGCCTGACCCTGAACGAGGGGGAGATCCGCGGGCTGGTGGGGGAATCCGGCTCGGGCAAGAGCCTGGTGGCCAAGGTGATCGTCGGCATCCAGAAGGACAACTGGACGGTGCGCGCCGACCGGATGCGCTTCAACGACATGGATCTGCTGACCATGGCGCCCAAGGAACGGCGCCGCATCATGGGGCGGGAGATAGCGATGATCTTCCAGGACCCCATCAGCTGCCTCGACCCCTCGGAGGAGATAGGCACCCAGCTCGAAGAGGCCATCCCCACCAGCGCCTTCACCGGCAAGTTCTGGCAGCGCTTCCAGTGGCGCAAGAAGCGGGCCATCGCCCTGCTGCACCGGGTCGGGGTCAAGGATCACCGCAAGGTAATGCGGGCCTATCCCCACGAGCTGTCAGACGGCATGTGCCAGAAGGTGATGATCGCCATGGCCATCGCCAACCAGCCGCGCCTGCTGGTGGCGGACGAGCCCACCAGCGCCATGGAGTCCACCACCCACTCCCAGATCCTGCGGTTGCTGGACAAGATGAACAAGCTGGGCAATACCACCATCCTCATCATCAGCAACGACATCGCCGCCATCGCGAACCTGACCGACACCCTCAACATCATGTATTGCGGCCAGATGGTGGAAGTGGGGACCCGGGACCAGATCCTGGAATCCCCTCACCACCCCTATACGGATGCCCTGCTCAAGTCCATCCCGGACTTTGACAAACTGGTGCGCCACAAGTCCCGGCTCGAGACCCTGCCCGGGGTGATACCGCCGCTGCAGCATCTGCCCATCGGCTGCCGCCTCGGCCCACGCTGCCCCTACGCCCAGAAGCAGTGCGTGCAGACGCCGCTGATGAGCAAGGTCAAGGGGCATCAGTTCAGTTGCCACTTCCCCCTCAACATGGAAGAACCGAAGAAATGAACCGGCACCAGACCCTGATCCGGGGCACCTGCCCGCCCTGTCAGCCCCTCTATCCGGCGAGCGCACCCAAGGAGACCACGTCGTGACCGAACCTTCCCTGTTGCAGGTCAGGGGCCTGTGCAAGACCTACCAGAACCGCACCGGCCTGTTCAGGCGCCGCGCGGTGGAGGCGATAAAGCCCCTCTCGTTCGATCTCGAGGTGGGCCAGACCCTGGCCATCGTCGGGGAGGCGGGCTCGGGCAAGAGCACCCTGGCCCGCATTCTGGCGGGCATGATTGAACCGAGTGGCGGGGAGATCGCCATCGAGGGGCAACCCATGGTCCACGGCGATTACCAGACACGCTGCAAGCTGCTGCGGATGATCTTCCAGGACCCCAACACCTCCCTCAACCGGAAAATCCGGGTCGGCCAGATCCTGGAGACCCCCCTTCGCCTCAACACGGCCCTGAGCGAGGAGGAGCGCCGGGAGAAGGTGATCCAGACCCTGCGCATGGTGGGCATGCTGCCCGACCACGCCCTCTTCTATCCCCAGATGCTCTCCGCCGGCCAGCAGCAGCGGGTGGGGCTGGCACGGGCGCTCATCCTCAATCCCAAGATAGTGGTGGCGGACGAGGCACTCTCGACCCTGGATATTTCGGTACGCTCCCAGATCATCAACCTGCTGCTGGAGATGCAGGAGACCATGGGGCTGAGCTATGTGCTGGTGGCCAACGATCTGGGGATCGTGAGCCACATCAGCGACGAGGTGCTGGTGATGCACGAAGGCCGTGTGGTGGAGCGCGGCAAGACCTTGCGGGTCTTCGCCGATCCCCAGCACGACGTCACCCGCCGCCTCATTCAGAACTACAACAACGAATACCGCCGCTGATCCCGCGGCGCGTTTCCCCTTGCGCCAGACATAAAAAAACCCGGCCTGATGTCTCATCAGTCGCCGGGGGATTGCGCTCAAAAAGTGATTGCGTCGCTCGTAGTAGGAACAGGGGAATGGTAGGCAGCCCCCGTCACCTCAACAACTGTCAGATCTGACAGGCAGTCCGCTATGGAACCGGAATTGCGGATCCGGCGAATAGATGAGCTCGGCCTCCAGGCGACCGAAGAAGGCCACCCGCTCGCTGATGTCTTCGTCTGCGAACGTCTGTGCCAGGGCCAGGTAGTCCTGATAGTGACGCGCCTCCGAGCGCAGCAGGGAGACATAGAAGCGGCCAAGCTCCTCGTCCAGATGAGGGGCCAGCCTGGCAAAACGCTCGCAGGATCGCGCTTCGATATAGGCACCGATGATCATCTTGTCCACCACGGCCGCCGGCTCGTAGGTGCGCACATGGGTCAGCAGGCTGCGGGCATAGCGGGAGGCGGTGACGGGACCATAGGGGATGCCCCGTGCGGCCATGATCTCCAGCACCTGCTCGAAGTGGTGCAGCTCCTCCTGGATGAGGCGCACCATGGGGAACAGCAGGGGATTGCGCTCCAGCTCGGCAAACACGCTCCTGTCTGATTCGCCCATGGTGCGCTTGCCGAGGATCTCCGCCTTCTCCGGCAAGGCATCGAGCTCCCGGTAGAAAGTCAGCTTGGGCAGCAGGTGACGCTTCTCCTTGGGCAGGCAGTAGCGGCGCACCAGGCTGTGGGCGGTGAGTGCCGCCTTGTTCTCGCAGTTGGCGTGATCGATAAGCAGGGTCGGCAACTGGGCGGGATCCCGCGCCATTTCCACCCACTCATCCGGGGTCTCGCAATACAGGAACTGGCGAACGGGGGCTAACAGGTCATCCATCTGAACTCTCATCTGTTGATACGACACGCGGCGCCTGGCGCCGGGGGGCCTATGCTAACGGATCCCGCCCGGCCTGCCCACCGCCATCATGGCTCAGCCCGTCAGACGCCTGAGGGAGTCGCGGCGGATCAGGGTGCCGCTGAAGGCGGGCAGTGCGTCCCGGCTCCCCTCCTCCACCATGGTGATCAGGCGGTTGATGGTCTCCTGGATCATCCCGTTCACCGGCATCTTGACGCTCGACAGCGCGGGAATGACGTAAGGGGCCAGGGGAATGTCGTCAAACCCCACCACCGAAACCTCGTCAGGCACCATCACACCGGCTTCGTGCAGCCGTTTGATGGCCCCGATCGCCATGTCATCGTTGCTGGCCACCAGGGCGCTGAAGCGAGCGCCTCGCGCCAGCAAGGTCGAGACGGCGGCCGCGCCACAGGCGGGGGTCCATTTGCCGGGGGCGATCAAGGTCTCCTGCACCGGGATGCCGTGCCGGATCAGCGCCTGTCGGTAACCGGCCAGGCGCTCGGCGCCGGTGGGGGAATCCGCAGAGCCTGCGATGAAGGCGATCTCCCTGTGCCCCATGGCCACCAGCTTGTCCACCACCGCCTCCGCCGCCGCCTGCTGGTCCGCATAGACGCAGTGGGCCGGATGGCGGCTCAGACGCCGGTTGAGCACCATGATGGGCTGCTCATGCTGCTCGATGATCTCGTCCATCTCCTCCACCCCAAGAAAGCGCGGATAGATGATGACGCCATCGCAACGGGAATCGAGCAGATACTGGATTGCCTGGCGCTCCTCGTCGGCGCTGTGCTTGCCGTCCGCCAGTATGAGCTGGCGCCCCCGATCCTCGGTCATCCGCGCCACCTGGGAGAGCAGCTCGCCGAAGTAGACGCCGTGGTAGAGGGTGTTGGTGACCACCAGTCCCAGGGTCCGGGTGTGCCTGGTCGCCAGCTGCCTCGCCACCAGGTTGGGGCGATAGCCGCACTCCTCGATGGCCTGCTGCACCCGGTCCCGGGTCTCCTGGCTGGTGTAACCATTGCCCGACAACACCCGGGAGACCGTCGCCTTCGACACCCCTGCCCGCCTTGCCACCTCCAGCATCGTCGTCATTGTGTTCTCCCTTGCTCGTTACGGGGCGCAGTGTACTGCACCGCCCCCGGCTTGTCGTCGCACGAATGGTGTGCTGGCCCGGGTTCAGTGATCCCATTCACGGATCCGGACGCTCGCTGCACAAGGTGCTTGTCTCCCGCGCTCAGGCCGCGCACTCTATGTGGAACCGGTTCCACATTCGGTTTCATGCGCGTTCCCGCCCTTCGCGGCGGCGGGGGCGAGCAGGCCCACTTGGTGAAAAGGATCTACCTCGATGTCAAAAAACTATGCGGCTCTGGCCGGTACCGTCATCACCGCACTCGGCGGCGCCGACAACGTCGTCGCCGTGACCCACTGCATGACGCGGCTGCGCTTTGTGCTGGGCGATCCCGCCCGGGTCAATGGCCCTGCCCTCAAGGCCATCACGGGCGTGCTCGGGGTGGTGCAGGCGGACAACCAGTGTCAGGTGATCATCGGCAACACCGTCTCCCACGCCTATCGCGAGGTGCTGGCCCTGCTGCCCCAGAGCGGCGGGCAGACTCCGCTTGCGGAGGCTTCCGCTGGCTGGAGCCTGCGCCGCATGGGCGCTGCCATCCTCGACGCCCTGATTGGCACCATGTCCCCCCTCATCCCGGCCATCATCGGCGGCTCCATGCTCAAGCTGCTGGCCATGGTGCTGGAGATGACCGGCGTGCTGGAGAAAGGCTCCTCGACCCTCACCATCCTCACGGTGGCCGGGGATGGGGCCTTCTTCTTCCTGCCCCTGATGGTGGCCGCCTCCGCCGCCGTCAAGTTCAAGACCAACATGTCCCTGGCCATCGCCATCGCTGGCGTGCTGGTGCACCCCAGCTTCATCGAGCTGATGGCCAGAGCCGCCGAGGGGGAGCAGGTGACCTTCGCCCTGGTCCCGGTGACCGCGGTCAAATACACCTACACCGTCATTCCGGCGCTGGTGATGACCTGGTGCCTCTCCTACATCGAGGGCTGGGTCGACCGCATCACCCCGGCGGTCACCAAGAACTTCCTCAAACCCATGCTGATCGTGCTGATCGCCGCACCGCTCGCCATCCTCTTCATCGGCCCCGTCGGCATCTGGATTGGCACCGCCATCTCCGGCCTGGTCTACACGGTCCACGACTACCTGGGCTGGCTGTCGGTGGCCATCATGGGGGCGCTCTGGCCCCTGCTGGTGATGACCGGCATGCACCGCGTCTTCACCCCGACCATCATCCAGACCATCGCCGAGACCGGCAAGGAAGGCATGGTCATGCCCTCCGAAATCGGCGCCAATCTCTCTCTTGGCGGCTCGTCCCTGGCGGTGGCCTGGCGCACCCGTAACCCGGAACTGCGCCAGACGGCGCTCGCGGCGGCCGCCTCCGCCATCATGGCGGGGATCTCCGAACCCGCGCTCTACGGTGTGGCCCTGCGCCTCAAGCGTCCGCTCATCGCGAGCCTCATCAGCGGCTTTGTCTGCGGCGCCGTCGCCGGCATGGCGGGGCTCGCCAGCCACTCCATGGCCGCCCCCGGGCTCTTTACCAGCGTGCAGTTCTTCGATCCGGCCAACCCCATGACCATCGCCTGGGTGTTCGGCGTGATGGCCCTCTCGGTGGTGCTCTCCTTCGTGCTGACCCTGGTGATGGGGTTCGAGGACATCCCGGTCGAGAGCCCGGCTCCCCGCGCCGAGCCCGTGCAACCCGTCGCCACCAGCCAGGCGCAGGCCGGGCTGTGACACCCCATTCAGACATGACAAGAGGTAACCAATGTCGTTAACAAGATTTCCCGAGGGCTTTCTCTGGGGCGGTGCCCTGGCCGCCAATCAGGCGGAGGGCGGCTATCTCGAGGGGGGCAAGGGGCTGACCACGGTGGACATGATCCCCCATGGCCCGCGCCGCATGGCGGTCAAACTCGGCCAGGAGAAGCGCATCACCCTGCAAGATGACGAGTTCTACCCAAGCCACGGGGCCATCGACTTCTATCACCGCTATCAGGAGGACATCGCCCTGATGGCCGAGATGGGCTTCACCGTGTTTCGCACCTCCATCGCCTGGGCCCGTCTCTACCCCAGGGGGGACGAGCGCGAGCCCAATGCCGAGGGCATCGCCTTCTACCGCGCGGTGTTCGAGGAGTGCAGAAAGTACAACATCGAGCCCCTGGTGACCCTGTGCCACTTCGATGTGCCCATGCACCTGGTGACCGAGTACGGCTCCTGGCGCAACCGCCAGATGGTGGAGTTTTTCACCCGCTACGCCCGCACCTGCTTCGAGCAGTTCGACGGCCTGGTGAAGTACTGGCTCACCTTCAACGAGATCAACATCCTGCTGCACAGCCCCTTCTCCGGGGCGGGGCTGGTGTTCGAGCAAGGGGAACACCAGGATCAGGTGAAGTATCAGGCCGCCCACCACGAGCTGGTGGCCAGCGCCCTGGCGACCCGGATCGCCCACGAGGTGAACCCGGCCAACCAGGTGGGCTGCATGCTGGCGGGGGGCAACTTCTACCCCTACTCCTGCAAGCCCGCCGACGTCTGGACCGCCCTCCAGAAAGATCGGGAGAACCTCCTCTTCATCGACGTGCAGGCCAGGGGCGCCTATCCGGCCTATGCGCAGAGGGTGTTTCGTGACAAGGGGGTCACCCTGGTGAAGGGGCCGGAAGATGACGAGATCCTCAGGCACACCGTGGATTTCGTCTCCTTCAGCTACTACGCCTCCCGCTGCGCCGCCGCCGACATGAATGCGGGCAACACCAGCGAGGCCAACGTGGTCAAGTCCCTGCGCAATCCCCACATCGAGGTGAGCGAGTGGGGCTGGGGTATCGATCCCCTGGGCCTTCGCATCACCCTCAACACCTTGCACGATCGCTACCAGAAGCCGCTCTTCCTGGTGGAAAACGGCCTGGGGGCGGTGGACGAAATGAACGAGCAAGGGGAGATAGAGGACGACTACCGCATCGACTACCTGCGCGCCCACATCGAGGCCATGGGGGACGCCATCGAGGACGGCGTGCCCCTGATGGGGTACACCAGCTGGGGCTGCATCGATCTCGTCTCCGCCTCCACCGGCGAGATGAGCAAGCGCTATGGCTTCGTCCATGTGGACAGGGACGACGCCGGCCATGGCACCCTGGCCCGCCGGCGCAAGAAGTCGTTCTGGTGGTACCAAAAAGTGATCGCGAGCAACGGGGAGGATCTGGCCTGAGGCCCCCTCAGTTTCGCCGCAAGGCGCATCCATGCAACAGGGGGGCCGAGGCCCCCCTGTTGTTCATCACGCTGGCAATCTGAAAACGTTTAACTGCCTTCGTTGAAGATCTCGAGGTTGCTGGTCCCTTCCTGCCACTCGCGCACGGCCTTGTTGTCGTCGCTGCGCAGGGCGTTCAGGTGGTCCAGATAACCCTGATCCACGTCGGAGGTCACATAGTGACCGTTGAAGACCGAGGTCTCGAAGTGGCGCAGCTCGGGGTTGATCTCCCGCACCGCCTCTTCCAGATCTTCCAGATCCTGGAAGATGAGGCCGTCGGCACCGATAAGCTTGCACACCTCTTCCACTTCACGACCATGGGCAATGAGCTCGTTGGCGGTGGGCATGTCGATGCCGTAGACGTTGGGGAAGCGAATTTCCGGTGCGGCCGAGGCGAAGTAGACCTTGGCTGCCCCCGCTTCACGGGCCATCTGGATGATCTGCTCGGAGGTGGTGCCCCGCACGATGGAGTCGTCCACCAGCAACACCTTCTTGCCCTTGAATTCGGAGCTGATGGCGTTGAGCTTGCGGCGCACCGACTTCTTGCGCTGGGTCTGGCCCGGCATGATGAAGGTACGGCCGATGTAGCGGTTCTTCACGAAGCCCTGACGGTACGGCAGGCCCAGGGTGTGGGCGATTTCCAGCGCCACGTCGCAGGAGGTCTCGGGGATGGGGATGACCACGTCCACGTCGAGATCATCCCACTCCCGTGCGATCTTCTGGCCCAGCTTGCGACCCATGTTGAGGCGGGCGGCATAGACGGAGACCTTGTCGATGAAGGAGTCGGGACGGGCGAAGTAGACGTATTCGAAGATGCAGGGGTTCATCTGCGGGTTCTCCGCACACTGCTCGGAGAAGAGCTGGCCCTGCTCGGTGATATAGATGGCCTCGCCCGGGGCGACGTCACGCACCGTCTCGAAACCGATGGCGTCGAGGGCCACGCTCTCGGAGGCGAGCATGTACTCCACCTGCCCCTGCTCGTCGACCCGGCGACCCAGGATCAGCGGGCGAATGCCGTTGGGGTCGCGAAAGCCGATGAGGCCGTGGCCGATCACCAGAGAGACCACGGCATAGGCGCCGCGGATCTGCTGGTGCACCTTGCGCACCGCCGAGAAGATATCTTCCGGGCGCAGCGCCATCTTGTCGCACAAGTCCAGCTCGTGGGCCAGCACGTTCAGCAGCACTTCGGAGTCCGAGGTGGTGTTGATGTGGCGGCGGGCCACCTTGAACTGCTGCTCCTTGAGCTCCTTGGCGTTGGTGAGGTTGCCGTTGTGGGCCAGCACCATGCCGTAGGGAGAGTTCACGTAAAACGGCTGTGCCTCTGCCGCACTGGAGCTGCCTGCGGTGGGATAACGGACGTGTCCGATGCCGATATTCCCTTTCAGGCGCTGCATGTGGCGCACTTCAAACACATCCTTCACCAGACCGTTGGCCTTGCGTTGCCGGAAGTTTCCACTGTCAATGGTCACGATCCCGGCGGCATCCTGTCCCCTGTGCTGCAACACCGTCAAGGCGTCGTAGAGGGCCTGATTGACGGGGGTGGTGCCAACTATACCGACAATACCGCACATGTCTTTGCTACCTCGAAGTCACTGTACCTGTTGAAGAAAACTGGACGAGTTCATCATGAACCCGAAAAACCACTGGATCACCGGCTTGAACTCCGGCACCAGCCTGGACGCCACCCACCAGTCGCTCTGGGAGAGGCTGGTGAAGGTGTCCATGAAAAACAGCAGGGCGCTGACGATCAGCACCCCGCGAATGGCGCCAAAACAGACCCCGAGCACCCTGTCTGTGCCGGAAAGCCCGGTCTTTTCCACCAGCAGGCCCACCACGTAGTTCACCACGCTGCCGAGGATCAGGGTCGCCACGAACAGGGCGGCGATGGCCAGACCGTTGCGAACCATGGCATCGGAGAAAGAGGTGAAATAGACGGCGAGATCGGGATAGAAATGGCTGGCAATGAAAAAGGCGACGAACCAGGTGACCAGAGACATGGCCTCCTTGAGAAAGCCGCGCACCAGGCTGATGAGGGCGGAGAAACCGACGATGCCGATGATGGCGTAATCAATCCAGACCATAGAAAAAGATGTCCTGCGAAATTGCGGCGCAGTCTAACAAAAACGATTGCGCAATGCTTGATAAAATTGTGTTACAGGCCCGAAGGGAGCTATCCCTTCCCCTTGCGGCGGGTTTCCCGGGCCCAGAATGCACAACGCCATGGCATGCCATGGCGTTGTCGTCTGCAACGAGCGCTTACCCGATGTGGGTCAGGCCGCCCATGTAGGATTGCAGCGCAGCCGGGATGGCGATGCGGCCATCTGCCTGCTGGTAGTTCTCGAGCACGGCCACCAGGGTACGACCCACCGCCAGACCGGAACCATTCAGGGTGTGAATGAGCTGCGGCTTGCCGTCGATACGCACGCGAGCCTGCATGCGGCGCGCCTGGAAGTCGGTGCAGTTGGAGACGGAGGAGATCTCGCGATAGGTGTTCTGGGCCGGCAGCCACACTTCCAGATCGTAGGTCTTGGCGGCGCAGAAGCCCATGTCACCGGTGGAAAGCGCCATCACGCGATACGGCAGCTCCAGCAGTTGCAGCACCTTCTCGGCGTGACCCACCATCTCTTCCAGGGCATCCCAGGATTTTTCCGGGTGCACCAGTTGCACCATCTCGACCTTGTCGAACTGGTGCATGCGGATGAGGCCACGGGTATCACGACCGTAGGAGCCCGCTTCGGAGCGGAAGCAGGGGCTGTGGGCGGTCATCTTGATGGGCAGCTCCTGCTCGTCGAAGATCTCGTCACGGGCCATGTTGGTGAGCGGCACTTCGGAGGTCGGGATGAGGGAGAACTTGCGCACCTTGCCTTCGTCTTCCCCTTCCCCTTCGATGCCGGTATTGAAGAGGTCCTGGGAGAACTTGGGCAGCTGGCCGGTACCGTACAGGCTGTCCGGGTTGACCAGATAGGGCACGTAGCACTCGGTGTAGCCGTGCTGCAGGGTGTGCAGGTCCAGCATGAACTGGGCCAGGGCGCGGTGCAGACGGGCAATCTGGCCCTTCATCACCACGAAACGGGCACCGGAGAGCTTGACGCCGTTCTTGAAGTCGACCCCCTTGGCCGCCTCACCCAGATCGATGTGATCGCGCACAGGGAAATCGAACTCACGCGGGGTACCCCAGCGGCGGACCTCCACGTTGTCGTTCTCGTCACGGCCCACCGGGGTGGTCTCGCTCGGCAGGTTGGGGATGGCGTCGGCGATCCCCTTGAGCTGGGCCAGCAGGGCCTCCAGCTCGACCTTGCTGGTCTCGAGCTCGTCGTTGATCTTGGTCACCTCGGCCTTGAGGGGGGCAACATCTTCACCACGACGGGCAGCCTCACCGATGGACTTGGAGCGGGCGTTGCGCTCGGCCTGCAGCTCCTGGGTGCGGGACTGCAGATCCTTGCGTTTCTCTTCCAGAACATTGACCGCCGCTACGTCCAGAACGTAGCCACGTGTCGCCAGACGAGCGGCAGCTTCGGTGATGTCGCTGCGCAGATATTTGGGATCCAGCATGGTTTACCTACTTTTTTTAATGGGATCTGGGCCCGGGTCATCGTGACCGGGTTGGAAAACAGATCCGGAAGTTAACATCGGTTGGCGCACCCCTTTGCCTTCGGAATCGGGCCTTCGAAATCAAGAAGATGGTGCAAGGCCAAGACAACCGGGGTCAGACGGGCAGTGTAGCAGACCGCCCCCCCGCCCGAACAGGGACTATTGCGCCCGTTTTTGCCGGGCCCCCCTCCCCTGATGCCCTTGCCGTGCGCTTTCCGGGCAAGGGGCTTGAAGGTCTTTCCTATCGCTTGCGCGGGCTCTGCTTGTCCAGCTCGTGCAGATAGTCGAGCTTCTGGGCTATCTGCTTCTCAAGGCCTCGCTCGGTGGGCTGATAGTACTGCTTGCCGGCAAGCTCCGGGGGGAAGTACTGCTCGCCGGCGGCATAGGCCCCCGGCTCGTCGTGGGCGTAGCGATACTCGGCGCCGTAGCCCAGCTCGCTCATGAGCTTGGTCGGGGCATTGCGAAGGTGCGGCGGCACCTCGAAGTCCGGCAGGTTCTTGGCGTCGTGAAGCGCCGCCTTCCAGGCGGTGTAGACCGCATTGCTCTTGGGGGCGCAGGCGAGGTAGACGATGGCCTGGGCGATGGCCCGCTCACCTTCCGCCGGACCGATGCGATGGAAGCAGTCCCAGGCCGAGAGCGCCACCTGCATGGCACGGGGATCGGCGTTGCCCACGTCTTCCGAGGCAATCGCCAGCAAGCGGCGGGCGATGTAGAGGGGATCGCAGCCGGCGCTCACCATGCGGGCATACCAGTAGAGGGCCGCATCCGGCGCCGAGCCGCGAATGGACTTGTGCACCGCCGAGATGAGGTCGTAGAAGTGATCGCCGCCCTTGTCGAAACGGGCCACGTGCTCCCCCACCACGGCGGCGAGCAGGGTACTGTCGATCACCCGCGCCCCTGAGCTGTCGGCCTCGGCCATGTCGGCCAGGAGCTCCAGGTAGTTCAGAGACTTGCGCCCGTCCCCGTCCACGGCTTTCGCCAGCGCCTCCTTGGCCCCGGGGGCAAAGCGCAGGCTAGGGTCATTGAGACCGCGCGGGTCCTGCATCGCCTGATCGATCATGGCGAGGATGTCCTGCTCCTCCAGCCTCTTGAGCAGATAGACCCGGGCCCGGGAGAGCAGCGCATTGTTGAGCTCGAACGAGGGGTTCTCGGTGGTGGCGCCGATGAAGGTGATGGTGCCGTCTTCGATGTGGGGCAGGAAGACATCCTGCTGGCTCTTGTTGAAGCGGTGGACTTCATCCACGAACAGGATGGTGCGCACCCCGCGCCAGCCGTTCTCCTTCGCCTTGTCGAGGGCCGCGCGGATCTCCTTGATGCCGGAGGTGACCGCCGAGAGCCGCTCCACCTCCGCCTGGCAGTAGTGGGCAACCAATTCTGCCAGTGTGGTCTTGCCGGTGCCGGGGGGGCCCCAGAGGATCATGGAGTGGCAGTGCCCCGCCAGGATCGCTTTTCGCAGGGGCTTGTCCAGCCCCAGGATATGCTGCTGGCCGATGTACTGCTCGAGGGTTTGCGGCCGCATCCGGGCCGCCAGCGGACGAAAGTCCGAGGAGAAATCCAGGGATAAATTGCTCATCTGCATTGACCTTGCATCTGACCGATCGTCCATGACGCCCGGTCAGACGATAACGCCGGTAACGGCTGGCTCATCAGCGCTGGTCGTCCAACTCGACCCCCTTCGGGATCTTGAAGACAAATTCGTTGCCCTTGAGCACCGGCTTGCGGTTGAAGCTGCTCAGGGTGAACTCGCTCCACTGGCCCTGGGCCTCTTTCACGTCGAAGCGACTGATGTTGTTCTGACGGTCGAAGGTGATGCGAAAGGAGGCGATCAGCTCGTCCTTGTTGCGACTGGTGACGGTATAGACATCCCCTTCCTGGATCACGTCATAGTTCTTCCAGAGGCTATTGTCGTTGCCCGCGATGAGCACGAAGGGGGTGTTGAGCACCGCATCCTTGATCTTGAGGGCGGTGACCTGCTCGACGAAGGGGTCGTACACCCACACATCCTTGCCATCGGCCACGATCAGACTCTCGTCCGGGGAGGTAGTGTGCCAGTTGAAGCGGTTGGGTCGCTGCACCAGCAGGGAGCCGCTCGCCTTTTGCAGCTCCTTGCCCTTGCTGTCATAGACGGTCTGGGCAAACGTCGCGGAGAAGACATTGACGGAGGAGAGCTTCTCCTTGAGATCGCTGGCCGCATCGGCCCACACCTGGCTGCTGGCGACCAGCAGAATGGAACCCATCAACAGTTGTTTTTTCATCAGGCTCTTCATAGGGAGGTTCTCGATAAAAGGCCACGCCCGCAGAGGGCATGGCCAGAATGATACAGGAGTTAGGCTTAGTCACGAACCGGCGGCGGTGCCAGCACGTCGCGCTGGCCGTTGCCGCCCGGGGCGCTGACGATGCCCTGGTTTTCCATCTGCTCGATGAGACGGGCCGCCCGGTTGTAACCGATCTTGAACTTGCGCTGGACGCTGGAGGTGGAGCCACGGCGGGATTCCACCACGAAGGCCACCGCCTCGTCGAACAGGGGATCGAGCTCTTCATCGCCGCCCCCGCCGAAGTCGCCACCGCCGCCCTCGCCGTCCGACTCGCCGGAGAGGATCTCGTCGATGTAATCCGGCTCCCCACGCAGTTTCCAGTCCGCCACCACCTTGTGTACCTCGTGGTCATCGACGAAGGCACCGTGGACACGGGTGGGGTTGGAGGTGCCGGCAGGCATGTAGAGCATGTCACCCATGCCGAGCAGGGATTCGGCGCCCCCCTGGTCCAGGATGGTGCGCGAATCGATCTTGCTCGACACCTGGAAGGAGATACGGGTCGGGATGTTGGCCTTGATGAGGCCGGTAATGACATCCACCGACGGACGCTGGGTCGCGAGGATAAGGTGAATACCAGCCGCCCGCGCCTTCTGGGCGATACGGGCGATCAGCTCCTCCACCTTCTTGCCGACGATCATCATCATGTCGGCGAACTCGTCCACCACCACCACGATGTGGGGCAGTTTTTCCAGCTCCGGCGGCATCTGATCCATGGAGTCGCCCGGACGCCACAGTGGGTCGACCAGGGGATCTCCCGCCTCGATGGCGGCCAGCACCTTGTCGTTGTACCCCTTGAGGTTGCGCACCCCGACCGCGGACATCAGCTTGTAGCGACGCTCCATCTCGCCTACGCACCAGCGCAGGGCGTTGGCGGCATCCTTCATGTCGGTGACCACCTCAGTCAGCAGATGCGGAATGCCTTCGTAGACCGAGAGCTCCAGCATCTTGGGGTCGATCATGATGAAGCGCAGGTCCTCGGGGGAGGATTTGTAGAGCATGGAGATGATCATGGTGTTCACCCCCACCGACTTGCCCGAGCCCGTGGTACCGGCCACCAGCAGGTGAGGCATCTTGGCAAGGTTCACCACCACGGGTTCCCCCGCGATGTCCTGACCCAGCCCCATGGTGAGCGGATTGCGGCTGGCCGCGAACGCCTCGCAGTCGAGGGTTTCCCGCAGGTAGACGGTCTGGCGTACCCGGTTGGGCAGCTCGATCCCGACGAACGTCTTGCCCGGGATCACTTCTACCACCCGCACGCTGCTGGCAGAGAGAGAACGGGCGAGATCCCGGGAAAGATTGGTGATCTTGCTCGCCTTCATGCCCGGCGCCAGGTCCAGCTCGAAGCGGGTAATGACGGGACCGGGATAGACGCCCACCACCTTGGCCTGCACGTTGTAATCGGCGAGCTTCGCCTCCACCAGCCGGCCCATGCGCTCCAGCTCGTCCTTGCTCATCATCTGGGTCTTGGCGGGCGGCCTGTCCAGCAGATCGATGCTCGGCAAAGGGGCCAGACCGGGCTGGGGACGGCGCTTGGCTTTCACCGGCGCAGCGGCAACGGGAGCATCGGGTTCGTCATCCCCCTCCGCCCAGGGCAAGTCGAGGTCATCTTCTTCCTGGCGCACGGCGGGACGCGGACGGCCATTGGCCACGCGCTTGCCCTTGGCGGCAGGCGTCGGAGCCTCGTCCTCTTCGTCGTCAAACTGCGGATCGAACTGGAAGGTGTCTTCGTCAAGCTCCGGCAGCCATTCGTCAGCTTTTGTCTTTTGAGCGCGATTCTTCGCCTTGGGGTTGCGTGTCCAGCTGCCGTGGGGGTCTTCGTCATCCTCTTCCTGATCGAAGCTGCCCACGCCCCCTTCCAGCAGGGGATCCGGCCCCTCATAGCGGGGCTGGCGCCAGCCACCGGTGAGCCAGCGGCCCAGAGTGGTGGGGAAATGGTAGATGGCGCTGACAGAGCCGGTGCAGGCTGCACCGATGCGCTCGACGATGGTGAGCCAGGACCAGCCGGTAAAGAGGGTGATGCCGGTCGCCACGAAGCAGAGCAGCATCAGGTTGGCCCCCACGCCGCCAAACAGCGGCACCACGGCGGAGGCGATCACATCCCCCACCAGGCCGCCGGCGGAAAAGTTCTGCAAGTCGTTGAAGTTCATGCTGGCGATGGCGGACATGCCAAGCACCGTCAGCACGAAGCCGATGATCCGTACCGACAGGGTGAGGTAATCCACTTCCAGCAGCTTGCTCGGGCGCCAGAACAGGCTCCAGCCAAGCAGCACCACCAGAGGGGGCACCAGATAGGAGAAGGCCCCGAAGGTAAACATGGTGATGTCGGCGAGCCAGGCACCGGCGCTGCCCGCGAGGTTCTTCACCTCCCCTTGCCAGGAGGTTTGCGACCAGCCGGGATCGGCGGGATGGTAGGTCAGCAGGGCAAGCAAAAGATAGGCAGCCATCAGGGTGATGGCGATCAAGACGGCCTCGAAGATCCGTTGTGTACCTGATAAAGGAGTAAACAGCTTTTTATCGGCCAAACTCCGGCTCCTTTGTGAAAACATGAATGCGGGGATAGGGGGCCTAGTATCCCTGAAAAGCCCACCGATTGTCAGCCAGTGCCTGAGGGCGGGCCTGAAACTCTCTATAAGAAGAAACGAGCGGACCGGCCGCTCGTTTCTGACTATCGTGACTCGTCATGGAACTTGCAAGTCACAGCACAACCCCGCTTATCGGGTGCTGATCACCAGACGACTGCTCTGTTTGACCTCTTCCATCACCACGTAGGTGCGGGTGTCGTTGACGCCCGGCAGACGCAGCAGGGTTTCACCCAGCAGGCGGCGGTAAGCGGACATGTCGCTGACGCGGGTCTTGAGCAGATAGTCGAAATCACCGGACACCAGATGGCACTCCTGGATCTCTTCGAGCACCTGAACAGCCTTGTTGAACTGCTCGAACACATCGGGGGCGCCACGATTGAGGGTAATTTCCACGAACACCAGCAGAGACGCGTCCAGATAATGAGGGTTCAGAATGGCGGCATATCCTTCGATATACCCTTGTCGCTCCAGGCGACGAACCCGTTCCAGACACGGTGTGGGACTCAGGCCAACTCGTTTGGACAACTCAACGTTCGAAATCCTGCCATCCTTTTGCAGTTCATTCAGAATGTTGCGGTCAATCCTGTCCAAATCCTTTAGCCGACTCTTAGCTTCCATCATTTAATTCCATCCTTTGGCTATTTTTTGGTAAGAATCACCAGTCATTTTATAATAATGGTCACAAATCCTGTCAATACCTGAATATACTAGGCGCAAATGTCGCTTAACATCTAGGCAACATAAACCACCAATCGATAGACGAGGGATAGCATGATTATCGGTGTACCTAAGGAAATAAAAAACCATGAATATCGCGTAGGCATGGTTCCGGCCAGTGTACGTGAACTGACAGCACGAAACCATACTGTTTTCGTCCAAAGCGGCGCAGGAAATGGCATTGGGTTCAGTGACGCAGATTATCTGGCTGCCGGAGCCGAGATCCTGGCCTCCGCTGCCGAAGTTTTCGCCAAGGCGGAGATGATCGTCAAGGTCAAGGAACCCCAGGCAGTGGAACGGGCCATGCTGCGTCCCGGCCAGACCCTCTTTACCTATCTGCATCTGGCGCCGGACCTGGCCCAAACCCAGGATCTCATCGACAGTGGTGCCGTCTGCATCGCCTATGAAACCGTCACAGACAGTCGTGGCGGTCTGCCCCTGCTGGCCCCCATGTCGGAAGTGGCCGGACGCATGTCTATTCAGGCCGGTGCCCAGGCACTGGAGAAATCCCGTGGCGGCAGCGGCGTGCTGCTCGGTGGTGTGCCCGGCGTGGAACCGGCCAAGGTGGTGATCATCGGTGGTGGTGTGGTGGGCTCCAACGCAGCCCGCATGGCCGTCGGCCTGCGTGCCGACGTCACCATCCTCGACAACAACGTCGATACCCTGCGCCGTCTCGACAGCGAGTTCCAAGGGGCTGCCAAGGTGGTCTACTCCAACCGCGAGACCCTGGAGCGCCATCTGCTGGCGGCGGACCTGGTCATCGGCGGCGTGCTGGTGCCTGGCGCCACTGCGCCAAAACTTGTCAGCCGTGACCACATTGCTCGCATGAAACCCGGTGCGGCCATCGTGGACGTGGCCATCGACCAGGGCGGCTGTGTCGAGACCTCCCATGCCACCACCCATGAAGATCCCACCTTCATCGTCGACGAGGTGGTGCACTACTGCGTGGCCAACATGCCGGGGGCCGTGGCGCGGACCTCCACCGTGGCCCTGAACAACGCCACCCTCCCCTTCATCATCAAGCTGGCCGAACAGGGCTATCGCAACGCTCTGCTCGCCGATTCCCACCTGTTGCACGGCCTGAACGTTATGGCGGGCAAAATCACCTGCAAGGAGGTTGCCGTGGCCCACAACCTGGCTTACACGGATCCCCTGACCCTGCTGAACTGATCGCGTCCCCGCAAAGGGAGGTAGATGAGTGAAAATCCGCCCGCGATGGGCGGTTTTTTTATGCCTGCCATCCCCGGCTCACCCCTCTTGTTGGCGATTGCCCCAATCGATGCGCTGGCCTTTGACCACTGATCACGAATTACCTACAATCGCGCAAACTCATCACGTCTCGGAAATCACATCATGAGCCAAGTCACTCACAGCAAACTGCTGATCCTGGGATCCGGTCCGGCAGGTTACACTGCGGCCGTCTATGCCGCTCGCGCCAACCTCAATCCCCTGCTCATCACCGGCATGCAGCAAGGGGGTCAGCTGACCACCACCACCGAAGTGGAAAACTGGCCAGGGGACGCGGAAGGGCTGACCGGCCCGGCCCTGATGGAGCGCATGAAAGAGCATGCAGAGAAGTTCGATACCCGCATCCTCTTTGATCACATCAATGAAGTGACGCTGACCGAGCGTCCCTTCCGCCTCAAGGGCGACAACGGTGAATACACCTGCGATGCGCTGATCCTCGCCACCGGCGCCTCCGCCAAATACCTGGGTCTGCCCTCCGAAGAGGCCTTCAAGGGCCGCGGCGTCTCCGCCTGCGCCACCTGTGACGGCTTCTTCTACCGCAACCAGGAAGTGGCCGTGGTCGGTGGCGGCAACACCGCCGTGGAAGAGGCACTCTATCTGGCCAACATCGCCAAGAAGGTGCACCTCATCCATCGCCGCGACGAGTTCCGCGCCGAGAAGATCCTGATCAAGCGCCTCAACGACAAGGTCGAGAGCGGCCATATCGTCCTGCACACCCATCAGACCCTGGACGAAGTACTGGGTGATGACATGGGCGTCACCGGTGTGCGCCTGCGCAGCACCCGGGATGACACCACCTCCGAGCTGCCGCTGATGGGGGTCTTCATCGCCATCGGTCACCAGCCCAACACCCAGATCTTCGAAGGGCAGCTGGCGATGGAAAACGGCTATCTGAAAGTGCGTGGCGGACTGGAAGGGTTCGCCACCCAGACCAGTATCCCGGGCGTGTTCGCCGCCGGCGACGTGGCCGACCACGTCTACCGCCAGGCGATCACCTCCGCAGGAACCGGCTGCATGGCCGCCCTCGATGCAGAGCGATATCTGGACGCACAATAATCGGAAGGATATAAAGGGCATGCCAGTTGGCATGCCCTTTTTTATTGCAAGGAGCAGGATGAAACGAAAAATAATGATAGTGGAAGACAGCCTGACGGTACGCCGCATGCTGACCCAAGCCATTGCGCAGCAGACCGGGCTGGAAATCGACGCCTTCGATACCCTTGAAGGGGCTCGCGATTGCCATGGGGAAGATTATGTGGTCGCCCTGGTGGATCTCACCCTGCCGGACGCCCCCGGCGGAGAAGCTGTCAATGTGCTGAGGGAGCGTGGGCTGCCGGTGGTGATCCTGACGGCCGACATCAGCGAAGAGAAGCGGGAAGCCTGGCTGGAGGCCGGGGTGCTGGACTATGTGATGAAGGATTCACGTCACTCCCTGCAATATGCCGTCGGTCTGGTGCACCGCCTCTACCTCAACCAGGCCATCGAAGTCTTGGTGGTCGACGATTCACGCACCTCCCGTCACCGCACCGCGGCCCAGTTGCGCAAGCAGTTGTTGCAGGTGCACGAGGCCAATTCAGCCCGCGATGCGCTGGCGCAGCTCGAGCAGCACCCCGCCATTCGCCTGATGCTGGTGGACTACTACATGCCGGAGATCGATGGCATCAGCCTGGTGCGAATGCTGCGCGAGCGCTACAGCAAGCAGCAGCTCGCCATCATCGGCATCTCGGTGTCGGACAAACACGGCCTCTCGGCACGCTACCTCAAGCAAGGGGCGAATGATTTTCTCAATCAGCCCTTTGAACCCGAGGAGCTGCAGTGCCGGGTCAGCCACAACCTGGAGGCCCTTGAGCAGTTCAACAACATCCAGGAATCGGCCAACCGAGACTACCTGACCGGGCTTTACAACAGACGCTACTGGTTCAACGAGGGTCAAAAGTGGTTCGAGGAGCATCAGCGCCATCAGGCGCAGCTCTCCCTGTGCGTGCTCGATGTGGATCACTTCAAGCAGGTCAATGATCACTGGGGGCACGCCATCGGCGATCAGCTGCTCTGTCACCTGGCCAGGCTGCTCACCCAGTTCTTCCCGGATGCCATGATAGCCCGATTCGGTGGCGAAGAATTTGCCCTGATGGTGCCCCACTGCCCCGTACCCGTGCTGCTCAAGCGGCTGGAAGGGCTTCGTCTGCAAATGCGCCAGCAACCGCTGTCGCGGGAGATATCGCTCTTTGTACGCGCCAGTTTCGGCGTCATCAATGTCGGGCGGCTCTCCATGGACGAGGCGCTGAGCGAGGCAGATCGCCAGTTGTATCAGGCAAAGAATACCGGGCGAGACAAGATAGTCTGTCAGGACGTCTGAGCAAGCATCAGCAGAGGCACTCCGTGTAGTACCGCCCGGCGCCCCTTGTGTGGCGGCCGCCGGGTCAATCCCTTCTTCACCGTTCAATAGGTCTTATCGACTCGCACCCCATCGCTGAAATAGAGGATGCGCACCTTGTCGCCCTGCGCAAAGACCATGGCCGGATCGTAATCCTGGATCACGTTGATGAGCCCGTTCTGCTCGTTGCGGATCAGCAGCTCCACCAGCTTGTTATCCACCACGCTGCCCCCTGACTGAAACTGCTGCACCGCCGCCGCTCCCGCCAGTGCCCCGACCGCAGTGGCAATCTCCCGCCCGTGCCCACCGCCAAACTGGTTGCCGAGCAGCCCGCCAAGCACGGCCCCTCCCAGCGTTTTCCAGCCGGAATGCTCTGATTCCACCATCTGGCGCTGGGTGATGTTGCGCACCGCATCCACCTGGCCGAAGACCACCTGCTCCACCGGACGCGCCGTGTTGCGTTCATACACCGCACTCCAGGCCGGTGCCGTGACAAAGCCAAGCAAGCTGGATACTATCAGGATAATGGCCTTCATCTATGAACCTCTGCCTTATGTCTCGCTATCTTACCGAACTGGATGATGAGCTGTGCTGGTTTCCCTCCCCCAGCCATGCGCTGGAAGAGCCCAACGGGCTGCTCGCGATTGGGGGAGACCTCTCCCCCACTCGATTGCTGGCAGCTTACCACAGCGGGATCTTTCCATGGAATGAACCCCATCAGCCACTGCTGTGGTGGTCACCGGATCCCAGGGGAGTCATCGTGCCCGAGGAACTCCACATCGGCCGCAGCCTGCAGAAGTGTTTGCGCCGCACCCCCTTCGAGATTTACATCAATCGCGCCTTTGATGACGTCATTGCAGCCTGCGCCGCACCCCGTCGCACCGCCAGCGGCACCTGGATAAGTGCCCCCATGATCGACGCCTATCGGCGCCTTCATCGCCTCGGTCATGCCCACTCCATCGAGATCTGGCAGGATGATCAGTTGCAGGCAGGTCTCTATGGCCTCTCCCTGGGCCGACTCTTTTGTGGTGAATCCATGTTCAGCCGCATCGACAATGGCGCCAAACTGGCCATGGTGGCCCTCTGTCGCCACTTTGCAGGGCACGGCGGTGCCCTCATCGACTGCCAGATGCAAAACGACTTTCTGGCCACACTGGGCGTTCAGGAGTGGCCAAGGCAGCGCTTTCTGACCACCCTGGCCACCCTGACCCGGCAACCGTTGCAAGAGGGATGCTGGCAACCGAGGAGAATCAGCCTATGAGTGAAGAAGTGATCCTCAAGGTCGGGCTGACCCCCAGGCACCCGTGCAGCTACCTCGGTCACGAGCAGGAGCAGTTGCTGGTCCTGATGGACCATGAACTGCTCAACGCCGCCGGGTACGAACGGCTGCTGACGGCAGGATTCCGGCGCAGTGGCAACGACATCTATCGTCCTCACTGCCCCGCCTGCAGCGCCTGTCAATCCTTGCGCATACACAGTGAACGCTTCACCCCGAGCCGTGGGCAGAAACGCATCCGCCAGTTGAACCGGGATCTCGAACTCGTACTGAGCTATGACGACAAGCCCGAGTATTACCAGCTCTATGAACGCTATATCCGTGAGCGTCATCGGGATGGCAGCATGTATCCACCGAGCCGGACCCAATACAAGGGGTTCCTGCACTGCGACTGGATGCCCCCCCTCTATCTGGAGATGCGCAAGGAGGCACGCCTCATCGGCGTGGCCACCACGGACCTGCTTCCCCACTCTCTGAGCGCCATGTACACCTTCTTCGACCCCGACTATGCCGACCGGTCGCTCGGCACCTTCGCCATCCTGAGCCAGTTGGAACTGGCCAGACGTACCGGTCGTCAGTGGCTCTATCTGGGGTATCTGGTGGAGGAGTGCCGCAAGATGAATTACAAGCGCCAATACCTGCCCCATGAGCTGCTGGTACAGGGCGAATGGAAAAAAATCGACACCAAGCCCGAGTAAACTTTACACATAGCCTTAAATCCGGCATGATCCAGCGGTTTTTTGTTGTGGCTTATCAAGAGGATTCAATGGCTAAAGAAGACAGTATTGAGATGCAGGGTACCATTCTCGAAACCTTGCCCAATACCATGTTCCGTGTGGAACTGGAAAATGGTCACGTGGTTATCGCTCATATTTCCGGCAAGATGCGCAAAAACTACATCCGTATCCTGACTGGGGACAAAGTAACGGTGGCTCTGACTCCGTACGATCTCTCCAAGGGACGTATTGTTTTCCGCTCTCGCTAAGCCAGGAATTCAGCAAAAAACCCCAGCCTCTCGGTTGGGGTTTTTTGTCATTTCCGGCCTTGCTCACAGTCAGTGAGAGACAGCTTCAACGTTGACCTGAAAATCAAAGCTGAGGCTGTTGTTCACCAGCTCGACCTTCACAATGCCGCCATCGACCAGGGAACCGAACAGGATCTCGTTGGCCAGGGGCTTCTTGAGGTGCTCCTGAATGACCCGGCCCATGGGTCTTGCTCCCATTGCCCTGTCATACCCTTTCTCTGCCAACCAGTGGCGCGCCTCTTCAGACACCTCCAGTGAAACGCCCTTGGCATCCAGCTGAACCTGCAGCTCGACGATGAACTTGTCGACCACCTGATGGATCACTCCCATGTCGAGATGGTTGAACCAGATGGTGTGATCGAGCCGGTTGCGGAACTCCGGACTGAACGTCTTGTTGATCACCGCCATGGCATCGTGGCTCATGTCCTGCTGCTGGAAGCCGATGGACTTGCGCTGGGTTTCCTGAACCCCTGCGTTGGTGGTCATCACCAGGATCACATTGCGAAAATCTGCCTTGCGCCCGTTGTTGTCCGTCAGGGTGCCGTTGTCCATCACCTGCAGCAGCAGGTTGAAGACATCCGGGTGCGCCTTCTCGATCTCGTCAAGCAGCACGACGGAGTGCGGATGCTTGAGGACGGAGTCGGTCAACAGCCCTCCCTGCTCGAATCCCACGTAACCGGGAGGAGCCCCGATCAACCGGGACACGGTATGGCGTTCCATGTATTCCGACATGTCAAATCGCAATACCTCGACCCCGAGCGCCTTGCCAAGTTGCTGGGTCACTTCGGTCTTGCCCACCCCGGTCGGGCCGGCAAACAGGAAGCAGCCCACAGGTCGGCGTTCGTTGCCAAGCCCTGAACGTGACAACCGAATGGCATCGGTCAGCACCTCGATGGCCTTGTCCTGCCCGAACACCACCATCTTGAGATTGCGCTCCAGATTCTTCAGCACCTCCTTGTCGGAGGAGGAGACAGATTTCTCTGGTATACGGGCAATCTTGGCAACAATGGCCTCGATTTCCGGCACATTGATCACCTTCTTGCGCTTGCTGACGGGCAAGAGGCGTTGCCCTGCACCCGCTTCGTCGATGACGTCGATGGCCTTGTCAGGCAGATGGCGATCATTGATGTACTTGGCGGAAAGCTCTACCGCCGCCCGGATCGCCTTGACGGTGTAACGCACGCCATGGTGAGACTCATAACGGCTCTTGAGTCCCATCAGAATGCGAGTGGTGTCGTCTACTGTGGGTTCGACGATGTCGATCTTCTGGAAGCGGCGAGCCAGGGCCCTGTCCTTCTCGAAGATCTGGGCATATTCCTGGTAGGTGGTGGAGCCCACGCAGCGCAGCAAACCATTGGAGAGCAGCGGCTTGATGAGGTTGGCCGCATCCAGCTGGCCACCGGAAGCCGCACCAGCGCCAATGATGGTGTGGATCTCGTCGATGAAGAGGATGGCCCCCTCCTGACGTTCGATCTGCTTGAGCAGCACCTTTAGGCGCTTCTCGAAGTCACCACGATACTTGGTGCCCGCCAGCAGGGAGCCCATGTCCAGGGAGTAGATGGTGCTACCCGCAATCACCTCGGGCACATCCCCCTTGACGATACGGTAGGCAAGCCCTTCGGCGATGGCGGTCTTGCCCACACCGGCTTCCCCGACCAGCAAGGGGTTGTTCTTACGGCGGCGGCACAATACCTGAATGGTGCGATTGAGCTCCTGATCACGGCCGATGAGCGGATCGATGCGCCCCTCCAGCACCAGCTGGTTGAGGTTGGTGGCAAAGCTTTCTATCTGGGCAGAGGATACCTCGTCATCAGATTCCGCATTGTTGCCACCACTCTCGGGCTTGTTGTCCTTGCGCACCCCGTGGGACAGGAAGTTCACCACATCCAGGCGGCTTATTTCGGCTTTTTTCAGGAAATAGGCGGCCTGGGACTCTTGTTCGCTGAAGATGGCAACCAGGACATTGGCACCGCTCACCTCGGTATTGCCGGACGACTGGACATGGAAGACGGCACGTTGCAGCACGCGCTGGAAGCCCAGCGTCGGCTGGGTTTCCCTGTCTTCGTCGTCACGGGGGATGAGCGGGGTCGTTTGATTGATGAAGGCGCGGATCTCTTTGCGCATCTGTTCCACATCCGCACCACATGAACTCAGCGCCTCATGGGCTGAACTGTTATCCAGCAGGGCCAACAACAGGTGCTCGACGGTCATGAATTCGTGGCGCTCGTCACGGGCCAGTTTGAAAGCCTCGTTCAGCGTCTTTTCTAGATCTTTGTTCAACATAGGCACCTCCCCTCAGTACAGCAACAATGCGGTGTCGTTATCGCCATCAAGTCATCAGATTCAAGCCTTTTCCATGGTACATAGCAGTGGATGTTCGTTGTTACGTGAATAGGTGTTGACCTGGACCACTTTGGTCTCGGCAATCTCGGCGGTAAATGTGCCGCAGACTCCCTTACCACTATAATGCACGCTCAGCATCACCTGAGTGGCCTTCTCCAGATCCATACCAAAGAACCTTTGCAGCACCTCCACCACGAACTCCATCGGTGTGTAGTCGTCGTTGTTCAGGACGACCTTGTACATGGGTGGCGGTTGCAGCTTCGTTTTCTCTGCCTCTGCAATCTCTTCATTAGCAAAGAGTTCTTTCTGCTTGCTCATATTGC
The DNA here is from genome assembly GCF_040908465.1 of Aeromonas sp. R10-1. Classification (NCBI taxonomy): domain Bacteria; kingdom Pseudomonadati; phylum Pseudomonadota; class Gammaproteobacteria; order Aeromonadales; family Aeromonadaceae; genus Aeromonas; species Aeromonas sp. R10-1. The sequence continues at coordinate 400,572 of NZ_JBFODT010000024.1, forward strand.
GCTTTGGTACCTCTAGATTACTACCGTGTCGCTCAAGATTGTCAATAGACTTGTTAACCAGATCACATCGGTTGTTAACAACTTCTTGACTCGCTTAAAAGTTGGACTAGATTGGTTACTTGCTAATCGGCGCCCGTCTGCTACGGGGTCATGCCCTAGTTATATAAGGCTGGCGCAGGTTACTCAACGACTTCAGGGTAATCAATAAAAGGATGTAGATGTATGGCAACCGGAACAGTCAAGTGGTTCAACAACGCAAAAGGATTTGGGTTTATCTGTCCGGAAGGCGGTGGTGAAGACATCTTCGCTCACTACTCCACGATTCAAATGGAAGGTTACAAGACCTTGAAAGCAGGTCAGGCAGTCAACTTTGAACTGCAGCAGGGGCCGAAAGGAAATCATGCCTCTGTCATCGTGCCAAACGAAGCACAGAACATCTAAGAGTCAAACTGGATAAATTAAAAAGCGGCATCCCAAGGGATGCCGCTTTTTTATGGACAGGCACGAAGAGGGGAACAAGAAAGGCCAGGCCTTTCTTGTTCCCTGCTGCAGCTACCTCAGCGGGCCAGCAGGATGTTCAGCATGCGACGCAGCGGCTCGGCGGCGCCCCACAGCAACTGGTCACCCACGGTAAAGGCGGCCAGGTACTCCGGACCCATATTGAGCTTGCGCAGACGACCCACCGGGATGCTGAGGGTGCCAGTAACGGCAGCCGGGGTCAGCTCGCGGGCGGTGATGTCGCGATCGTTGGGGATCACCTTGACCCAGTCGTTGTGGGCAGCCAGCAGGGCTTCGATTTCCACCAGCGGCACGTCTTTTTTCAGCTTGATGGTGAAGGCCTGGCTGTGGCAGCGCAGGGCGCCGATGCGCACACAGAGACCATCCACCGGAATGGCGGCGTGTTCGATGCCCAGGATCTTGTTGGTCTCGGCCTGGCCCTTCCACTCTTCGCGGCTCTGGCCGTTGTCGAGCTTGGTGTCGATCCAGGGGATGAGGCCACCGGCCAGCGGCACGCCGAAGTTGTCCACCGGCAGGGTGCCGGAGCGGGTCTTCTCGGTGATCTTGCGCTCGATGTCGAGGATGGCAGAGGCGGGATCCGCCAGCTCCACCGCCACTTCATCCCGCAGCAGGCCCATCTGGGTGACCAGCTCGCGCATATGGCGCGCACCGCCACCGGAGGCGGCCTGATAGGTGGCCACGCTCACCCACTCCACCAGATCGGCCTTGAACAGGCCACCCAGGGCCAGCAGCATCAGGCTGACGGTGCAGTTGCCGCCGACGAAGGTCTTGATGCCGTTGTTCAGGGCATGTTCGATGACGTCGCCGTTGACCGGATCCAGGATGATGACCGCGTCCTTCTCCATGCGCAGGGAGGAGGCGGCATCAATCCAGTAGCCCTGCCAGCCAGCGGCTTTCAGACGCGGATAGACATCCTTGGTGTAGTCGCCGCCCTGGGCGGTGATGATGACGTCCTGTGCGGCCAGCACCTCGATGTCGAAGGCATCCTGCAGGGTGCCGGCATCGACGCCGAAATTGGGGGCGGCCTCACCGGCCTGGGAGGTGGTGAAGAAGGTGGGCTGAATGCGGGAAAAATCTTTCTCTTCCTGCATCCGGCTCATCAACACCGAACCCACCATGCCACGCCAACCGACCAAACCTACTTTTTTCATAATGTCCTACCCTGGATAGCTGCTTATAGAAACCGAGTGTGATACCCGTGATCCCTTGTCCGGCGCGGGCCGTTTACAAGCGGTTCACAAAATATGGGTTGCGAAAAATGCGTCTGTCCACATTACGGATTGTGACGGCGGGCGCAAGTCGAATTGCGCAATATTCTGTGCCGTTCGCTGCAATATCCGTCAGCCTGGCCGACCTGCGGGCAGCCGGTTGGCATCCTGCCTCCAGTTGGGTCATCATTGAGACCGACCGGCAGCCCCGCTGCCCCTCGGGGACGGCCCCGAGGCCTCCTGATACGCAGGGACGACCCTGCTTCCTGCGGAATCTGCCTTATGTCCTGGTTGCTCCTGCTGTTGGCCGGCCTGTTCGAGGTCGCCTGGGCCATCGGCCTCAAATACACCGACGGTTTCAGCCGTCCCCTGCCCACCCTGCTGACCCTGATCGCCATGGGGGTGAGCGTGCTGCTGCTCGCCATGGCGGTCAAACAGCTGCCCCTTGGCACCGCCTATGCGGTCTGGACCGGCATCGGCGCGGTCGGCACCGTGCTGATGGGGATCTGGCTGTTCAACGAACCGGCCACCCTGGCCCGGGTGCTCTGCCTGCTGCTCATCATCGTCGGCATTCTGGGGTTGAAGTTCATCGGTTAGGCGCGCTGAAAGGGCCGGGTACACCGGCCCCGACGTGGCAAGCGCCAGGGGGCGATGTTAGCCCAGCGTGTTGCTGTGTTCCTCTGCTTGCTGATGTGTTCGCAGGCGGTGGGGAAAGGCGGGTGGCACAGACGTGGCATGGCGCGTGATGGCGAGCAGGATCCGCCCCATGACCGCCTGGGCGAGCATGAGGCGCCTCCTTTTATCTTTTCGTCTGCTCCTTCAATCACTCCACCAGCGTCTGCTCGATGCGGGCCCCAGGCATCATCTGCGTGAGACCGGCAATCAGCCTGTCGCCGGCCTCCCACAAGGCCGTGCGCGGCATCGGCGGCAGACACTACAGAATGAACCACATCCGGGGGGAAGAGAGGCTCAGGCGAGTGCGGATCCCCTGGCGCCAGTTCCAGCGGCGACAGGTGACGCCGAGATCGTCCCGCCACACCACCTCTCCGGGAGCCGGTGCCTCCTGGATTGGCAGCCCTTCTTTGAGGGTGTCAAAGCATTCGCTGCCATCGGCAATCACCAGGCGCGGCGTCCCCACATAGGCCGCCAGATCCTCCCCGCCCACGGGAATGGCATACTCGATGCTGATGGCGTTGTAGAGATCCACCACGGGATCGATGGCGGGCAAGACGCCATCGCGCAGCACCCGCTTGCGCAGAGCCTGGGCCGAGCAGGGCGTGCGGGCAGGCTTGGCGCCAAACCCCTTGAACACCTGATCCCAGGCGGCCAGATGTTCAAGGGCCCAGGGGGCCTCGTCGGTGCCAAGGGCCGCACATGCCCGGGCCAGGGCCCGCTCCCCCACCAGAGTGTCAATCACGGGGGCGGCTTCCACCACGATGCTGAGGGCACAAAAACCCGGCGCCAACCTGGCTATCTCGGGGTCGATACGGGGGATCATCGGGAACATTCAGCACTCCTGGTCAAGGCTCATCAAGACGGGGGGGCGGAACGGGCACGGGCGTTCCCCTCTTTTCCTTCCCCCGCCAACGGTTGACGTCATGATGAAGGGCACAGGGTCATAATAAAATTTACTTTATCTTAATTATGTTAAGTAAAACTGATGACCCAACCCTCTTTCCCATGAAAAATCGCCGCCCCGCAGCGCACCGCCCGGCCCCACTACCACACCCCGCCATCCAATACAGACCTGGGCAAGCCCACACCATTGCCCTGGCCGCTTTCCCCGTCACTCATGCTATTATCTGCGTCCAAACATGAGCCCATAAAATCAGGACATTGTGATGACCGACCACACTTTTATTCCCGGCAAGGACGCAGCGCTGGAAGACTCCATCGAACGCTTCCAGACCAAGCTGCAAGCCCTGGGGTTTGATATCGAAGAGGCCTCCTGGCTCAACCCCGTGCCCAACGTCTGGTCCGTGCACATCCGGGACAAGGAGTGCGCTCTCTGCTTCACCAACGGCAAGGGTGCCAGCAAGAAGGCGGCGCTCGCCTCCGCCCTTGGCGAATATTTCGAGCGTCTCTCCACCAACTACTTCTTCGCCGACTTCTACTTGGGCGAGCAGGTAGCCAATGGCGACTTCGTTCACTACCCGAACGAGAAGTGGTTCCCCATCGAGGGGGATCAGCTTCCCACTGGTCTGCTCGACCCCTTCACCCGCAAGTTCTACAACCCGGACGGGGAAGTGACCGCCGACATGCTGGTGGACCTGCAATCCGGCAACGAGGAGCGCGGCATCGTCGCCCTGCCCTTCGAGCGCCAGTCCGACCACCAGACCGTCTATATCCCGATGAACATCGTCGGCAACCTGTATGTTTCCAACGGCATGAGCGCCGGCAACACCCGCACCGAGGCCCGCACCCAGGGGCTGTCGGAGGTGTTCGAGCGCCACGTGAAGAACAAGATCATCGCCGAGGCCATCAGCCTGCCCCAGATCCCGGGCGAGGTCATCGCCCGTTACCCCGGCATCAAGGCGTCCATCGATGCACTGGAGGCCGAAGGCTTCCCCATCTACAGCTTCGATGCCTCCCTCGGCGGCCGTTATCCGGTCATCTGCGTGGTGCTGCTCAACCCGAGCAACGGCACCTGCTTTGCCTCCTTCGGTGCCCACCCGCGCTTCGAGGTCGCCTTCGAGCGCACCGTCACCGAACTGCTGCAAGGGCGCAGTCTCAAGGATCTGGACGTCTTCGTGCCGCCGTCGTTTGACAACGAGCAGGTGGCGGATCACCACAACCTGGAGACCCACTTCATCGACTCCTCCGGCCTCATCAGCTGGGATCTGTTCAAGGAAGAGTCCGACTTCGAGTTTGCAGACTGGGACTTCCGTGGCACCTCGCAAGAGGAGTTCGACCACCTGATCGGCATCTTCCACGAGCTGGAGCAGCCGGTCTACATCGCCGACTACGAGCACCTGGGTGTCTACGCCTGCCGTATCCTGGTGCCCGGCATGTCCGACATCTATCCGGTGGAAGATCTGCTGCTGGCCAACAACACCATGGGGGCCCACCTGCGGGAAACCATCCTGGCGCTGCCGGCGCTCGAGTGGGACGCTGAGCAGTACATGGCCCTGTTCGACCAGCTGGATGAAGAGGGTCACGACGAGCGGACCCGGGTGCGTGAGCTGCTCGGCATCGCCGCCGCCAAGGGCACTGCCCTGCACACCCTGCGGGTGGGCGAGCTCAAAGCCATGCTGGCGCTGGCCGCAGGCGACCTGGAGAGCGCCCTCGACCTCATCGACTGGACCATGGAGTTCAACCAGTCGGTGTTCCCGGCGGATCGCGCCGCTTACTACCGCGCCCTGCGCGCCTGCGTCGAGCTTTTCCTCGACGAGGAACGCGACCCCGAGCAGTACCGCCCGGTGTTCGCCCGCATGTTCGGGGAAGAGACCCTGGCACAGGCGTGGGCCAACGCCCGCGGCGAGGCGCGCTTCCACGGTCTGGAAGCCGCCGATCTCTCCCTCTCCCAGTTCCCGCTGCACCAGAAACTGCTGGCCGCTTACGAGAAATTACAAAAAGCCAAACGAATCCATAGCTGGAACTGATATGCTGATATGACGAAGGGGCCCTGAGGGCCCCTTCTGTTTTATGGTCTACGCTTTGGCTGGCCGTGCCACAAAGATGAAATAAAAGACAAAAAATACCTCTTAGGGGGTTGTTAATTTGGCACTCATGGTGCAGTGCGGCCGCAAAGGTGCCTGGCCGGTACTTTTTTCAGGGTGTCCTTTATAAGTTCTTAAAAATCATAAAATTAATAACAGACTCATTTCTGTTTCACCTGAAACCTGGTGTAAAGAAACGCTTCCGGATGGCGAAAAATCCTGTAGTAAAATTACATTCACAATCTGTAATTCTTGATCGGAGTCAATTTTGGGGATCAGCCCCTTTGTTATGATTTCCACAGGCAAAATATGCAGGTACTGAGAATTGAAAGCAGAATCTCCCTTTGATTGTCTGAAGCCCGAAGCCATCGCCGCCCTGGCCGAAGACATTACCTATGCCAAGGCCACCAAGCCCGCATACAAGGTCATTCCCCTGGCCATCACTGCTGGCGCCTTCATCGCCATCGCCTTCGTCTTCTATATCACCGTCACCACGGGCTCAAGCGGCATGGCCTGGGGCATGTCCAAGCTGGTGGGCGGCATCTGCTTCTCCCTCGGTCTCATCCTCTGCGTCCTGCTCGGCGCCGAACTGTTCACCTCCACTACCCTCACCCTGGTAGCCAAGGCGGCGAATCGCATCAGCTGGGCCCAGCTGCTCAAGAACTGGGGACTGGTCTACTTCGGCAACCTCATCGGCGGTCTCATCATCGTCGGCCTCATCATCATGTCGGCGGAATACACGGCAGCGGATGGCCAGTGGGGGCTGAACGCCATGAAAGTGGCCCAGCACAAGATCCACCACACCTTCTTTGAAGCCGTGGCCCTTGGCATCCTCTGCAACCTCATGGTGTGTCTCGCCGTGTGGATGGCCTTCGGCGCCCGCAGCGCCACCGACAAGGTGATGGTGATGCTGCTCCCCGTCGCCATGTTCGTGGCCTCCGGTTTTGAGCACAGCATTGCAAACATGTTTATGATCCCGGTCGGTATCGCCATCCACAGCGTCGCGAGCCCGGAATTCTGGCAGGCCATCGGCCAGGATCCGGCAACCTTTGCCGACCTGACCGTGTCCAACTTCGTCCTGCACAACCTCATCCCTGTCACCATCGGTAATATCATTGGTGGTGGCGTCATGGTTGGGCTGACTTACTGGTTTATCTTCCGTCGCCATCATTAAGGATGGCGGCAGACACATAAATACCTTGAGAGGTAATGAAAATGGCAGAACTTAACGAACAGTTCCAAAAAGCATGGGAAGGCTTCGCAGCCGGTGAATGGCAGACCTCTGTCAACACCCGTGACTTCATCCAGAAGAACTACACCCCGTATGAAGGTGACGAGTCCTTCCTGGCTGGCGCGACCGAAGCCACCACCAAGCTGTGGGACAAGGTCATGGAAGGCATCAAGATCGAGAACCGCACTCACGCGCCGGTCGATTTTGATACCGACCTGCCCTCCACCATTACCGCTCACGATGCCGGCTATATCGACCAGAGCCTGGAGCAAATCGTTGGTCTGCAGACCGACAAGCCGCTCAAGCGCGCCATCATCGCCAACGGCGGTATCAAGATGGTCAAGACCTCTTGCGAAGTGTACGGTCGCCAGCTCGATCCCATGGTCGAGAAGATCTTCACCGAGTACCGCAAGACTCACAACCAGGGCGTGTTCGATGTCTACACCAAAGACATCCTGAACTGCCGCAAGTCCGGCGTCATCACCGGTCTGCCGGATGCCTACGGCCGTGGCCGCATCATCGGTGACTACCGTCGTGTTGCCCTGTACGGTATCGACTTCCTGATGGCCGACAAACTGGCTCAGTTCAAGTCCCTGCAGGCTGACCTGGAAAACGGTGTCAACCTGGAAGCCACCATCCGTCTGCGCGAAGAGATCTCCGAGCAGCACCGTGCCCTGGCCCAGATGAAGGTGATGGCTGCCAAATATGGCTGCGACATCTCCGTACCGGCCAAGACCGCCAAAGAAGCCGTCCAGTGGACCTACTTCGCCTACCTGGCGGCGGTCAAGTCCCAGAACGGCGCGGCCATGTCCTTCGGTCGTACCTCCAGCTTCCTGGACATCTACATCGAGCGTGACCTGCAAAAAGGCCTGATCACCGAGCAAGAAGCCCAGGAGCTGATGGACCACATGGTCATGAAGCTGCGTATGGTTCGCTTCCTGCGTACCCCGGAATACGATTCACTGTTCTCCGGCGACCCGATGTGGGCCACCGAGACCCTGGCCGGTATGGGCGTTGACGGCCGTACCCTGGTCACCAAGAACAGCTTCCGTATGCTGAACACCCTGTACACCATGGGCCCGTCCCCTGAGCCGAACCTGACCATCCTGTGGTCCGAGAAGCTGCCGGTCGGTTTCAAGAAGTACTGTGCCAAGGTATCCATCGAGACCTCTTCCGTTCAGTACGAGAACGACGACCTGATGCGTCCGGACTTCAACAACGATGACTACGCCATCGCTTGCTGTGTGTCCCCGATGATCGTCGGCAAACAGATGCAGTTCTTCGGTGCCCGTGCCAACCTGGCCAAGACCATGCTGTATGCAATCAACGGCGGTATGGACGAGAAGCTCAAGATCCAGGTCGGTCCTAAGACCGAAATGGTCACCTCCGAGTACCTCGACTACAACGACGTGATGGACAGACTGGATCACTTCATGGACTGGCTGGCCAAGCAATACGTTGCTGCGCTGAACATCATCCACTACATGCACGACAAGTACAGCTACGAAGCCTCCCTGATGGCGCTGCACGACCGTGACGTCTATCGCACCATGGCCTGTGGTATCGCCGGTCTGTCCGTCGCCGCTGACTCCCTGTCTGCCATCAAGTACGCCAAGGTCAAGCCGGTACGTGATGCCGATGGCGTCTCCATCGACTTCGAAATCGAAGGCGAGTACCCGCAGTTCGGCAACAACGACGCTCGCGTCGATGACATCGCCTGCGACCTGGTCGAGCGCTTCATGAAGAAGATTCAGAAGCTCAACACCTACCGCGGTGCCGTGGCTACCCAGTCCGTGCTGACCATCACCTCCAACGTGGTATATGGCAAGAAGACCGGTAACACCCCGGATGGTCGTCGCGCCGGTGCGCCGTTCGGCCCGGGTGCCAACCCGATGCACGGTCGTGATCAGAAGGGTGCCGTTGCTTCCCTGACGTCCGTTGCCAAGCTGCCGTTCGCCTACGCCAAAGATGGTATCTCCTATACCTTCTCCATCGTGCCGAATGCCCTGGGCAAAGACATGGAAGCCCAGAAAGCCAACCTGGCCGGCCTGATGGATGGTTACTTCCACCACGAAGCCAACCTGGAAGGTGGTCAGCACCTGAACGTCAACGTGATGAACCGTGAAATGCTGCTGGACGCCATGGAAAACCCGGAGAAATATCCGCAGTTGACCATCCGCGTATCCGGTTATGCCGTTCGCTTCAACTCCTTGACCAAGGAGCAACAGCAAGACGTCATCACCCGTACCTTCACCGCCTCTCTGTAATCGCTTATTGATAAGCAAGAGCTGCAGTGAATCAAAACCGGCGCCAAGGCGCCGGTTTTTTTATGCCTGATAGTCAGGGGACATCGGCCTGAACCTGCCGGCAAGGCCGGCTCTCCCCTCCTCTCATCCCGCCTTGTTCAGGGCCGCTCACCCGCAGTCAGACGGCGATTGATATCGGCGATGACCGGGGCGATATCCGCCAGAGTGTCGATCACATAGTGCGCCCCCGCCGCCCGCAGTTTGGCCTCGGCCGGTGCGCGCCGGGCGGCGATCTCCGCCTCGCTCATTGCGGCAAACTCTTCCCAGGTGGCACCAAATTCGTTGCCTGAAACCGACAATCCCACCGTCCACATGCCCGCGTTAAGCCCTTCGCAGATACCCGGCACGGCGTCATCCACCTTGATGCAGCGATGCACCGCGCTCACTCCCAGCTCAATTACGTTGGCCAGCGCCATCCAGGGACCGGGGCGACCACCAGCCTTGAGATCGTCGGTGGCGACCCAGTGATCCGGGCGGTAGCCGTGATCGGCCGCAGCAGGTACCAGCGCCTCCATCACAGGACGGGGATAACCGGAGCAGGAGCCGATTTTCATCCCCTGCACCCGCAAAGCGTCCAGCACCGGCAGCACACCGGGGATGGGGGCGGCAAAGCGGGTCACGGCGGCAATCTGCAGCGGCATAAAGGTGTGATAGAGGTGGTCCATCTCGGCGTGGCTCATGGGGTGGCCAAAGCGAGCCTGCCAGCGCGCATCCACCGAAGGCAGACGGCCCAGCGCGGCGATATGATCACACTTGCCCAGCCCCATGGGCTGGCGCGCCTCATCGAGGGTCACGGGGAAGTCATAGGCGCGGGCGAAGGCCTCGACGAAGATGGAGGTGGGGGCGAAGGAGCCGAAATCGACGACGGTGCCGGCCCAGTCGAGGATCAACGCCTCTACGTCGGTGGTCGGGTCTACAACAATCTGCAAGTCAGTCATGGTGGTGTTCCTGTTTCGGTGAAAGTGCGATCTCGCCGAGGGCGCGATCGAGAATGGAGATGGCGCGTACCAGATCGGCGCGAGCGATATTGAGCGGGGGCGAGAGCTGGATGACGTTGCCCTGAGAGACCTTGAAGCTGAGCCCCAGTTCCAGACAGCGGTAGAGCAGCCGCTCGGCGGCCTGGCTATTGCGGGTGCGACTCTGGTGATCGACCACCAGATCGAGCGCCCAGAGCAAACCGATGCCGCGCACCTGCCCAATGAGCGGGTGGCGCTCGGCAAGCGCCGCGAGCTCTACCGCCATAAAACGGCCATCCTCCCGCACTTTGGCCAGCAACCCCTCTTCACGGATGGTACTGATGGTGGCTAGGGCCGCCGCGCAGCCGATGGGGCTCTTCTCGTGGGTGTAGTGACCCAGTGAAATGGCCGCCGCCTGATTGAAACGATCCCGAGTGATGAGGGCAGCAAAGGGCACCACCCCGCCCCCCAGCCCCTTGCCCAGACAAATGATGTCAGGCTCGATGCCGAACTCTTCAAAGCTGAACCAGTGGCCAGTGCGGCCCATGGCATTGGGGATCTCGTCGACGATCAGCAGCACCTTGTGGCGATCACAGATCTCCCGCACCCGCTGCCAATAGGCCTTCGAGGGCACCTGCACGTCAGTGTTGCGGATGGGTTCGGCGATAAAGGCGCCGATGCCTCCCTCCTTCTCGATGACGTACTCCAGATAATCGGCGTAGTGCAGGTCATCCCCCTCCCCCCGATACCAGACACCGCGATAGCGGGTGGGTGGCGGGATGCGATCCACTCCGGCCATCAGCGGGCCCATACCGGCGCGAAAGCAGGCCTCGCCGCCGACCGAGATGGCATCGAGGGAGGCGCCGTGAAAGGCATCCCAGAGGGACACCACCTTGCTGTTGCCGGTGATGAAACGGGCGAGCTTCAGGGCAATCCCCACCACCTCGCTGCCGCCGGGGGCGAACAGCACCCGGTTGAGATCGCCGGGAGCCAGTTCAGCCAGGGTGCGGGCGCAGTCGATGGCAACCTGATGGGTGTAGCGGCGGGGTGCAAACGGCAGATCGGCGAGTTGCTGCTGCACAGCGGCCACCACCCTGGGGTGACCGTGGCCCAGCTGATGGACGCTGTTGCCGTGAAAATCGAGATACCGTTTGCCCGATATGCTGGTCAACCAGCTCCCCTGCGCCCCCTCGATCAAATCCAGACAGGGGGTGGAGAGTGCCTGATGGAGAAAGTAGCGGCTATCCTCCGCCAATCCGGCCCGTACCTCTTCGCTCTGGCCCGCCCACCAGCGCGCCCGCCCCTCGCCGAGGTTGATATCCCCTTCGCTGTCGGCGCGGCTGCTGCCGTGCCGCTTATGGTCGTGCTGATCGCAACCGTGAGGCGCTTGGCTCGTCATCGCGCGTCCCCTTGCCAGTAACAAGCGCTGGCCATGGCGGCGAGCAAGCAGCGCACCCGTTCTGGGGTCACGTCACCGATATTGCCGATGCGAAAGCAGTCGGCCTGGGAGACTTTGCCCGGATAGATGACAAAGCCCTGCCCCTTGAGCCGCTGGTAGAAGTCGGCAAAGCGGTAATCAGGGTGGGTCGGAGAGTAGAAGGCGGTGATGATGGGGGATTGCCACTGCTCGGGCAGCAGCGGCGCAAAGCCGAGGGCCGCCATCCCCGCCACCAGCGTGCGCTGATTCTCGCTATAGCGCCGATGACGGGCGGCGATGCCTCCCTCCGCTTCCAGTTCGCGCAGGGCCTGGGCAAAGGCGAGTACGGTATGGGTGGGCGAGGTGAAGCGCCACTTGCCCCCCTGCTGCTCCATGGTCTGCCACTGGGCATGCAGGTCGAGGGAGACCGAGCGGGCACGACCGGCGCAGGCCGTGAGCGCCACGCGGCGAGCGATGACAAAACCAAAGCCCGGGACCCCCTGAATGCACTTGTTGGCTGAGCTGATGAGAAACTCGATGCCAAGGCGCCCCATGTCGATGGGGATACCGCCAAAGCTGCTCATGGCATCGACGATCAGGCGGATACCGCGGCGCTGGCAGAGCTGAGCCACCTCGTCGAGCGGGTTGAGCATGCCGGTGGTGGTCTCGCAGTGCACCATGGCCAAGTGGGTTATCTCGGGGTGGCACGCCAGCATCTCCTCGATGGCGGCGGGGTCGGGGCGGGTCGTCTCACCACAGTCGAGCTCATGGTGGCGCAGGCCGAGGCAGCGGGCCATCTCTCCCATGCGGGCACCGTAGGCGCCGTTGTTGATGATCAGCAGACACTCATCAACGCCTATCGCCGAGCCCAGTACGCTCTCCACCACATAGCTGCCGCTCCCCTGCAGCAGTACGGCGCTGTAGTCGCTTTGATATTCCGGGCCGGTGGCGAGGCGCACCAGCTCGCGGCGGATGGGCTCCACCACACCCTGGTTGTAGTCCGCATCCCAGGTGCAGCTGTCTTGCAGCATGGCGGCACGCACAGTCGCTGTGGTCGAGAGGGGGCCCGGGGTCAGCAGCAGGTAATCGACGGTGGCGGGGGCCGCAGGAATATGGGTCATGACTTTGCTCCTTTTGGTATATACCAGAATGAGCGTATTGTGGGTAACTGCCCCGACAAGGTCAAAGGGGTGGCGCTAGGTGCAACAAAAAATTCATTTTCAGCGCCGGGATCGCGATAATCTAGAAAGCCTGAACCACAGGGCCAACACTGGTATCTACCAACATGTTTTGACATCGCCGTTTATAGCTGGGCAGATGACCAGCCCTGTGCCCAACAAATTACCCAAATCATTGAACAAAAAGGGATTTTCATGAGCAAACCCCAATACCTGCAGATCAAGGATGCCCTCGCCAACCAGATCCTGGCGGGGGGCCTGGCCCCCAACGACAAGCTCCCCTCCGAGCGGCTGCTGGGGGAACTCTATGGCACCACAAGGGTTACCATCCGCGAGGCGCTGGTGCAGTTGGAGGCGAACGGCCTTATCTATCGGGAGGATCGCCGCGGCTGGTTCGTCACCCCGCCGCGTTTCAGTCTCAACCCCAGACGCACCTCCAACTTTCACCAGATAGTGCGGGAGCAAGGGGGCGAGCCGCGCACCGAGCTGCTGGAAAAAAGCCGCCAGGCGGTGCCGCCCGCGTTGATGGCGCAGTTGCAACTCAAGCCGTTTGACAGCCTCTTTTTGCTCAAGCGACTGCGCTACGCCAACGGGCGCGCCATCTGCTACTGCGAGAACCACTGCCTGCCAGAGCGGGTGCCCGGCCTGCTGGAGCTGGATCTCAACGGCAGTCTAACCGAGATCTACCAGGCCCATTACGATCTCCACTACGCCCGCATGCAGGTGCGCTTCTTCCCCACCGCCCTGCCGGACGAAGTGGCCAAGGCGCTCGGGGCCACCGCCGGTCTGCCCGCCCTGCGCCTCGAGCGACTCAACTTCGATCAGCACGGCCGGGTGCTCGATTTCGATCTGGAGTACTGGCGCCACGACAGTCTGGAGATCGAGGTGGATACCCAGGATTAGTCACGGACAAATCAGGGACGGCAAAACGTCACGGGGCTGTCACGGTCACGTCATAAAGATCCCCTAGCCTCTCTCTCGACCAATCTGGTTTATACCAAACCAATTTAACTGGAGAAGAGGATGAAACAGGGAACCCATCTGCTGGCCGCCGCCGTACTGGCTGCCATGACCGCCCCGGCACTGGCCGCGACCGACCTCACCGTCTACACCGCCTTCGAACCGGAGCAGCTCAACGAGCTGAAAACCGCGTTCGAGCGCCAGCATCCGGATATCAACATCAAGTGGGTGCGTGACTCCACCGGCGTGGTCACCGCCCGCTTGCTGGCAGAAAAAGCCCAGCCCAAAGCGGATGTGGTATGGGGACTGGCGGCGACCAGCCTGATGCAGCTCGATCAGCAGCAGATGCTCAATGCCTATGCACCGAAAGGGCTGGACAAGCTCGACAGCCGCTTTCGCGACAGCAAGGCCGAGCCGCACTGGATCGGTCTGGACGCCTTCTTCAGCGCCATCTGCTTCAACAAGGTAGAGGCGGAAAAGCAGGGGATCCCGGCGCCCACCAGCTGGGCCGACCTCACCAAGCCCATCTACAAGGGCAAGGTGATCATGCCCAACCCCAGCTCCTCCGGCACCGGTTACCTGAGCGTCGCTGGTTGGCTGCAGACCATGGGTGAGAAGCAGGGCTGGCAATTCATGAACGGCCTGCACCAGAACATCGACCGTTACACCCACTCGGGCTCCGCCCCCTGCAAGCTGGCCGCCAGCGGCGAGACGGTGATCGGCATCTCCTTCGACTTCCCAGCCACCAGCCTCAAGGCCAAGGGGGCCCCCATTGAGGTGGTGTTCCCGAAAGAGGGGTCGGGCTGGGATATGGAAGCCGCCGCCATCATCAAGGGCACCCCCAAGCTGGAAGCCGCCAAACAGCTGCTCGACTTTGCCGCCACCGAACAGGCCAACGCCCTCTACAACAAGTCGTTCGCAGTGGTCGCCATCCCCGATGTAGCCCAACCGAGAGCGGGCTATCCGGCTGATATCAAAGGCCAGATGATCGACAACGACTTTAGCTGGGCAGCCCGCGAGCGTAACGCCATCCTGGCCCAGTGGAGTGCCAGCTTCGACGGCAAGACCGAAGCCAAGCAGTAAGCGTGAAGGGCGGCGGTTTGTTCACGCCCCACACACAGCCACCAATAAACTGCCAGTCGAAGGCCAACAGCTGTTGGCCTTCGCTTTTTGGTTTTCACTTCCCGAGTGTGTATTGCCTTCAATTAGCGACGCTTCGCCCATCCACACAGGGCCCAACTACTTGCTGGCGACCCGTCGTCATTTGACTGTCATCAAGCTGTCATCCCCCGATCACCTGACCGTCACACTTCACTCGCAAACTGGTATATACCAAATCAGTAGCGAGTCGAACCATGACCCAGCCCTATCTGGACATTCAACATCTCAACAAGCAGTTCGGTGCTTTTCAGGCCCTTAAAGGGATCTCTCTGACCATTGAGCCGGGGGAGTTTATCTGCTTTCTCGGCCCCTCCGGCTGCGGTAAAACCACCTTGCTCAGAGCCATCGCCGGGCTGGATCTGCCGGACAGCGGCGAGATCTGGCAAGGGGGGCGCAATATCTCCCGCCTGCCGCCCCAGCAGCGCGACTTTGGCATCGTGTTTCAATCCTACGCCCTCTTCCCCAACCTGACGGTGGCCCAGAACATCGCCTTCGGCCTTGAGAATCAGGGGTTGGCGCGGGATCTCATCAAGGAGCGGGTCGATCACTGGCTGGGGCTGGTGGATCTCACGGCCCAGTCCCACAAATACCCGAGCCAGATCTCCGGCGGCCAGCAGCAGCGGGTGGCGCTGGCCCGAGCGCTCGCCCTCTCCCCCGGCCTGCTGTTGCTGGACGAACCGCTCAGCGCGCTGGATGCGCTGGTGCGCACCCACCTTCGCAGCGAGATCCGCGCCCTGCAGCAGCGCCTTGGCATTACCACCATCATGGTGACCCACGATCAGGAAGAGGCGCTGACCATGGCCGATCGCATCGTGGTGATGGAGGGCGGCCGCATCGTGCAGCTAGGCACCCCGCAGGCGATCTACCACCAGCCTGCCAGCCGTTTCGTGGCAAGCTTTGTCGGTACCATGAACTTCCTCGATGCCCTGGTGCTCGGCCCCAATCAGGTGCGCCTAAACGAACAACCGCTGCAACTTGCCAATCAGGCCGTGGCCGGCAGCAAATTGCAGGTGGCGATCCGCCCCGAGGCAATCACACTAAGCGCGCCGAGCGAGCCCTATCTTGGTCAACATGGCGTTGAAGCAACCATCGATCAGGTGGAGTTTCTCGGCGCCGCCCAGCGCCTTATCTGCACCGCCGACACCTATCTGGGCCAGCAGCAGCTCCTGGTGGAGCGCCCGACCCATGAGCTGCCCCGCCACGAACAGGGGGGCTGGCGCAGCGGCATGCGCTGCTCCCTGCACTGGCCCGCCGGGGCGATGCAGCTGTTTGAAGGAGAGCGTCCATGACAGCCCCCCTTGCGACCTCCTCCCTGTTGCCGCCCGCGACAGCCCGGCAAGACTCTCCTTGGTCGCGACTTTGTCGCGGCTGGAGCCGGGATCAGCTGCTGCAACTGCTCCTGCTTGCGCTCGGTATCGCCCTGCTGGTGGGGAGCCTCTTGCTGCCGCTGCTCACCATGCTGCAAAAGAGCCTGCAAGATGCCGATGGCCTCTGGGTGGGGCTTGCCAACTTCAGCGCCTACTTCGACTCCCCTCATCTGGGGCGCACCATTGGCAACACCCTCTGGCTCGGGGTGCTGATCACCGCGCTGGTGGTGACCATCGCCTTTGGCTACGCCTACGCCCTCACCCGTACCTGCATGCCGGGCAAGGGGCTGTTTCGCCTCATCGGTTTGATCCCGCTCCTGATGCCCTCCCTGTTGCCCGCCATCAGTCTGGTCTACTGGTTTGGCAATCAGGGGGTCGCCAAGGGGCTGCTCGGCGGCGAGAGCATCTACGGCCCCATCGGCATCGTCATCGGTCTGGGCTTCTGGTGTTTTCCCCACGCTCTGATGATCCTGATCACGGCGCTCGGTCAGAGCGATGCCCGCCTCTATGAAGCCTCCCGGGTGCTGGGCAGCAGCGGCTGGCGCACCTTTGTCACCGTCACCCTGCCTACCGCCCGTTATGGCCTGCTGAGCGCAGCCATCGCGGTCTTCACCCTCACCATCTGCGACTTCGGGGTGGCCAAGGTGATTGGCGGCCAGTACAGCGTGCTGGCTACCGACATCTACCGGCAGGTGATCGGGATGCAGAACTTCTCACTGGGCGCCGTTGCCAGCGTCACCCTGCTGCTGCCGGCACTGTTGAGCTTTGCCCTGGAGCACAGAGTGCGCAGCAAGATGCAGGAGCAGAGCAGCACCAAGGCGGTGCCCTATCAACCCAAGCCCCATCGGCTGCGGGATCTGCTGGCGCTCGGCTGGTGTACCCTCTGGGCCCTGCTGTTTCTGGCGCTGGTGGGGATGGCCGTTTACGGCTCGCTGGTACAATTCTGGCCCTATAACCTCGGGCTGACGCTGGATCACTACGCCTTTGACAGCAACAGCGTCTATGGCTGGCAGCCCTTTACCAACACCTTGCAGCTGGGCCTCTATACCGCGCTTATCGGCACCGTGCTGGTGATGGTACTGGCCTGGGCGCAGGAGAAGGGGCGCCACTTTGCGCCGCTGCGCCAATTGCTACATCTGCTTGCCATGCTGTCGCTGGCGGTGCCCGGCATGGTGCTGGGGCTGGGTTATATCTTCTTTTTCAACGGCAATCCGCTGTTTGGCACTCTCTATGGCACCCTGCCGCTGATGGTGCTCTCCTGCGTCATCCACTACTACACCGTGGGCCATATGACGGCGCTGACCAGCCTCAAGCAGTTGCCCAAGGAGCTGGAGCTGGTGGCCATCTCATTGCGCATTCCGCTCTGGAAGGCGTTCTGGCGAGTCACCCTGCCCGCCTCCCTGCCGGCACTGCTGGAGATCTTCATTTACCTGTTCGTCAACGCCATGACCACCACCTCGGCGGTGATCTTCCTCTACTCGAGCGACAGCGTGCTCGCCTCCATCGCCGTACTCAATATGGAGGATTCCGGCGATACCGCCGCGGCCGCCGCCATGGCCACCCTGATCCTGCTGGCCGCCGCCACCGTCAAGCTGCTCCAGCTCTTTTTGAGCCGCGCCTTGCTGGATCGCACCCAGCGCTGGCGCCACCCATAACCTTATCGAGGAGTCATCATGTCCACTCTCCCCTTCTGGCTGGCCGAGGCGCTCGCCGCCGAACAGCCCGCGCCCCCCATCCCCCTGGTCGGCCACCACGAGGCCGATGTCTGCATCGTCGGTGGCGGCTTTACCGGGCTGTGGAGCGCCATCGCCCTTAAACAGGCCGAGCCACACTTGCGCATCATGGTGCTGGAAAAAGATCGCTGCGGCAGCGGCGCCTCCGGGCGCAACGGCGGCTGCCTGCTCACCTGGTCGGCCAAGTATTTGACGTTAAAGCGCCTCTTTGGCGAAGAGCAGGCCGCCTGGCTGGTACAAAGATCCGAGCAGGCGGTGCACGAGATCGCCCGCTTCTGCGAAACACACAACATAGAGGCAGAGTTGAGGGTCGAGGGCACCTGCTACACCGCCACCAGCGAGGCCCAGCGTGGCCTGATGGAGCCGGTATTGCGGGAGCTACAGCGAGCCGACCTTAACCAGTGGCAGGCGATTGCAGAGGTTGAACTGGCGAGCCAGAGCGGCTCCCACGTCCATCTGGAGGGGCTCTACAGCCCCCACGCGGGCTCGGTGCAACCGGCACTGCTGGTGCGCGGCCTGCTGCGGGTGGCGCGGGAACTGGGGGTCGAGGTCTATGAGCACTCCCCCATGCAGCGCCTTGAGGCGGGTCAGCCGGCACGGGTGCAAACGCCGCAGGGTGAGGTGTGTGCCCGCAAGGTGGTGCTGGCCCTCAACAGCGCCATGGCGGCGCACTTTCGCGAGTTTCGCCGCAGCATAGTGCTGGTCTCCTCCGATATGGTGATAACCGACCCCGCGCCGGATGCACTGGCCGCCCAACAGCTTGCGCACGGCCGCTCCGTGGTGGATGGCCGCACCTTTGTCCATTACTACCGCTCCACCCCGCAAGGGCGGCTGATGCTGGGCAAGGGGGGCAACACCTTCGCCTTTGCCAACCGCCATCTGGCCGAGTTCGATGCGCCGAGCCGTTATCTTGCCCCTCTCACCCGCACCCTGCGCCGCTTCTTTCCGGCGCTCAAGGAGGTGCCCATCGCTGCCAGCTGGTGCGGCGCCTCCGACCGCTCGGTAGATGGCCTCCCCTTCTTCGGCCACTGGCGAGGGCAGCCCAATATCGTCTATGGCCTCGGCTATTCCGGTAACGGGGTGGCGCAGAGCTGGATGGGCGGCCAGATCCTGGCGGCTTTGGTGCGCGATGAAGTGCGGGAGGAGGAGAAGCCGTGGCGCAAGTGCGCGCTGGTCAGCGGCCCGCGCGGCTACTTCCCGCCCGAACCGTTTCGCTGGCTGGGGGCCATGGCGGTGCGTAACGCCATCCGGCGCAAAGAGCGGGCGGAAGATGAGAACCGTCCGGTGGCCTGGTATGACAAACAGCTGGCCAAACTTGCCGATGCGGCGGGCAAGGCAGACAAATAGGCGCCTTCGTCCAGCGCTTCGGAAAGCACCAAAAAACCGAAGGGGCAGGAGAGTGATGACTCCCCTGCCCCTTCGCAGTTGGTACGGCTCTCGGCTGGCCCGATAGACAGGCCTGGCGTTAGCTGGCCCAGGTAATGATGTGATCGATCCAGTCGCCGGCATCCACCTCGTGCACCACCTTGCCGCGCACCGACTGACCCGCCTGATGCATGGCGGAGCGACTGCCGGTGATCAGCGGATGCCATTCGGGCAGGGTCTGCCCCTCCGCCAGCAGGCGATAGGCGCAGGTGGAGGGCAGCCAGTTGAACTCGGCAATCTTGTCGTGGGTGATCTGCAGGCAGTCCGGCTCTTTTTTAAAGCGGTTGCCGTAGTCGGAGCACTGGCAGGTCTTGGTATTGAGCAGGTTGCAAGCCACGTTGGTGAACACCAGCTCCTCAGTGTCCTCGTCGATCAGCTTGTTCAGACAGCACTTGCCGCAGCCGTCGCACAGGGATTCCCACTCCGCATCCGTCATCTGCTGCAGGGGCTTTTCCTGCCAAAAAGGGGTTGGCTGCATTTTCTCGACTTGCTGCATGGAAGGGGCTCGCTAAATAGACCAGTAAAGCGCGTGGTTATACGCCTTATGGCCCGATTTTTCAAGGTTGGGGGCTCCCCCACTGCGAAGCTCGTGCTGTAAGCAGTAAAGATACGGGAATAGGGCGGCATGTGGCTATAGAAAATCCGAAAAAACAGATCTTTCGGATTTATGGGGTTGAATTAGTTTATACAGGGATATTAATTTTTTTGGATATTCGCACCGGCCTCCTCCCGAGCCAGAGAGGTGGATACCTAAAATGTCTACCATCAATCTATTGACCTTTGAAAATTTTTCCGTCCCTGTTCCCCTCCCCCAGCCTAGTCGGTTACCATGCCTCACTTGGAAACCAAAAAATTGGCTAAGTCCTAACCATTACTTCGCTCAAAAGCGCAGGCTAAAGGTAAATGACTTGCTACGGCCAGCAGAAGAATCCGGAATATCAAGTCAAAGAGATTTTTGCCCCCATGAAGAAAAGTGGAGCACAATTACAAATTTATAACGAAACGATCAAGCATCGCCATGCTTTTCATCACTCAACAAAATTTATTAGGAGTACAAGCTTGAACTTTAGAGAAGCAAGAAAAAAATCAATCCAAAAACGATTACTCGGAGTAACAATCATCGTTCCATCAGTAATCTCTACTGTGATCTCTTTTCTAAAAATGGTGTTTTTTCGTCTAGATGATGGAACTCATCTAGGTGGCATGATCGCCCGCCCACTCAAAGAGATGATAAATTGGGTATATCAAAATACACAATATCTTAGTCTTTTCTGGGAAAAGTCACCAACACCCAACCATATGGTTCTCTCAGAGCCGCATAATCTCTATTCTATGATAATTTATCTACTGATTTTTGTAGGCTTTGCTTTTTATACATCCGGAGCAAAGCTTGCGCTACGCCTCGCCGAAATAAACGAAAAAATCGAGAATCAGCTAATAGAGGAATCCATTAAAGGAGCTAAAGCACGAAGCCGAGAAGAAATTGAATTTACAACCGCGATATCATCAATCAGTATATTTTCACAGCTTCACCAATTGTATTTTTGCGCCTGTAGTAACAGCAGTAATTGGTGCCGTGATAATAAAGTTTATCGGTGTGTAAATGACCAACAAGTGATTGGAGTGGTTTTCTTAGCACACGAAATAAGTTTAAAAAGACCCATTAATTTAACATTATGCATTTCTAGGTTAGAAAATTATGAGTAGGAATATTAATAAAATAATTTGGCCATGGGCTGTATTAGGTATTATTCTAATATCTTTGTTAGGAGTTTATATTAAAAATTTCTATAAATTCCCATGGTCTGAAGCTCCAAGTGATTGGGGGGCAATAGGCGACTACTTTGGTGGTCTACTGAATCCTATAGTTTCTGCGTTAGCGCTATACTTTCTGATTAAAACCTATCTTAGTCAAAAAGAAGAGCTTGTAGAAACGAGAGAGGTGTTAAGAAAAACCGGTGAAAGTAATGAGGTTGTAGCCAGCGCACAGAAAATATTTGTTGAAACACAGTATTTAACTAGCTTAATAAATTCTGAGTATCAACGGGTAGAATATCTTTACAAAGAACTAGAACGTTGCACTGAGGCTATTGTTAATGTCAGAAACTCAATAGACCGACATGGTAAAGAGTTAAATTCAGATGAAGCGGCCAAGCAATATAGAGTGAGTCTAATAAGAGACATAGCAGTAATAACAAATAGAATTGATATGTTAGATAGGCGTCTATCAGAAATAAATATATCATTACCTGTTTGATATTGATTTATTTAACATTCTGGGATTAGCAGGTTCAGCACCAACCTACAATGCATTGAAAATAACTAAGTGAAGCCTCTCGTTTATAAAAAATGCCGCCCTAGGGCGGCATTTTCAATTAGAGATAACAGGCTAACTTACCAGCCGGTCACTTCACGCAGGGCTTTGCCGATATCGGCCAGGGAGCGCACGGTTTTCACACCGGCATCTTCCAGGGCGGCAAATTTCTCGGCCGCGGTGCCTTTACCACCGGCGATGATGGCGCCCGCATGACCCATGCGCTTGCCAGCCGGGGCGGTGACGCCCGCGATGTAGGAGACCACCGGCTTGGTGACGTGAGCCTTGATGTAGGCCGCCGCGTCTTCCTCGGCGTTGCCGCCGATCTCGCCGATCATCACGATGGCTTCGGTCTGCGGGTCGTTCTGGAACATCTCCAGAATGTCGATGAAGTTGGAACCCGGGATGGGGTCGCCACCGATGCCGACGCAGGTGGACTGGCCGAAGCCCTCGTCCGTGGTCTGCTTGACCGCTTCATAGGTCAGGGTGCCGGAGCGGGAGACGATGCCCACCTTGCCCGGCTTGTGGATGTGGCCCGGCATGATGCCAATCTTGCACTCACCCGGGGTGATGACGCCCGGGCAGTTTGGACCGATCATCCGCACGCCGGTTTCCTGCAGCTTCACCTTGACGTCCAGCATGTCCAGGGTCGGGATGCCTTCGGTGATGGTGACGATGAGCTTGATGCCGGCATCGATGGCTTCCAGGATGGCGTCCTTGCAGAACGGGGCCGGTACATAGATGACGGAGGCGGTGGCGCCGGTGGCTTCCACGGCGTCACGGACGGTGTTGAACACCGGCAGGCCCAGGTGGGTAGTGCCACCCTTGCCCGGGGACACGCCGCCAACCATCTGGGTACCGTAGGCAATGGCCTGTTCGGAGTGGAAGGTACCCTGACCGCCGGTAAAGCCCTGGCAGATCACCTTGGTGTCTTTGTTGATCAGAACGCTCATTATTTGGCCTCCGCTGCTTTTACCACTTGCTGAGCTGCGTCAGTCAGACTCGTTGCGGCGATGATATTGAGGCCGCTGTCGGCCAGTTTACGGGCACCCAGTTCGGCGTTGTTGCCTTCCAGACGCACCACCACGGGCACTTTCACACCCACTTCCTTGACGGCGCCGATGATGCCTTCCGCGATCATGTCGCAGCGCACGATGCCACCGAAGATGTTGACCAGCACGGCTTGTACCTTGCTGTCGGAGAGGATGATCTTGAAGGCCTCGGTCACGCGCTCCTTGGTGGCGCCGCCGCCGACGTCCAGGAAGTTGGCCGGGGAACCGCCGTGCAGATTGACGATGTCCATGGTACCCATGGCCAGGCCCGCGCCGTTGACCATGCAGCCGATGTTGCCATCGAGCGCCACATAGTTCAGCTCCCACTGGGCGGCGTGCGCTTCGCGGGGGTCATCCTGGGACGGATCGTGCATCTCGCGCAGTTTGGGCTGACGGTACAGGGCGTTGGCGTCGATGTTGATCTTGCCGTCCAGGCAGTGCAGGTTGCCCTTGTCGGTGATGACCAGGGGGTTGATCTCCAGCAGGGCGAAGTCGCAGTCCAGGAACATCTGGCCCAGGCCCATGAAGATCTTGGTGAACTGCTTGATCTGCTCGCCAACCAGACCCAGCTTGAAGGCCAGCTCGCGGGCCTGATAAGGCTGCGGGCCTACCAGGGGATCGATGGCAGCCTTGTGAATGAGTTCCGGGGTTTCGTGGGCGACTTTCTCAATCTCCACGCCACCTTCGGTGGAAGCCATGAAGACCACGCGGCGAGAGCCACGGTCGACCACGGCGCCCAGGTACAGTTCCTTGGCGATGTCGGTGCAGGACTCCACCAGGATCTTGGTAACCGGCTGACCATTGGCGTCAGTCTGATAGGTCACCAGGTTCTTGCCGAGCCAGTTCTGGGCAAAGGCGCGGATCTCGTCCTTGCTCTTGGCCAGCTTGACACCGCCCGCTTTACCGCGGCCACCGGCGTGGACCTGGCATTTGACGACCCAGGTGTTGCCGCCAATCTTGTCGGCCGCTTCGGCCGCTTCCTGCGGGGTAGCACAGGCATAACCTTCGGAGACCGGCAGGCCATACTCGGCAAACAGCTGTTTTGCCTGATATTCATGCAGATTCATAGATGCTCTATCCGTGTTGTAGGTATTTCCGTCCGGGGCTCGTGTTTCTCAATCCCCTGTGAATGGGGGCCTGGGCGGCCCCTCGTTATCTTTCAGTCACGCTTGCTCAGACATCCAGCAGCAGACGGGTCGGGTCTTCCAGGAGCTCCTTGATGGAGACCAGGAAGCCCACGGACTCGCGGCCGTCGATGATGCGGTGATCGTAGGAGAGCGCCAGGTACATCATCGGCAGGATCTCGACCTTGCCGTCGACGGCCATGGGGCGGTCCTGGATCTTGTGCATACCCAGAATGGCGCTCTGGGGCGGGTTGATGATGGGGGTGGACATCAGGGAGCCGAACACGCCACCGTTGGTGATGGTGAAGTTGCCGCCAGTCAGTTCATCCACGGTCAGCTTGCCGTCACGGCCCTTGCCGGCCAGGTCTTTGATGGCCTTCTCGATATCGGCCAGGCTCATGTTGTCGCAGTCGCGCAGCACCGGGGTCACCAGACCACGGGGGGTGGAGACGGCGATGCTGACGTCGAAGTAGTTGTGGTAGACGATGTCGTCACCGTCCAGCGCTGCGTTCACTTCCGGGTAGCGCTTGAGGGATTCGACCACGGCCTTCACATAGAAGGACATGAAGCCGAGCTTGATGCCGTGCTTCTTCTCGAAGATCTCGCCGTACTGCTTGCGCAGCTTCATGATGGGCGCCATGTTGATCTCGTTGAAAGTGGTCAGCATGGCGGTGGTGTTCTTGGCCTCCAGCAGACGCTCGGCGATGCGCTTGCGCAGACGGGTCATGGGCACACGCTTCTCGGTGCGACCGGCCAACGGCGCGACCGGTGCGGCAGCCACGGGAGCGGCAGCAGCCGGCGCAGCCACGGGAGCCTTGCCCAGATTCTTGATGAAGGCTTCCACGTCTTCCTTGGTGACACGACCACCCTTGCCGGTGCCGGTCAGCTTGGCGACGTCGATGTCGTGCTCGGCCACCATGCGGCGCACGGAAGGGCTCAGGCCATCGGCAGCGTCATCGGCCACAGCTTCCACCGGCTTCTCGCTGGTCGCTTCACCGGCAACGGGGGCCGGCTTGAGCATGGCGATCAGCTGGCGGGAGAGCACGGTCGCCCCTTCGCTCTGCAGGATGTCGCCCAGTACGCCGGCTTCCGGCGCGGGCACTTCCAGCACGACTTTATCGGTTTCGATGTCAACCAGCACTTCGTCACGGGCAACCAGATCACCCGGTTTCTTGTGCCAGGTCGCGATGGTGGCATCCGCCACTGATTCCGGCAGGTCCGGTACCTTGATCTCGATAGTCATGTAATCAGTTCCTTGTTACTTCTTGGCCAGCAGGCTTGTTCCAGGTCAGAGAGGGTCCCGACACGGGCCCTCTCATCCACAACTCGTTCATTCCAGGGTAAGGGCGTCTTCCACCAGGGCTTTTTGCTGCTTGGCGTGGACGGACATGTAACCGACAGCCGGTGAGGCCGAGGCCGGGCGACCGGCATAACGCAGACGGGCATGGCTTGGCAGCACACTGTCGTAGTGATGACGGGTGCTGTACCAGGCGCCCTGGTTCTGCGGCTCTTCCTGACACCAGACGAAGTCGGTGACGTGGGCATAGTCGGCCAGGATGGCGCGCACTTCCTCTTCCGGGAAGGGGTAGAGCTGCTCGATCCGTACCAGGGCCACGTCCTGCTGCTCGGCCTTGCGACGGGCATCGAGCAGGTCGTAGTAGACCTTGCCGGAGCAGAAGACCACGCGCTTGACGCCTTTGGGATCCAGCGCATCGATTTCGCCGATGGCGTTCTGGAAGGTGCCCTCTGCCAGCTCTTCGAGCTTGCTCACCGCCAGCGGGTGGCGCAGCAGGGATTTGGGCGTCATCACGATGAGCGGACGGCGCATGGGGCGTACCACCTGGCGACGCAGCATGTGGAACACCTGCGCCGGGGTGGAGGGCACGCACACCTGCATGTTGTGCTGAGCGCACATCTGCAGGTAACGCTCCAGACGGGCGGAGGAGTGCTCCGGGCCCTGGCCCTCGTAACCGTGGGGCAGCAGCATGGTCAGGCCGCACATCCGGCCCCACTTCTGCTCGCCGGAGGAGAGGAACTGGTCCACCACCACCTGGGCGCAGTTGGCGAAGTCACCGAACTGGGCTTCCCAGATGGTGAGACCGGCCGGCTCCGCGCTGGCGTAGCCATATTCAAACGCCAGTACCGCGTTCTCGGTCAGCACGGAGTCGTACACCTCGAACGGGCCCTGCTCGTCGTGCAGGTTGCACAGCGGGGTGTAGGTGCTGGCATCGGTCTGGCTGTGCAGCACGGCGTGGCGATGGAAGAAGGTACCGCGGCCGGAGTCTTCCCCGGTAAAGCGAATGCGGGATCCCTTGTCCACCAGGGTGGCGTAGGCCAGGGTCTCGGCAAAGCCCCAGTCCACCAGCTTCTCACCGGCGGCCATCAGGCGACGGTCTTCGTAGATCTTCTCGACCTGGCGTTGCAGCACATGGGTGGCCGGGTACTGGCTGATGCGCTCACCCAGGGCCTTCAGATGATCCATGGGCACAGTGCTGTCATAGGCCATGGCCCAGTCGTGACCCAGATAAGGGGTCCAGTCCACGGAGTGCAGCTCCATGGGGCGCCATTCCTTGCTCACCCGCTCGCCCCGATCCAGGGTATCGCGATAGTCGTTGACTAGCGTGGTGGCCAGCTCCGGCGCGATGGCTCCTTCGGCGATCAGCTGATCGGCGTAGATCTTGCGCGGCGTCGGGTGCTGCTTGATCTTCTGATACATCAGGGGCTGGGTCGCGCTCGGCTCGTCAGCCTCGTTGTGGCCGTGACGACGGTAGCAGACCAGCTCGATCACCACATCGCGCTTGAAGGTGTTGCGGTAATCCAGGGCGATCTGGGTCACCAGCACCACGGCTTCCGGGTCATCCCCGTTGACGTGCAGCACAGGGGCCTGCACCGCCTTGGCGATGTCGGTGCAATATTCGGTGGAGCGCAGGTCACGGATATAGGAGGTGGTGAAGCCCACCTGGTTGTTGATGACGATGCGCACCGTGCCACCCACGCCATAGGCACGGGTCTGGGACATGTTGAAGGTCTCGGCAACGACCCCCTGCCCCGCGATGGCGGAGTCACCGTGGATGGTGATGGGCAGGACGCTGGATCCGTCCTTGTCACCGCGGCGGTCCATACGGGCACGCACGGAGCCGATGACCACGGGGTTGACGATCTCGAGGTGCGACGGGTTGAAGGCGAGCGCCAGGTGGACGTTGCCGCCCGGGGTGGCGAAGTCGGAGGAGAAGCCCATGTGGTACTTCACATCCCCGGTACCCCAGGATTCGCCGTGCTTGCCGGCGAACTCGTCGAACAGGTCCTGAGCGCGCTTGCCCAGTACGTTGATGAGCACGTTGAGGCGACCGCGGTGGGCCATGCCGATGACGGCTTCCTTGCAACCCTGCTCACCGGCGCGACGGATCAACTCTTTGAGCATGGGCACCATGGCATCGCCCCCTTCCAGGGAGAATCGCTTGGCCCCCGGGAACTTGGCACCCAGGTATTTTTCCAGCCCTTCGGCGGCGGTCAGGCTCTCGAGGAAGCGGGTCTTCTCTTCGAGGGTATAGTTGCCCGTCCCTTCGATGGATTCCAGCCTGTCTTGCAGCCAGCGCTTCTCCTCGGTGGAGGTGAGGTGCATGTAGTCGGCGCCGATGCTGCCGCAATAGGTTTTCTTCAGCGAGGCATACAGATCGGAGAGCACCATGGTCTCGCGACCGATGGCGTAGGAGCCCACATTGAAGGTGGCCTCCATGTCTGCACCTTGCAGGTTGTGGAAGGCCGGGTCCAGCTCGGCGACCGGCTCGCGCTGCCACAGACCCAGGGGGTCCAGGTTGGCGTTCTGGTGACCGCGGAAGCGGAAGGCGTTGATCAGTTGCAGTACGCGAACCTGCTTGGCATCCACCTGGGGATCGGAGACGGGAGCGCTGTAACGGGAGGAGTCCTTGGCCAGGCGGCGGAAATAGTCGCGAACCTGGGAGTGGGGTTGTTCTACTGCATGTCCGTTGACCTGGGGCAGCGACTGGAACAGGCTGCGCCATTCGTCGGCAACGGAGTCGGGGTTTTCCAGGAAGGATTCGTACAAATCCTCAATGTAGCTTGCATTCGCACCAGCCAGGTGAGATGACTCCAACCAGGCCTTCATCACGCCGTTATGCATTTCTATCCCTTGTACATCTTGTTCGCTGCACTGCAGCTTGTAGGGTCATAGCCATCCCGGGGCGGGATGGCTATCCAGAGGTCGGGCCCGGCGCAAGGCGCCCTGGCCCCGATACTACACGGCTCGGTTGAGCAACATCGACTTGATCTGACCGATGGCCTTGGTCGGGTTCAAGCCCTTGGGACAGACGTTCACGCAGTTCATGATGCCGTGGCAGCGGAACACGCTGAAGGCGTCATCCAGGTTGCCCAGTCGCTCACTGGCCGCAGTGTCGCGGCTGTCCGCCAGCCAGCGATAGGCGGCGAGCAGGCCGGCCGGACCGATGAACTTGTCCGGGTTCCACCAGAAGGAGGGGCAAGAGGTGGAGCAGCAGGCACAGAGTATGCACTCGTACAGGCCATCCAGCTTGGCGCGCTCTTCGGGGGATTGCAGGTGCTCACGCACGGGCGGCAGTTTTTCGTCGTTGATGAGGAAGGGTTTGACCTTCTCCCACTGGGTGTAGAACTGGGTCATGTCGATCACCAGATCCCGGATCACCGGCAGACCGGGCAAGGGCCGAATGACGACCTTACTGCCCTTCTTCAAGAGATCCGAGAGCGGCGTGATGCAGGCCAGACCGTTCTTGCCATTCATGTTGAGACCGTCAGATCCACAGACCCCTTCGCGGCAGGAGCGACGGAAGGCGAGCGTGGGATCCAGCTCCTTGAGCTGGATCAGTGCGTCGAGCACCATCATGTCGGAACCTTCAGGAATATCAAGACGATAATCCTTCATATACGGGACGTTATCAACGTCCGGATTGTATCTGTAGACAGAGAATGTGACGTTCATTGTGCTTGGCTCCGCAATCAGTAAGTCCGGACCTTGGGCGGGAACGCCTCACGGGTCTTGGGTGACATGTTGACAGCGCGACGGGTCATGGACTCGGTGTCCGGATGATAGAGGCTGTGGCACAGCCAGCTCTCATCGTCACGCTCCGGGAAGTCGAAGCGGCTGTGGGCGCCACGACTCTCGGTACGGAAGTTCGCCGCCACCGCGGTGGCATAGGCGGTCTCCATCAGGTTGTCCAGCTCCAGGCACTCGATGCGCTGGGTATTGAACTCCTTGGAAGTGTCGTCCAGACGGGCGTTCTTGAGACGCTCGCGGATGAGTTTCAACTCGGCCAGCCCTTCTGCCATGGCATCCCCTTCCCGGAACACGGAGAAGTTGTTCTGCATGCAGCGCTGCAGATCCTTGCGGATCTGGGCCGGGTCTTCCCCGTCACGGTTGTTTTCCCAGCGGTTGAAGCGCTCCAGCGCCTTGGCGATGTCGGCGTCGGTGGCTTCCACGCCGTGCTCCATCGAGCCAAGGGTCTCCACCAGGTGCATACCGGCAGCACGACCGAACACCACCAGATCCAGCAGGGAGTTGCCGCCCAGACGGTTGGCACCGTGCACGGAGACGCAGGCGATCTCGCCCACCGCGAACAGACCGACCACCGGCACGTCGTTGCCATCCTTGTCCTGGGTCAGGCACTGGCCGTTCACGCTGGTCGGCACGCCGCCCATCATGTAGTGGCAAGTCGGGATGATGGGGATAGGCTCTTTGACCGGATCCACGTGGGCGAAGGTGCGAGAAAGCTCGCAGATGCCCGGCAGGCGGGATTCCAGCACCTCTTTGCCCAGATGATCCAGCTTGAGCTTGATGTGCGGGCCCCAGGGACCGTCACAGCCACGGCCTTCGCGGATCTCGATCATGATGGAGCGGGCCACCACGTCGCGACCGGCCAGGTCCTTGGCGTTTGGCGCATAACGCTCCATGAAGCGCTCGCCGTCCTTGTTCAGCAGGTAGCCGCCTTCACCACGGCAACCCTCAGTCACCAGTACCCCTGCCCCGGCAATACCGGTGGGGTGGAACTGCCAGAACTCCATGTCCTGTACGCCGACCCCGGCACGCAGCGCCATGCCGACGCCGTCACCGGTGTTGATGTGTGCGTTGGTGGTGGACTGGTAGATGCGACCGGCGCCGCCGGTGGCGAGCACGGTGGCCTTGGCCTTGAAGTAGACGACTTCACCGCTCTCCATGTCGATGGCGGTACAGCCAACGATATGACCATCCTGGTTCTTCACCAGATCCAGGGCATACCACTCGGAGAAGACGGTGGTCTTGTTCTTGACGTTTTGTTGATACAGGGTGTGCAGCAGGGCGTGACCGGTGCGGTCGGCTGCCGCCGCAGTGCGGGCAGCCTGCTCGCCGCCGAAGTTCTTGGACTGACCGCCGAACGGACGCTGGTAGACGGTACCGTTGTCAAAGCGGGAGAAAGGCAAGCCCATGTTCTCCAGCTCATAGATGGCCTCGGGGCCGGTCTTGCACATGTATTCGATGGCTTCCTGATCACCGATATAATCGGAGCCCTTGACGGTATCATACATGTGCCACTGCCAGTTGTCGTCGTGGGCATTGCCCAGGGCGACCGTGATCCCGCCCTGGGCGGAGACCGTGTGGGAACGGGTCGGGAAAACCTTGGATAACAGGGCGCAGCTCTTGCCGGACTGGGCAATCTGCAGCGCGGCGCGCATACCGGCGCCACCGGCACCGATCACGACCGCATCAAATTCACGAGTTGGAATAGTCACCTTACACACCCCACAGCACGACGAAACCAGTCATCACATAGACAAACAGCACCACCACCAGCACAAACTGCAGCGCACCGCGCAGTCCGACCGGCTTGATATAGTCGGTCAGCACCTGCCACAGACCGATCCAAGCGTGGATCAAGACGCATACGAGCGTCAGCAGGGTGAAGACCTTGGTGAAGGTGTTGGAGAAGAAGCCGGTCCACACCTCGTAGGTGATGTCGTTGAACGCGACAAAGCCAACCAGATAGAGGACGTAGCACGTCATGATGAGGGCGGTGGCGCGGATCAGGATGTAATCATGAACACCGCTGCGCCCGAAAGTTGCAGAATTGGTTACCATACCAGTACCCCCGCCAATACCGCCAAAACCGCGGTGATCACGAAGGCCACACGGGCACTCTGATTACCGGATTCCAGCTCTTCCCAATAGCCCATGTCCATGACCAGGTGCCGCAGACCGCCCACGATGTGGTAAGCCAGCGCGGTCAGGATCCCCCACAGCACGAACTTGACCAAGAAGTTGTCCATGATGGCAACGACCGATTCAAATCCTTCGGGAGAGGCGAGTGAAGTACCAAGCATCCACAGCAAGATGGCCAATGCCACAAAGGTGATGACCCCTGAGACACGATGCAAGATGGAAGCGATGGCGGTGACAGGAAAGCTGATCGTCTGTAGGTCGAGGTTTACAGGTCTCTGTTTGTTTTTCACGGCTTTGCCCACTCAGCTCCATTGAGCACGTTAGTTATTGTTTTCACACGCTTTGAGGGCGAGGAGTGGCATTTGTTAGGTTTTTGTTACCAAAACAACTCAGGAAAGCCAAAAATAACATTTTCGATATCACATCTGGCTTTGCGAAAGCGTTTCAAACACCGACGACCATCACCCACGTGGCGCAGTATATCGGCGGCCTTAACCAATGACAATCAAATAGCTACACAGAAAATCCAAAACCGTAAACCAGATCTCACAACAGCTTTAACAAGTCATTAATGATCATCCAGCAAAATTGACAAAGACATGGTTCTCTGGTTCAAATAAGGCGCTCCAGCCGCCGTGGTACGGGTAAGAACCTTTGCCAGCGTCATAACAGTCGTAATAAAGTAGGGCTGGAACCAAATTATAAAAGAGCAAAGGAGACGTGCTATGGCTGATAAGATAGCCACCCTACATCTGCCCGGAAAAGAGCCGGTTGAATTGCCGATCCTCTCCGGTACCGTTGGACCCGATGTGATCGATGTCAGAAAGCTGGGCACGCAAGGATATTTCACCTTCGACCCCGGCTTCATGGCCACCGGTTCTTGCAAATCTTCCATCACCTACATCGATGGCGACCAGGGTGTCTTGCTGCACCGCGGTTACCCCATCGCCCAGTTGGCCACCCAGGCCAGCTACCTCGAAGTCTGCTACATCCTGCTGTACGGCGAGGCCCCCACCAAGACCCAATATGCGGAATTTGAACGTCTGGTCACCCGCCACACCATGGTGCACGAGCAGATCGCCTTCTTCTTCCGCGGCTTCCGCCGCGACGCCCACCCCATGGCCGTCATGTGCGGCGTGGTCAGCGCGCTGTCCGCCTTCTATCACGACGCCCTCGACATCAACAACGAGGAGCATCGCGAGATCTGTGCCTTCCGTCTGCTCTCCAAGATGCCGACCCTGGCCGCCATGTGTTACAAGTACTCCATCGGCCAGCCCTTCATGCAGCCGCGCAACGCCCTCTCCTATGCAGGCAACTTCCTGCACATGATGTTTGGCGTGCCGACCGAAGAGTACAAGGTCAACCCTATCGTCGAGCGCGCCATGGACCGCATCTTCACCCTGCATGCGGATCACGAGCAGAACGCCTCCACCTCCACCGTGCGTCTGGCCGGCTCTTCCGGTGCCAACCCGTTTGCCTGTATCGCCGCGGGGATCGCCTCCCTGTGGGGCCCGGCCCACGGTGGTGCCAACGAAGCCTGCCTCAAGATGCTCGAAGAGATTGGCTCCGTGGATCGCATTCCCGAGTACATCGGCCGCGCCAAGGACAAGAATGATCCATTCCGTCTGATGGGCTTCGGTCACCGGGTTTACAAGAACCACGATCCCCGTGCCACCGTGATGCGCGAAACCTGCCACGAGGTACTGACCGAGCTGCAGATCAAGGATCCGCTGCTGGACGTTGCCATGGAGCTGGAACGCATCGCGCTGTCCGACCCCTACTTCATCGAGAAGAAGCTCTACCCGAACGTGGACTTCTACTCCGGCATCATCATGAAGGCCATCGGCATCCCCATGTCCATGTTCACCGTGATCTTCGCCATCTCCCGTACCATCGGCTGGATTGCCCACTGGAACGAGATGCACTCGGACCCGGATCAGAAGATCGGCCGTCCCCGTCAGCTCTACACCGGTCAGCCCCTGCGAGAGTTCGTGCCCCTCGACCAGCGCTGAGCCCGATCTGTCATGGTTTGTTACAAAGGCGGTCATTGACCGCCTTTTCTTTTGCAGGTTTAATCGCGCCCTTTTACGCCAAGGACACTCATCATGAAATCTCCCCTGCTCCTCAGCTCTGCCCTCCTGCTCAGCGCCTGCCAGAGCGCCCCGACCACCGAAACCCTCTATATCCAGGACAAGCTGGCAGACTGCGTCGGTGTCGCCCCCATGAAGTGCATGCAGGTGCGCAGTCAGCCAGGCGAGAGCTGGAGCCTCTTCTATCAGCAGATCGAAGGCTTCACCTTCGAGCCGGGCTACCGCTACCAGCTGGAAGTGACCAGGGAGCAACTGGCCGATGTGCCGGCCGATGCTCCTTCCTTGCGCTACCAGCTGGTCAAGATCGTGAGCAAGGAACCGGTTCGCTGACGAGTCGCTGACAGTGACCCGGTTTCGTTTGTGTGCTCTCTGGGGTATGCTGTCAGCCCTTTTTGCCACGGTTTGAGTACGGACCCGACCCGCATCATGATCACGATCCGCACCATCCGCACGCCAGACTGGCCCGCCATCATGGCCATCCAGCACGAGTGTTATCACCAGTTAGAACCAGAGCCCCTCGAGGTGATGCAGAACAAAACCGAGCTGGCCCCCGCCTACTGCTGGGTGGCCGAGCGTCAGGGCAAGGTGCTGGGTTACCTGCTCTGCCACCCCTGGCGTGCCCACCAGCCCCCGCCCCTCTCGGTGCCGATGAAGGCGCTGGCCGGTCACGACGAGTTCTATCTGCACGATCTCGCTGTCTCGAGCAAGTCACGCGGCCTGGGTGTCGGACAGCGGCTGCTGGCAAGGGCGCTCGCTTTCGCGAGCCATGCAGGATATCGCCATGCAGGCCTGGTGGCGGTTCAGGATGCCCCCGCCTTCTGGCGCAAGCAGGGGTTTGTGCCCGCCGACACCGGCAAATCGCTGGTGGAGTATGGTGACGGGGCTGTCTATATGCGGTTGTCCCTGGCAGACAACGGTCCAGAACCGGGAACCATCAGCAGAGTTCAATAAAAAGAATTCAATAAAAAAGGCGCCTTTCGGCGCCTTTTTCTATTCCGCGTTGTGCTCCCCACGGGGAGATCAAGCCTTGAACTTGCTGAACACCAGAGAGGCGTTGGTACCGCCAAAGCCGAAGCTGTTGGACATGACGGTATTGAGGTCGGCCACTTCGTATTCACGCACGATGGGCAGGCCCACGGCTTTCTCGTCCAGATTCTCGATGTTGATGCTGGGGGCGATGAAGCCGTGTTCCATCATCAGCAGGGAGTAGACGGCCTCGTGCACGCCGGCGGCGCCCAGAGCATGGCCGGTCATCGCCTTGGTGGCGGAGAGCTTGGGTGCATTGCTGCCAAACAGGGTCTGAATGGCTTCCAGCTCCTTGGTGTCACCAACCGGAGTAGAGGTACCGTGAGTGTTGATGTAGTCCACCTTGCCGACACCCTGCATCGCCATCTTCATGCAACGCACGGCGCCTTCACCGCTCGGGGCCACCATGTCGTAGCCGTCGGAGGTCGCACCGTAACCGGTGATTTCGGCGTAGATGTGGGCACCACGGGCCAGGGCGTGTTCCAGCTCCTCGACCACCAGGATGCCGCCACCACCAGAGATGACGAAGCCGTCGCGGTCCGCATCATAGGTGCGGGACGCTTTTTCCGGGCTGTCGTTGTACTTGGTGGAGAGCGCGCCCATGGCGTCGAACTGGATGGTGGAAGACCAGTCCAGCTCCTCGCCGCCACCGGCAAAGATGATGTCCTGCTTGCCAAGCTGGATCAGTTCCAGGGCATGACCGATGCAGTGGGCAGAGGTCGCACAGGCGGAGCTGATGGTGTAGTTGACACCTTTTATCTTGAACGGGGTGGCAAGACAGGCGGAGGTGGTGGAGGACATGGTACGCGGCACCATGTAGGGACCCACCCGCTTGACGCCCTTTTCACGGGCGATATCGGCAGATTCGGAGGTGTTCTTGCCGGAGGCGCCGCCGGAACCGGTCACGATGCCGGTACGCTCGTTGGAGACCATCTCTTCCGGCAGGCCGGCATCTTCGATGGCCTGCTGCATGGAGAGGTAGGCGTAGGCCGCGGCGTCACCCATGAAACGCATGACTTTACGGTCGATCAGTTCAGACGGATCGAGTTTGATGTTACCCCAGACACGGCTGCGCAGGTTGTACTGCTCGAACTGCTCGGAATAGGTGATGCCGGATTTGCCTGCTTTCAGGGAGGCCAGCACCTCTTCCTTGTTGTTGCCGATACTGGAGATGACGCCGATACCGGTGATCACTGCTCTTCTCATTAATTCATCTCGTCTGGAAAAACTGGCACCGAGTCTACCCGCTTTCGGCTGCCAAACTGGTCTGCTTTCACGTAGAATGCCCGCGATTTTGTGACGCGAGCCGAGGAAAACGTGAGTCAAACATCCTTACATCATGCCCGATTGGACTGGAACGAAGCGGGAACTCCAGTCTCCAGTGAGTTCGGGGATGTGTACTTTTCCAATGATAACGGTCTAAGTGAAACCCGCTACGTCTTTTTGCAGCAAAATCGACTGCCAGAGCGATTTTCGCACCACGATAGTGACAGTTTCGTGATTGGTGAAACAGGTTTCGGTACAGGACTTAACTTTCTGGCCACAATGGCCGCCTTTCTGGAACAGGCCCCCCTGTCCGGCAACGGATCCCGGCTGCACTTCATCAGCGTCGAGAAATACCCTCTTACCCAGGCCGATCTGCGCAAGGCCCTGGCCGCCTGGCCCGAGCTTGCCCCCTTGAGCCAGCCTCTCATCGACCAGTGGCCGTTGCCGGTCTCCGGCTGCCATCGCCTGCTCTTTGCCGATGGCCGCATCCGCCTCGACCTCTGGTTTGGCGACATCAAGGAGATGCTGCCCCAGGTGCCCCATCCGGCAACCGGTCTGGTGGACGCCTGGTATCTGGACGGTTTCTCCCCTGCCAAGAACCCAGAGATGTGGACCCAGGATCTCTTCGACGATCTCGCTCGCCTCGCCCGCCCCGATGCCACCCTCTCGACCTTTACCTGCGCCGGTTTCGTGCGACGAGGGCTGATTGCCGCCGGCTTTGCCATGAAGAAGGTGAAGGGCCACGGCAGCAAGCGGGAGATGCTGGCGGGTGTTCGGGAAGGCAAAGTGCCGCAGCAGAGCATCGCACCCTGGTATGCCCGCCCCGCAGGGCGGGAGGGAGAGGTGCTCATCATCGGTGGCGGCATCGCTTCCGCCATGACGGCGCTCTCTCTGGTGGAGCGGGGTCGGCACGTCACCTTGCTGTGCGAAGATGGCGAACCGGCCAGCGGCGCCTCCGGCAATCGGCAGGGGGCGCTCTACCCCCTGCTCAACGGCGAGCACGATGCCCTGTCGCGCTTCTATTCGCTGGCCTTCGGCTTTGCCAGAAACCGGCTGCTGGCCCTGGCAAAGCACCACCCCGTCGCCTTTTCCCTGTGTGGCGTCACGCAACTCGGCTACGACGACAAATCCGCCGCCAAGCTTACCAAGATGAGCCAGGGCCCCTTCCCCCCCGAGCTGATGCACCCACTCTCGGCTGTGGAGGTTGAGCAGGTGGTCGGCCTGCCCTGCGATGCGGATGGCGTGAGCTATCCCCTGGGGGGCTGGCTCTGTCCAGCGGAGCTCACCCGCGCCGCCATCACGGAGGCGCAGGCCAGCGGGCGGCTGGAAGTGGTGTTCAATGCCGCTGTGACCCGCATTGCCGAAGAGGCCGATGGCTGGCACCTGGAGAGCCGGGATGGCCGCCAGTGGCGTGCCCCCAATCTGGTGGTGGCAGCCGGGCATCAGTTGCCAGCCCTTCTCCCCTTTGCCGAGCTGCCGCTCTATCCGGTGCGCGGCCAGGTGAGCCATGTGCCGGCCACGGCTGGCTTGAGCCAGCTCAAGACCGTGCTCTGCTACGACGGCTACCTCACCCCGGCCCACAACGGCGCGCACTGCATCGGGGCCAGCTATGGCCGCAACCAGACCGACCTTGCCTACCGCGCTGACGAGCAGGAGCAGAACAGGGCACGGCTGCAAGCCTGCCTGCCGGATCAAACCTGGCCGGCCGAGGTGGATGTGAGCGGCAACCAGGCGCGGGTGGGGGTGCGCTGCGCCAGCCGGGATCACCTGCCGGTCGCCGGGCCCGTCGCCCGGTTGGCGGCGCTGGCGGATCATGACGTCAACGCCCCCGCGG
The DNA here is from genome assembly GCF_040908465.1 of Aeromonas sp. R10-1. NCBI lineage: Bacteria > Pseudomonadati > Pseudomonadota > Gammaproteobacteria > Aeromonadales > Aeromonadaceae > Aeromonas > Aeromonas sp. R10-1. The sequence goes on from NZ_JBFODT010000024.1 coordinate 437,581, forward strand.
ATCAGCAGAGCGCGCTGCCCCTGCACACCGGCCTCTACGTGCTGGGGGCGCTCGGCTCCCGGGGTCTGTGCTCGGCGCCCCTGTGCGGCGAGCTGGTCGCCAGCGAGATCTGCGGCGATCCTCTGCCGCTGGCCTCCGATCTGCTGGAGGCGCTCCATCCCGCCCGCTACTGGGTGCGAAGACTGCGCAAGGGCAAGCCACTGCGCGACTAGCCACCCAGGAGCCGGGGCTGCCCGCCTCCACACCATTGGGCGCACCAACAAAAAACGGGCTCAATCAGCCCGTTTTTTATGTTTCCCATGAGCGGCCATGGGCCTGTACACGTGTTATCAGCCAGCCCTGGGCCAGACGACCCCCAGCTTGCGCCCCTGATCGGTCTGGCTGGCCAGGGTGTCGAACCGCGCCCGGGTGGCCTCCAGCACCGCCTGCCCTGCCTGCCAGCCCTGATGCTCCAGGGTTGGGCAATCCCGGGTCACCGGCAACTGGGCGAGGCGCGTGCCAAGCTGGCTCACGCTCTCCAGCAGAATATCCTTGTGACGGCTCTCGTAGTCAAACATGGCGGCCACCAGCTTGTCCCACTTCTGGCGCTCCTTCGCGGGCGCACGGGCCTTGTCCATCCAGTTGGGCACCCTGACCTGGATGCGGGCACGAACGCTGGCCTGCTCCAGCTCGCAGCGTGTCGCCGTCGCCTTCGTCTGCAACTGCCAGGAGAGCTGATAGCTGGCCTTGCCGATGTGCCCGTCCGCCTGGGTGGGCGACAAGGCGGTGATCTGGCGCATCACGGCCCCCACATCGGCCCCGGAGACCCGATAGAACTGGAAGTCGACCTTGATATCGGGGGCGACCTTCACACCGGCATAGTGGGAAGGTACAGCACCGATTGAGGCGGCATAAATGAGGGCCACCGTCACCCCTGTCTTGCTGAAGAGTCCCATCTGTCCGCGGCTTTGCTCCTTGTGAGTCCCAGCTTAATTTCAATTAATAATCAATGCATTAATAACCCGATTGGGAGATTACCCCTGATCCAGCCCCCTGTCATCCGCTCTTGGCACCCGCTTGCTGCAAACGTGCGAGTCATCACCCCGGCTCAGGCGGGGATTTGCAGTCGAGATCACAAGCTGCCATCGAATGGATGGTGAAATACTCCTTAGTGGGTAATATCCGCAGTGTTTTTGTTGGCCGATGCCGGATAGTCCAGCGCAACCCTCTGGTGAGCCCTGGCAGGCCACCCCCTCATTTCAACTTTTGGGAAGGTTTTATGATAGAACTCCTGATCGGCACCCTGGTCACCCTGGCCGTGGGTCGCTACATCTTCAAGGGCTACTCCGCCACCGGGGTACTGCTCAGCGGCGGCCTGCTGCTGCTGGCGATCACCGCCCTGATGGGCAAGGCGGTGCTGCCGGCGAGCGTCCCCTCCACCGGCCACATGGCCACCGACATCTTCGAATACGTGCGCTTCCTGCTGGTCGACAGGGGGGGTGGCCTCGGCATGCTCATCATGGTGCTGTGCGGCTTTGCCGGCTACATGAGCCACATCGGCGCCAACACCATACTGGTGAAGCTCGCGAGCAAACCCCTCGGTGTCATCAAGTCCCCCTACATCCTGCTGGTGGCCGCCTATCTGGTCGCTTGCGCCATGTCGCTGGCGGTGAGCTCCGCAACCGGCCTCGGGGTTCTGCTGATGGCCACCCTCTTCCCGCTGATGGTCAACATGGGTATCTCCCGTGGCGCGGCGGCGGCGGTGTGCGCCTCGCCGGCCGCCATCATCCTCTCCCCCACCTCGGGGGACGTGGTGATGGCAGCCCAGGCCGCGAACATGGAGCTCATCGAGTTTGCCTTCAAGCTGACCCTGCCCATTTCCCTGGTGGCCATCGCCGCCATGGCGGTGACCCACTTCTTCTGGCAGCGTTATCTGGATCAGAAGGCCGGGGAGCACAACGCCGCGGTCGCCCCGAGCGATCTCGTCACCGACGCCCCCGGCTTCTACGCCATCCTGCCCTTCACCCCCATCATCGGTGTGCTGCTGTTTGACGGCAAACTGGGGCCCAAGCTCGACATCGTCACCATCATCGTCATCTGCCTGGTGCTGGCCGCCCTGCTGGAGCTGGTGCGCAAGCGCAACGGCCGCGAGCTGCTGGACGGGCTGCAGGTGTGCTGGCGCAACATGGCCGACGCTTTCGCCGGCGTGGTGATGCTGCTGGTGGGTGCCGGGGTCTTTGCCCAGGGTCTGATGGGGCTTGGTTTCATCGCCAACCTCCTGGATCTGGCCCAGAGCTTCGGTACCGGCGGCATCGTCATCATGCTGGTGCTGGTGGTCATCACCACCCTGGCGGCCTTCACCACGGGTTCCGGCAACGCCCCCTTCTACGCCTTCGTGGAGCTCATCCCCCATTTGGCCACCAGCCTCGGCGTCAACCCAGCCTATCTGGTGATCCCCATGCTGCAGGCATCCAACCTCGGCCGCACCATCTCGCCGGTCTCCGGGGTGGTGGTCGCCTGTGCGGGGATGGGCAATCTCTCTCCGTTCGAGGTGGTCAAACGTACCTCGCTGCCGGTGGCCGTCGGCCTGCTGGTAGTGATCCTCGCCACCCAGATCATGGTTCCCGCCTGACTCTTTACCGGCCCGGCTGCCGCCGGGCTGGTATCCCCCCCACCCCATGCAGTAGACTCGGTGCTCTTTTTTCCTAAGGAGGACCGAGCCTTGAGTATGACGGTTCAACTTGCCCACTTCAGCGACTGCCACTCCCATTTCGATGGCGCCCCCATGCGCTTCTCCCCCGATGGCGAGTCCGAATGGCGCACCCAGTGCGGCGGCTATGGCCGCATCCTGACCCGGCTCACCGCCCTGCGCCAACAGGCCGAGGCAGCCGGCCAGACCTGCCTGCTGCTGCATGGCGGCGATACCTTCCAGGGGTCACTTTACTTCAACCGTTTCAAAGGGCGGGCCAATGCGGACCTGCTGGCCCTCTTGCGACCGGATGCCATGGTGATCGGCAACCACGAATTCGATCTGGGCAACGGGCCGCTGGTGGAGTTTTTGCGCCAGCTCGATTTCCCGGTGCTCGCCGCCAACATCGACAACCGTCAGGAGCCCGCCGATGCCCCGCTGCGGCTGCAGGGACTGCCGCAGCTGTTTGACGCGAGCCGCCCCTGGCACAAGCGCGTCATCGACGACGTGCCCTTCGCCCTGCTCGGCATCACGCTGCCGCAGATGGCCGCCATCGCGAGCCCCGATCCCCACACCCGTTTCCACGGTATCGAAGAGACCTTGAGCCGCGCCCTCGAAGAGATCAAGGCCGCCGGCATCCAGCACATCATCCTGCTCAGCCACCTGGGTCTGGCGCAGGACAAGCGACTGGCGACCCGCTTCCCCGAGCTCAGCCTCATCGTCGGCGGGCACACCCACAGCCTGCTGGGGGATCTGGCGCCGCTCGGGCTCGACAGCGAAGGCAGCTATCCCCTCATGGTGAACGGGGTGGCCATCCTGCACGCCGCCCACAGCGCCCTCTGTCTCGGGGTGTGCGAACTCACCTTCGACGAGCAGGGACGCGTGTGCCAAAGCCGCGGCCAGCTGGAGTGGTTACCCTGGGATCCCTGGCCCTTTGCTTCCCCGCCTCCTGCGGGGCTGCACTTCTGCGAACCGGCCCCCGAGCTCGAGCTGCATCTGGCCCGGCGTTATCGCCCCGAGCTCGAGACCATGACCCGCCGCATCGTGACCCGCCTCGCCGGGCCACTGCACCATCAGCGGCTGCCCGATGCCACCCTGCCCGCCGGCAGCCAGGTCGCCCCCCTGGTGGCGAGTGCCATGCTGGCCAGTGCCCGCGAACAGGTGGGTCAGGTGGACTTTGCCCTGCACAATGCCGGGGGCGTGCGCTGCTCCCTCGAGCCCGGCCCCCTGACCGAAGCAGACGTTGCCGGACGCCTGCTGCCCTTTGCCATTCCCCTTACCCTCTACCGGGTGCACGGCCATGAACTGGCCGAGGCACTGGAGGGGGCCATCGACAACGCCACCAACAACGGGGTGACGGGCAATGGCAGCGGCAGCGGCAGCTTCCCCTACACCGCCGGGGTGCGCTTCTGCTATCAGGCCGACAGGCCCAAAGGGGAGAGGATCACTCGCCTGGAATGGGAAGCCAGCCCGGGTCAGTGGCTGCACGTCGAGCCAAATGCCATCTATCGCGGGGTCTCCAGTGCCTATACTGCCTCCGGCAAGGAGGGCTACACGGCCCTTGCCCACACCCTGACCCAGCACAATCAGGAGCTCGGTATCACCCTGGCGGATGCCTTCCTGCGCTGGGCACGCTACCTGCCGGAGCTCAGCACCCTGCCGGCCCTGGTGGAGTATCACGGCCAGTGAATCTGGCACCGGCCCATCCCGGGTCGGTGCCGCCTTTTCGCCGCATAGGGGAATCCTGGTCCGCTCCCAGGCGCAGGCCCCCTACCATGCAACCTCAGGCTGTGACGCCCGACTGCGCCTGCCCTGTCTTGTGATGGGGCCTGCCAATGCAGCCAGAGGCGTGAAAACGATACTTTTACGAATTATTTCAGGTGCCTACACTTCTTCCATTGCATCGTGCAGCCCGGCTCGGCAAGATAAGCCCGCTTTTTCAGTCTTTCCCGCAGGAACAGGTCACCCATGAATCATGCCATCCGCTTTACCCCGCACCGCCACAATCCCGGGATCAGGCCGTCGGTCATCTTGCTCACCGCCCTGATGGCTCTGCTGTTCTGTCTGCGCAATCCGCTGTTCCACGGCATGGCCCCGGGATTTGATGCCTCCCTGTTTGCGGTAATGGGCAAGATGTGGAGCGAGGGGGGCGTACTCTATCGGGACATGATCGACATCAAGGGTCCCATGATCTTCGCCCTCGATGCACTGGGCTATGGCTTTGGTGGCTTCTTCGGGATCTGGCTGCTGGAGTGGGTGCTCTGCTGGCTGGGCCTCATGGCGAGCTGGCAGGCTTTTTCGCAGCTCGGGCTCTCGGTGCGGGCGCGACTTGGCAGCATGCTGGCCCTGCTGGCGCTCTACAGCACTCGCTACTACTACGGCAACATGACAGAGGACTGGACATTCCATCTGGCCCTCATCGCCCAGTGGGCTTTCATCACCTTGCTGCTGGACAAGCGATTCAGCTGGGGACCGGCTCTGGTCGCCGCACTCACCTTCGCCATCGTGGCCTGGATGCGCACCAACAACGGCGCCTTCTGGGGGGCCTGGTATCTGGTGCTCTTCTGTCACTGGTGCCTGCGCGAGCAGTGGCGCTGCGCCTTTGCCCTGCTCTTTTCCAGCCTGCTTGGACTGGCCCTCGTCGGCGGCCCGCTCTATGCCTACTTCCAGCACCACGACGTGCTGGCAGAGTTCAAATACTACGCCTTCGGCATCTTCTTTGAAGGGAGCTACGGCAACGGCTTCTCTCCTGAGGTGGGCGCCGTCGGTCTGCTGCGTACCGGCCTCATCATGCTGCTGCCCGCCTTCCTCGTGCTGATGCTCGGGCGCCGCCAGGAGTGGTATCTCCCCGCGCTGTGCGCCACCCTCCTGGGGGTGCTGTTCACCCTGATCGCCAACTCGGTCTCCGGCCATGTGTTCGATCACTATGACGTGCTCTATCTGCAGCTTGGCCTGCTGCCGCTCGCCTGCCTGCTGGACAGAAGCGAGCAGCGATCCGATGCCCTGGGGCTGCTTTGCATCTCCCTGGTGGTGCTGACCGCCAGCTGGCTGCTGGCCCAGCAGCTCGGTTACGGCTGGAGCACCAAGGAGTGGTCTCTGGAGCGGGTGCGCGAGGTGCTCGGCAACAGCCTGCTGTGGGCCTTGCCCGTGCTCATTCTGGTCCCGCTCTGGCGCGCCTGGGACGTGCGAAGCGCCACCCCCTGGCTCGCCTCGCTGGCCATGCTGGTACTGCTGGTCAACAACGCCTGGGAAGGCAATCTCAAGGGCAGGCCGTTCAATCCCCCCGCCCAGGTCAGGGTCGACCGTATCCTCGCCGAGACGGCGCCCACCGACAAGATCTGGGTCGATGGCATCCAACCGCAATACTACCTCTGGACCGATCGCCAGCCGGCCTCCGCCTATCTGTTCTTTGCCAACGTCAACCCGCCCTACGATGTGCGCGAGCGGGTGCTGGCTGACATCCAGCGCCAACACCCCAAATTCATCATCGCCAAACCGGAGCGGGTGGCACAGGAGCTCAAGACGCCGACCTCCCCCTCCCACCTTGCCTTCTACCAGTATCTGGCAGGTCAGTATGAAGAGGTGGACCCGGGCCTGTACCGGCGCCGCTAATCAGGCACACAGAAGGGGCCATCCTGGTGATGGCCCCTTTTCGTTGCCGTCATAAAGAGGGGGCCCACCATGTTCAAGGCGCCCCATCCTGACTACAATGGCGCTCTTTTTCGCGGCAGAGGGAAGAATCATGGCGGAGCTGACTTATCTGGGGGGCTATCCGGAGCCACTCAAGGCTCAGGTGCAGCAGTTGATTGCGGCGGGCAAACTCGGCGAGATGCTGGCCAAACGCTACCCGCAAACCCACCTCGTCCAGAGCGACAAGGCGCTGCTCGCCTATACCATGGAGCTGAAGAACCGCTACCTGAAAAGCTCGGCGCCGCTTTCCAAGGTGATCTTCGACGGCAAGATCAACGTGATCAAGGATGCTCTGGGACTGCACACCTATGTCAGCCGGGTGCAAGGCAGCAAGCTCAAGGCCAAGAACGAGATCCGCATCGCCGCCCTGTTCAAGGAGGCCCATCCCGCCTTTCTCAAGATGATAGTGGTGCATGAGCTGGCCCACCTGAAGGAGAAGGATCACAACAAGGCTTTCTACCAGCTCTGCCAGCACATGGAACCGGACTATCATCAACTGGAGTTCGATCTCAGGCTCTGGCTCACCTGGCGTGATATCGAGCGTACCGACCGCTGATCCCCTTGCAAGGAGGCAAGATGCGCCCATGGCACACACCTGTCCAGCCCGTTCGCCATGGGCACTGGTTGCTCCCGGGGCTGGTGCTCTGGCTCTTCTCCCTGCCGCTGTCGGCCACCGAACGCTGGCAGCGTGATGACTACCTTGTCCAGAGCTTCATGGAAATCGCCATGAAACGGGAGTATGGCCATGAACAACAGGAGCACTTCTCCCGCTGGCCGGGCCCCGTACGTCTCAAGCTCGTCAACGAATTCGGCGACAAGCCGCTGCAGGCCGAGGTCGTCAAGGTACAGACCCGTCACCTGAGCAGGATCACCGGTCACCCCATCGAGATTGTCAGCGACAACCCCAATCTCACCCTCATCATGACCCGGCACAAACAGATGGCGAGCTGGGCTGCGCGCACCATGCGCCAGGACGAGTCGGTGCGCATCGCCCTCAAGGAGGGGATCTGCCTGGCCAATTTCGCCACCAACGCTCGCTACGAGATCACCCGTGCCACCATCATCATTCCGGTGGATTACAGCCGGGCAAAAGGCCGTTTTCTGGATTGCGTAGTGGAAGAGCTGAGCCAGGTGATGGGGCTGCCCAACGACTCGGACAAGGTGTTCCCCTCCATCTTCAATGACAGCAGCATCGACAGCTTTCTGACCGGGCTCGACTACGTGTTGCTCAAGCTTGCCTACCACCCGGCATTGCAACCGGGGATGACGTCAGACGAGGTACGCGCGGCGCTCCCCGCGGCCCTCAAGGCACTGCGTGCCAATGGCGACATCGCACAGGCCACCCAACGGGTGCAGGTCGACAGCCTCAAGCGTTGGGCGGGACTCTGAGCGCAGCCAGAAACATGACTCTTTCGCCTTTCGCCTTTTGCCTTTTGCCTTTCGCCTTTCGCCTTTCGCCTTTCGCCTTTCGCCTTTCGCCTTTCGCCTTTCGCCTTTCGCCTTTCGCCTTTCGCCTTTCGCCTTCATGGTCATGCGCCTCCCCCATCAACGCAACACGCAGCCCATGGCTGCGTGTTTTGAAGAGCGGTTCGGCAAAGCCAGTACAGGGATCATCATCCGGCTGGAGACTCCTCCTCGCCTGGCAGATCACGACGATGCTTGCTGCTGAGAGCTTATCTTCAGGCCTCCAGAGCCTCTTCTTCCGGCATCCAGCTATCGGCGTTTTCCCACACCTCCTGAACCATGGCTTCGGCCAGCTCCTTGTCTTCCTTGCTGGCGCGACTGACCGTCAGAGCCATGGCACTACCCGGTGCCACCCGCACATGCAGATCGGGAAAGCGCTCACCCAGTTGCTTGAGCAGCTCCTGGCGCAAGGCCTCCATGGTCGAGGTGGGGATCTGGTGTTTTCTGTCGATGATGATTTCCAGGCGCATAGGGTACGTCTCCATGATAGTTTACTGTATTTTTATACAGTAATTTTGAAAAGTAAAGATGGTGGCTGCACATAGGCCCTCACCGCCCATGCCTTCTCGCTGACGATGTGCAGCCGAACGGCCCCGATTTTCCCCCATCGCTGTCATCATGGAAAAAACAGTTGATATTGATTCTCATCCATCGCATTATTCATGCCTTGTTATAACATAACAACAGAGGCAATCATGCGCCCCCATATTCACCCTGAATACCGCAAGGTTCTGTTCCACGATCTCGCCAGCAATACCTACTTTCTGATCGGCTCCACGCTGGCCACCGATCGCACCAGAGTGTGGGAAGATGGCAACACCTACCCCTATGTGACGCTGGATGTCTCCAGCGCGTCCCACCCCTTCTATACCGGCAAACAGAAGCAGGTCGGCAAGGAAGGTCAGGTCGCTCGCTTCGGCCAGCGATTCGGTCAGTTCTTCAGCAAAGGAAAAGAGAAACAATGAAAGTCCTCGCCTCCCTGAAATCCGCCAAGTCGCGTCACCCGGATTGCCAGATCGTACGTCGACGCGGCAAGCTGTTCGTCATCTGCAAGAGCAATCCCAGGTTCAAGGCTCGTCAGGGCTGATTGCGCATCCGCCCCTCATGGATAACAAAAGCCCTCGTCATGAGGGCTTTGTCATCTCTGGGCTCTGCTCACAGCGGGGTGGCGCACTTGCGGTATTCGGTGGGGCTGACCCCTACCCGCTTTCGGAACACCCGCGAGAAGTAGAGCTGATCGTCATAGCCCACCTGCTGGCCGATGGTGGCGACCGACAGCGGCGTGGTCTGCAGCAGCAGCTTGGCCCGCATGATGCGCTGATCCTCACGCCAGCGCACTATGCTCACCCCCACCTGCTCGCGAAACAGGTGCGCGAGGCGCGAGGGGGACAAGAACACCTGCTCCGCCAGCGCTTCCACCGAGATCTCGGCCGAGAGGGACTCGCTCAGGATCTGGCATGCCTCGTGGACCCGGTGATCGATGGCTGGATAGGCATTCTGGGACGATGCCTCGTAGCAGCGGATGAGCAACCGCTCCAAGAGGTTCATGGCCAGTTGCTCCGACATGGGCCGCAGCTGCTTGTGGGTCTCCTCGATGTCGAGGAAGAGGGCGTCGAATTCGGTGAGCAGCTGGTTGTCCGCCAGTTGCAGTCGCCCCACCTGCTCCGTCACCTGGGGCCACTTGAGCCAGTCAGCCCAATAGGCCCGCGGACGGAAATAGACCCAGCGGTGATACCACTCCCGGGCATCCGGCGCCCGGCCGTAATGGTGCACCGCCGCTGGTGGAAAGAGCAGCAGGTCGCCGGGTTCCACGGTGAAGGCCTTGTCCCCCTGAAAGATCTGCCCCTTGCCCTTGATGGTCAGATTGACGATGAACCCCTTCATGCCGTGGGGCCTGTCGATGGTGAAATCCAGCGCGCTCCCCTGCTCGATGGGAGTCATCCCCGAGACCAGGAAGACGTCGAAGGCGTAGCCAGGCAGCAGGGGATTGAGTTGTTTCGGCTTCTCTTTTTGCATCGAGGACATGGCGGAAAACAGGGTTTCGGTAAAAAAGTCGACATGGGCCATTGTAGAGATCCGGCGTAGGAACCCCCTATGTTCGCAAGCTGTTCGTTGTGAAATTGTTGAACTGGCTCACAGCTTGCCGGGGAAAACACCGGGCCGGCGCGAGGCCGGCCCGGTGACGAGGAAAAACATCGCTCAGATACGGGCTTTGCGCACCTGCTTGTAGCGGTCGAACAGCACGGCGGCGAGCAGGATGAGGCCACGCACCACGTACTGGGCAAACGGGGAGATGTTGAGCAGGTTCATGGCGTTCTCCATCAGCCCCAGGATCAGCACCCCGGCGATGATGTAGGAGATCTTGCCGATCCCCCCCTTCATGGAGACCCCACCCAGCACGCAGGCGGAGATCACCACCAGCTCGAAGCCGATGGAGGTCATGGGCTGACCCGAGGTCATGCGGGATGCGAGGATGATGCCGGCGAGCGAGGCGATGAGCCCGGTCATGGTGAAGATGATGATCTTGGTGCGCACCACGTTGACCCCGGCCAGACGTGCCGCCTCCTCGTTGCCCCCCATAGCCAGGGTATTGCGCCCGAAGGTGGTCTTGTTGAGCAGCAGCCCGAACAGCACGAAGCAGACAGCCGTCAGCCAGATGGGCGTCGGGATGCCGAGCAGGGCGGAGTTGCCAAGCTCGAAGAAGCCCTCCTCCACGATGCCCACCGCCTTGCCGTCGGAGATGATGTAGCCCACCCCGCGCGCCATCTGCATGGTGGCAAGGGTGGTGATGAGGGCGTTGATCTTGAATTTGGCCACGACGATGCCGTTGATGAGGCCAAAGACAAGGCCCACCGAGAGACCGGCCAGAATGCCGAGGGGGATGCTCTCGGTGGCGTTGATGCCCACCGCGCAGGCAACCCCGGAGCAGGCCACCACGGAGCCCACCGACATGTCGAACTCGCCGGAGGCGAGGCAGAACAGCATGCCGCAGGCCACCATGCCCGACATGGAGACGGCAAGCCCGAGCCCCCGCATGTTGATAAGGCTGGCGAAGTTGGGGACCAGCACGCAAGCGAGCAGGAACAGGATGGCGAAGATCACCAGCATGCCGTACTGATCCCAGATGCGGGTCAGTTGCAGGCGGGTACCGCTCGCCGCGGTGTCGTTGGCGGCTTGGCCGACCGAGGTCGTTGTTGTCATGGTATTTCTCCTGAAAATTCCGGGTGCTATCTCGTTGCGGTCAGCAGATCAACGGGCCGGCATGGCCAGATTGAGCGCCTTGACCTCGTTGGCCTCGTCGTGGGAAAGCTCTCCGGCGATCTCCCCCTCCCGCATGACCAGGATCCGATCCGCGATGCCCAGCACCTCCGGCAGCTCGCTCGAGACCACCACCACGGCGATGCCCACCTTGGCCAGATCGTAAATCACGTTGTAAATCTCGTTCTTCGCCCCGACGTCGATGCCCCGGGTCGGTTCATCGAGCAGGATCACTTTCATGTCTTCCGACAGCCAGCGCCCCAGAATGGCCTTCTGCTGGTTGCCGCCGGAGAGGTTCATGATGGCCTGCTGGGGAGACGGGGTCTTGACCCGCATGTCGCGGATCCGCAGCCTCGCGTTCTCGTCTTCCCACTTCTGGTTGATCCAGAAGCCTCCCCACGCGTGGTGGCGGCGGGCGCTGATGTTGATGTTCTCCTGCACCGAATGGATGGGGATGATGCCGAGCGCCTTCCTGTCTTCGGTGCAGAGCATGATGCCGCTGCGAATGGCGTCGATGGGGCTCTGAATGACCACCTGTTTGCCAAACACCGATATCTCGCCCCCTCGAGGTGTCTCAGCGCCGAAGATAAGCTTCATCAGCTCGCTGCGCCCGGCCCCCACCAGCCCGAAGATGCCGAGGATCTCCCCGCGTTTCACCTCGAGCGACACCGGCGCCTTGAGGCCGGGTCCCATCAGGTGCTCCACCTTGAGGCCCGCCTCGCCAAGCGGCCTTGGGCTGTAACCATAGATGTCGGTCAGTTCGCGCCCCACCATGGTCTTGACCAGCAGATCCCGGTCCACCTCGGCCATGGAAGCGAAGGTGCGCACGAACTGGCCATCCTTGAACACCGTGATGGCATCGCACAGGGCGAAGATCTCGTCCATGCGGTGGGAGACGTAGAGAATGACCTTGCCCTCGTCCCGCAACTGGCGGATGACCCGAAACAGCTGCTCAATCTCGCGGGACGACAGGCTGCTGGTCGGCTCGTCGAAGGCGATGACGCTGGCGTCCCGGGTCAGGGCCTTGGCGATCTCCACCATCTGCCACTGCCCGAGCGACAGGTACTTGAGCGGCGTCTCGGGGGAGACGTCCATCCCGAGGCGTGCCAGCTGCCTGGCTGCATCCTGATAGAGCTTCTCCCGATCGATGACACCGCGCCGGGTCGGCAACTGCCCCAGGTAGATGTTCTCCGCCACGCTCATTTCAGGGACCAGGTGCAGCTCCTGATAGATGATGGCGATCCCGCTCTCAAGGGCATCGACCGTGTTTTGGAACACTTTCTCCTGACCCGCCAGCTTCACTACCCCGCGGGTGGGCGCCTGAAAACCGCTCAGGATCTTGAGCAGGGTGGACTTGCCAGCCCCGTTCTCTCCCATCAGCGCGTGTACCGTGCCCTGCTGGCAGGCGAAGGAGACGTTCTGCAGCGCCTTGACGCCGGGAAACTCCTTGCTGATGCCGCAAAACTCCAGATATGGAACTTGATTCATGAGATGACTCCAGCCAGCCGGCACGGCACACTCCGCCATGCCGGCATGGGTATCAAGGGACGGGGATCACAGCCCTTTCTTTTGCAGCTCGGCCTTGAAGTTGTCGCGGGTGATGAGCACCACGTCGGTCACCTCGGTGAACTTGGCAGGCTCGGCGCCGTTGACGACCCAGTCATGGAGCATCTGGATGCTCTTGTAGCCATGTACGTCCGGGCTGGGCAGCAGGGAGCCGAGGAAGCCGGTGGCGCTGGACTTGGAGAGCTCGTTCACCGCATCCACCCCGTTGATGCCGATGCCGATGACGTTCTCCGCCTTGAAGCCCTGCCCTTCGGTGGCGCGCACGCCGCCGAGCACTGTGTTGTCATTCATGCCGACGATGAGCCAGTTCTTGACCTCGGGGTGTTGCACCAGCATGGAGTTGGCGGCATCCAGTGCCCCCGGAATGTCGTTGCTCTTGGTGGGCGCGCGGAAGATCTGGCCCTCGGGGAAACCGGCGGCCTTGAGCGCGTCCAGGGAGCCCTCGACCCGGCGACGGGCGGTGTCGAGCTCGTCAGCGGTGATGGCGAGCACACCGGTCGCCTTTACGTCCCACTGGCGCTTTTGCATCTCCTTGTAGAGCTCCTGACCCTGACGCTCGCCAATCTTGGTGGCGGCCATCATCACCAGCGGCACCTGCTCCATGGGCTGGCCCTTGGCATTGACGAACTGGTCATCCACCGTGATGACCTTCAGATCCATGCTGTTGGCCTTGGCCATGATGGCGGCACCGAGTTTGGGATCCGGGGTACAGATGACGAAGCCCTTGGCGCCATTCGCCGCCAGACTGTCGATGGCATTGAGGGTCTTCTCGCCATCGGGGACGGCTATCTTGATCACCTCGAAGCCCAGATCCTTGCCCGCCTTGTCGGCGAAGTTCCACTCGGTCTGGAACCAGGGCTCCTCGGGCTGCTTGACCAGGTAGCCCAGCTTCAGCGCTTCGGCCGAGAAAGCAGAATTTGCCATACCAAGGGCGAACCCCATCGCGATCATGCCTTTAACGATTTTGTTCATGCGAATGTCTCCAACGGTTCTATCAATCCATGTATCCACGCAGTGCTGCTCGTTGAGTCAATCAAGTCGCAGCCATATAAAAACATGCTTAAACAGGACGTTATTGTTGTTGCTGGTTGAGCGAACCAAGTTGTAATCGTTTTCACAATTAAAAATGGAGAGCAGGATCACGCCATGAGATTGCAGCCATTTCGTCTATATAATTAGCAATTTCGTCACATATTGAATTTTAGAGAGCCGTCACCCTGTCGCACTGACAGCGTTAAAATCCATATTTCCAGCAGCCAATGGCTAACCGCCCCTCCTGCCCATCTCCTATGGTTCCCACCAGTCACCCCTCATTGATGGTCAGGAGCACTTATGTCTGAGCACATCGTCATCGGACTCGATTTCGGCAGCGACTCGGTCAGGGCACTCGCCGTGCGCTGCCAGGACGGCGCCGAGCTGGCGACCCATGTCGTCTATTACCCGCGCTGGCAGGCTGGCCACTACTGCCAACCGGTCAACAACCAGTTCCGCCACCACCCCCTCGACTATCTGGAGTCCATGGAGCAGGCAGTGGTGGCGGTGGTGAGCCAGCTCACCCCGAGTCAGCGCACCGCCGTGCGCGGCATCGGGGTGGACAGCACCGGCTCCACCCCCGCCCCCATCGACAGAGAGGGGCGCGTGCTGGCCCTGCGTCCGGAGTTTGCCGACAACCCCAACGCCATGTTCGTGCTGTGGAAGGATCACACCGCCATCGAGGAGGCGGAGGCCATCACCGCCCTGTGCCACGGCGGCCAGTTCCCCGACTACAGCCGCTACATCGGCGGCATTTACTCCTCCGAGTGGTTCTGGGCCAAGATCCTGCACGTCTCCCGCGCCGATGCCGCCGTGCGCGCCGCCGCCTGCAACTGGGTCGAGCTGTGTGACTGGGTACCCGCCATCCTGAGCGGCACCCAGGCCCCGGCCACCCTCAAGCGCGGGCGCTGCGCCGCCGGCCACAAGTCCCTCTGGCACCCGAGCTGGGGCGGCCTGCCCCCCGCCGACTTCCTCAATGCCCTGGATCCCCTGCTGACGGAGGATCTCGACTTCCCCCTCTTTACCGACAGCTGGACCGCCGATCTCCCGGTCGGCACCCTGACACCGGAGTGGGCGGAGCGGCTGCACCTCTCCTGCGAGGTGGTGATTGCTGGCGGCGCCTTTGACTGCCACATGGGGGCGGTGGGGGCCGGGGCCGGCAACAATGCCCTGGTGAAGGTGATAGGCACCTCCACCTGCGACATCCTGATCGCCGACGAGGCCACCATAGGTGATCGCGCCATTGCCGGGATCTGCGGCCAGGTAGATGGCAGCGTGGTGCCGGGCATGGTGGGGCTGGAGGCGGGACAATCCGCGTTCGGTGACATCTATGCCTGGTATCAGCGCCAGCTCGGCTGGCCCCTGGAGCGCCTCGCGGCCCAGTATCCCGAGCTGCGCACCGCCATCGAGGCCCACAAGCGGGATCTGTTGCCGAGCCTCGCCGCCGCCTGGGAGCAGCAGCGCGATCTGGCCCACCTGCCGGTGGTGCTCGACTGGTTCAACGGTCGCCGCACCCCCTATGCCAACCAGCGCCTGCAGGGCACCCTCACCGGGATCAACCTCGGCACCGATGCCCCCGATCTCTTCGGCGCCCTGGTGGCCTCCACCGCCTTTGGTGCCCGCAGCATCATGGAGTGCATGACCAATCAGCAGGTGCCGGTGGAGCAGGTGATCGCCCTTGGCGGCATCGCCCGCAAGTCCACCACTGTGATGCAGACCTGCGCCGACGTGATGAACAGGCCCATCCAGGTGGTGGCCTCGGATCAGTGCTGCGCCCTGGGGGCGGCCATCTTTGCCGCCGTGGCGGCCGGGATCCATCCCGATGTGGCCAAGGCCCAGCACCACATGGCGAGCGCCGTGGAGCGCACCCACCAGCCACACCCTGAGCGGGTCGCCGAGTATGAACGCCTCTACCAGCGCTACCTCGCCTGGGGCGCCGCCGCCGAACCGCTCTACAACCGGGGGGTGCCGGCATGAACCTCAAGACCCTCAAGGAGCAGGTGCTCGCCGCCAATCTGGATCTGCCGCGCCATGGCCTGGTGACCTTCACCTGGGGCAACGTGAGCGGCATCGACCGAGAGCGCAATCTGGTGGTGATAAAGCCAAGCGGCGTCAGCTACGAGCGGATGCGGGCCGAGGACATGGTGGTGCTGGATCTGGCGGGCAAGCAGGTTGAGGGTGCCTTGCGCCCCTCCTCCGACACCGCCACCCACCTGGTGCTCTATCGCGCCTATCCGGAGCTTGGCGGCGTGGTGCACACCCACTCCACCCACGCCACCGCCTGGGCCCAGGCGGGGCGCCCCATCCCCATTTTCGGCACCACCCAGGCCGACTACTTCCACGGCGAGATCCCCTGCTCCCGCCTGCTCACCCCGGGCGAAGTGGAGGAGGACTACGAGGGGCTGACCGGTCATCTCATCGTCGAAACCCTCAAGCAGACCCCCATCCTCACCATGCCGGGGGTACTGGTGGCCAACCACGGCCCCTTCAGCTGGGGCAAGAGCGCCGAGGACGCAGTGCACAACGCCGTGGTGCTGGAAGAGGTGGCCCGCATGGCCTGGCTCACCGGCCAGATCAACCCGGGGGCCCGCCCCCTGCCCGATTACCTGCTGGAGAAGCACTACCAGCGCAAGCATGGCAAACACGCCTATTACGGCCAGACAAAAGCCTAAAAGAGGACAAACTCATGGAATTGATGAAACAGCTGGAAGTGTGGTTCCTGGTCGGCAGCCAGCACCTGTATGGCGCAACCACCCTGAAGCAGGTGGCCGATCACGCCCACACCATCGCCAGCCAGCTCAACGAGGGGGCGAACCTGCCCCTCAAGATAGTGCTCAAACCCACCGGTACCACCCTGGATGAAATCAGCGCGGTGGCCCGGGATGCCAACCACGACGAGCGCTGCGCCGGGCTCATGGTGTGGATGCACACCTTCTCCCCCGCCAAGATGTGGATCCCGGCGCTGAGCCAGTTGCAAAAGCCCCTGTTGCAGTTCCACACCCAGTTCAACCGGGATCTCCCCTGGAGCGAGATCGACATGGACTTCATGAACCTGAACCAGACCGCCCACGGCGGGCGCGAGTTCGGCTTCATGGGGGCCCGCCTGCGGCTGCCCCGCACCGTGGTGGTGGGTCACTGGCAGGATGAAGAGGCCAGACAGAAGATTGGCAACTGGATGCGCATCGCCGCCGCCATCCACGACAGCCGCCACCTCAAGATCGCCCGTTTTGGCGACAACATGCGCAACGTGGCGGTCACCGAGGGCGACAAGGTTGAGGCCCAGATCCAGTTCGGCTATCAGGTGAACTACCACCCGGTCGGCGATCTGGTCAAGGTGATCGACGCCGTGCCCGACAGCGACGTTGAGGCGCTGCTGGCCGAATATGAGGCGACCTACACCCTGACCGAGGCGGTGCAGGCGGGTGGACCGCTGCGTGCCTCACTGTATGAGGCGGCGCGCCAGGAGCTGGGGATGAAGAAGTTCCTCACCGACGGCGGCTTTGGCGCTTTCACCACCACCTTCGAAGATCTCTATGGTCTGCACCAACTGCCGGGCCTCGCCTGCCAGCGCCTGATGGAGCAAGGCTTCGGTTTTGGGGCAGAAGGGGACTGGAAGACCGCGGCCCTCTTGCGCACCCTGAAAGTGATGGGATATGGCCTTGCGGGGGGTGCCTCCTTCATGGAGGACTACACCTACCACTTGGAGGCGGGCAACAACCTGGTGCTGGGGGCCCACATGCTGGAGGTCTGCCCCTCCATCGCCGCAGGCAAACCCGTGCTGGACGCCCAGCATTTAGGCATAGGCAAGAAGGCCGATCCGGCCCGCCTGCTGTTCGCTGCCCCGGCGGGCAAGGCGGTCAACGCCAGCCTCATCGATCTCGGCAACCGCTTCCGTCTGGTGGTCAATCAGCTGGAGGTGGTGGACCTGCCAGAGGCCATGCCGAAACTCCCGGTGGCGAGCGCCCTGTGGAAACCCCTGCCGGACCTGCAGACCAGCGCCGAGGCCTGGATCCTGGCGGGCGCCGCCCACCACTCGGTGTTCACCCAGGCGGTGGACATCGAGCAGCTGCGCACCTTCGCCGACATCCTGGGTATCGAGCTTGTGGTCATCGACGAGCACACCCGCATCCCCGCGCTCAAGGAGCAACTGCGCTGGAACGAGGTCTACTACAAGATCTGCCAGTGACCCTTTAATCGGCCAGCGGCCATCACCATGACAACAGCCCCGCCCGCGGGGCTGTTTCATTTCGCGTCCCCTCAGGGATGACCCTCCCCCTCCAGCAGCCAGTGACAGACCCGCTGCACCCCGTGGCGCCGGCTGTCGGGGCGGGCGAGCAGGGCGTATTCGTGATCCGTCTCCAGCACGGGAGCAAAGGGGGCGACCAGGGCGCCGCTCTCCAGCTCCTCGGCCACTATGGTGGGATCCCCGAGAGAGAGGCCAAACCCCTGCAAGGCGGCATTCATCGCCAAGTCCAGGGTATCGAACAGCTGCCCCCCCTGGGGCTGCCAGGGGATGTCGAGGAAGGCGGCAAACCAGTTGCGCCAGTCCCGCCTATCGGCGCTGGCATGGATGAGGGGCAGCAGGGGCAGCTCGTTCAGGTCGCGCTCGAACAGACGGTGCTTGGTAGCAAACGCCGGGGCGCAGACCGGGGTCAACCGTTCCCGAAACAGGGGCTGGCTGTGGGGATAGCGCCCCAGGCAGGGCTGGTAGACGATGGCGAGATCGAAGGGCTCCCGGGAGAAGTCGATGCCATGGCTGTGGCTGCCACGCACCTCCACCGCCTCCCCCTCGAACGCCTGCAACCGCCGCAGCAGCCAGCGGCTGGCGCAGGAGGGCACCTTGATGCTGATCGCCTGCTCGTGGGGCAGGGCCTGCAAGGCGCTGAGCCCCTCCCCCATGCGGGCCAGCCCTTCACGAACGAAAGGCAGCAGCCGCTCGGCGGCGGGGGTCAAGGTGAGACAACGGGTGCCACGCACGAACAGCAGGTGGCCCAGGCGCGCTTCCAACTGGGCGATCTGCTTGCTCACCGCCCCCTGGCTCACGCACAGCTCGTCGGCGGCCAAGGTAAAACTCAGGTGGCGGGCAGAACACTCGAAGACCTGCAGGCCATAGAGAGGCAACTGAGTACGCGGCTGGGTGGACAACATGACAAGCCTCCATGCTTGAGAAAAACTCATGCATACCATGCCGAATAATCCGTTGTCCGGCAAGCCTTGGGGGGGCTAAAAAGGGACCTCTTTCACACACGCAGGTGACGGCGCCATGTCCATCCCCCAGGTTTCCAGCAAACTGCCCCAGGTGGGCACCACCATCTTCACCGTGATCGGGGATCTGGCCGCCCGCCACCCCAGCATCAACCTCTCCCAGGGGGCGCCGAGCTTCCCCTGCGATCCCGAGCTCATCCGGGTGACCCACGAGGCCATGCTGGCCGGTGAAAACCAGTACGCCCCCATGACGGGGCTGCCTGCCCTGCGCGAACAACTGGCGGCCAAGATTGCAGCCAGCTACGGCCATCACTATGACGCGGGCGAGGAGATCACCATCACCGCCAGCGCCAGCGAAGCCCTGTTCTGCGCCATCACCGCCCTGGTTCACCCCGGCGACGAGGTGATCATGTTCGAGCCGGCGTTTGACAGCTACCGCCCCATGATCCAGTTGCAGGGAGCCACCCCTGTGGTGATCGCCCTCAAGGCGCCGGATTTCGCCATTCCCTGGGACGAGGTGGCCGCCCGCATCACCCCCCGCACCCGCATGATAGTGCTCAACACCCCCCACAACCCCACCGGCACCGTCTGGCAGGCAGGGGATCAGGAGCGCCTCGCCCGCCTGGTGCGCGGCACCGACATCCTGATCCTCTCGGACGAGGTGTACGAGCACGTGGTGTTCGACGGCGCCCTGCACCAGAGCGTCATCCGCTATCCGGAGCTGGTGGAGCGCTCCGTCGCCGTCTTCTCCTTCGGCAAGACCTTCCACGTCACCGGCTGGCGGGTGGGCTACTGCGTGGCTCCCCGTCCCCTGATGGAGGAGATCCGCAAGGTGCACCAGTTCGCCATGTTCGCCGCCGACACCCCCATGCAGTACGGCTTCGCCCACCTGTTGCAGCAACCGGCCCACTATCAGGGGCTGGCAGCCTTCTACCAGCGCAAGCGTGACCTGCTCGCCTCGGCCCTGGCGGATTCGCGCCTGACCCTGCTCCCCTCGGCGGGCAGCTTCTTCATGCTGGCGAGCTACGAGCGGGTAAGCGACGAGCCGGACAGCCTCTTCGTGCAGCGGCTCATCCGCGATCACGGGGTCGCCACCATTCCGGTCTCCGCCTTCTATCACGACGGCACGGATCAGCGGGTCATCCGCCTCTCCTTCTCCAAGGATGACAACACCCTGCTGGCGGGCGCCGAGCGCCTGTGCGCCGTCTAGGGGGCACCATGGATTCATTGCGCGTTGCCGTCCTCCAGATGGTCTCCGGGGATGACCTTGATCACAACCTGGCCCAGGCCGAAGCGTTGCTGCGTCAGGCCGCAGCCGAGGGGGCCGAGCTGACCCTGCTGCCCGAATATTTCTACCTGATGCCGGTCGATGAGCGGGCGCGAGTGGCCCTGGCCGCCCCCGTTGACGATCACCCCCTGCTGGCCTGGGTACAGGGGCTGGCCCGGGAGCTCGGGCTCTGGCTGCTGGCGGGCACCCTGCCCCTTGAAAGCGAGGAGCCAGGCAAGATGCACAACAGCAGCCTGCTCATCGACCCGCAAGGGCAGCTCGCAAGCCGCTACGACAAGCTGCACCTGTTTGGCTTTTGCACCGGGCAGGAGCAGTATGACGAGGCCGCGACCATGACCCCGGGCCGGGAGGTGGTGAGCCATCCCCTGCCCTGGGGCGTGCTGCGCATCGGGATCTGTTACGACCTGCGCTTCCCGGAGCTGTTTCGCCTGGGGCCCGCCCCCGATTTCATCGCCCTGCCCGCGGCCTTCACCCACACCACCGGGCTTGCGCACTGGGCGCTGCTGCTGCGGGCCCGTGCGGTAGAGAACCTGGCCTTCGTGTTCGCCAGTGCCCAGGGGGGACACCACCCCGGTGGGCGGCGCACCTTCGGCCACAGCATGATCATCGATCCCTGGGGCCGGATACTGGCCCAGGTAGAGGAGGGTCAGGGCATGGCCATCGCCACCCTGGATCTGGCGGCACAGCGCACGGTGCGCAGCCAGTTGCCGGCCCTCACCCATCGCAAGATAGCCGTCGGCCCTTGAGGCCGGCACCCTTTAGCACGCTAGGAATGACACCACACTTCAAGGGACTGACCATGAAACTCAACACACTGATGATGCTGATGGCCCTGGCCACCGCCGGCCAGGCCGCCGCCAAACCCCTGGTGATCGCCACCGATGCCACCTATCCCCCCTTCGAGATGGTCGACAGCAACGGCCAGCTCGGCGGCTTCGAGGTCGATCTCGCCTATGCCCTGTGCGCGGCCATGAAGACCGAGTGCGAGGTGATCAACCAGCCCTGGGATGCCCTGCTGCCGGGCCTGCAAGTGCGCAAGTACGACGCCATCATGTCCTCCATGAACATCACCGACGAGCGGCGCCAGAAAGTGGACTTCAGCCAGGTCTACTACATGATGCAGAACCGCTTCGTGGGGCGCAGCGACAAGGCGGCCGACTTTGCAGACGATCCGGCCCACTTCAAGGGCAAGGTGATCGCGGTGCAGGAGGGCACTCCCCAGGACAACTTCATCACCGCCCGCTACGGTGAGGTGGCCAAGATCAAGCGCTACGTCAACGCCCAGTCCCCCATGCTGGATCTGCAGTCCGGCCGCGCCGACTACACCTTCGGCAACATGGTGCAGTTGAAGGTGGGCTTCCTCGACAAGGAGATGGGCAAGCAGTTCGCCTTCGTCGGTCCCCAGTTCAACGGCACCCAGGACAAGATCCTGGGAGAAGGGGTGGCGGTGGCCCTTCGCAAGAACGATGACAAGCTCAAGGCTCGCTTCGATGCCGCCATCGAGAGCGTCAAGGCCGACGGCACCTTCAACACCCTGCTCAAGAAGTACCAGCTCGAAGATCTGCTCTGATCCCGGCATGCCGGCCCCCTGGACAGTTGCAAGGGGCCAAGGCAACAGGGCGGCCATTGGCCGCCCTGTGTCGTTTTCCCGGCCTCTCGCCGTTATTGGGCCAGACCCAGGTGCGCGGCAATCTGCTGGTACAGGGTCTTGTAGTTGTCGTCGAAGTGGTGGGAGCCCGGCAGGGTCACCGTCGTCACGTTCGGCTGCTGCAAGCGCGGACAGAGTTTGACCTGGGAGTCATCCTCCGCCCCCTGCATGCAGAGCAGCGGCAGAGTCTGGATGCGTGTCACCTCCGGCAGGGTGGGATAGCGGCCCCCCTTGTCGTGCACCACCATGTCGCTGACGTGGATCTCGAAATCCGACGCCGTCGAGGGGGAGAGCATCACGGCCCCCGCCAGGCTGTCGCGATAGGCTGGCGGCAGACGATTGATGACGAAGGGCACTATCTCGGCGCCAAAGGAGAAGCCCACCAGCAACCAGCGCTGGCGCCCCCAACGGGACTGGTACTCGGTGAGGATGCGCACCAGATCCGCCGTCGCCTGCTCCGGCGTCTTCTTCTTCCAGTAATAGGAGAGCGAGCTCCAGCCCACCACCGGCATGCCGTGGGCCTGCAACTGGGCGCTGAGCCCCTTGTCCAGCGCCGCCCAGCCGCCATCCCCGCTCATGAAGACCACCATGGGGGCAGACGAGGCTTGCGCCACCGGCAACTCCACCAGCCCCAGATCCGCGCCGACCCGGCCCGGTTGGGCGGCCACCGCCGGCAAGGTGAACGAAGAGACGAAACAGCAAATCAACAGCAACAACATGGCTCTCATGGGCCAACTCCTATTTTTTCATGAGCCCGAAGGGGCCGCGACTGATGAGGGAGACGAGATGAGTCAGGGTCCGGGGCAGCACCAGATGACCGGTACAGAGCAGGTAGCGGGGCTCCCACCTTGGGCCGAACTTCTCCTTGTAACGCCGCAATCCCTGGAAGTTGTAGAAACGGCTGCCCCGGGTGAACAGGGTGTTGCCAAGGCGGGCCCAGTAACCGCCGAGGGGGTTGTCGTTGAAGCCCGACATGGGGGCCATCCCCAGATTGAAGCTGGCATAACCCTCCTGCTTGCCCCACAGCAGGAGCTCGACAAACAGGAAATCCATGACAGGCGCCGCCCCCGTGTCCAGGCTGTAGCGCATCAGATCGATGGAGAGGCTCTCCTTGTTGTCGCTGGTCCAGAGGTTGGCAAACCCGACGATCTGCCCCTCCCGCCGCACCAGCGCCATCGGGTTGAGGGTGAGGTAGGCGGGATCGAAACTGCCCACGGAGAAGCCCTTCTCCCTGCCCTGCTTGCTGTGCAGCCAGCTGTCGGAGATCCCCTTCAACTCGGGCAGCAGGGGGGCAATCTCACCGGGGGCCACCACCTCGAAGCGCAGCCCTTCCCGCTTGCCCTTGGCGTGACTCTGGCGCAGGTTGCGCAGGCGACTGCCGGCGAGATCGAAGCTCGGCAGATCCACGATGGCCTCCTCCCCCAGCTTGAAGGGGATGAGCCCGAGATCCAGATAGACAGGCAGATAACGGGCCGACACCTGGTAGAAGACCGGGCTGACGTCGTGCTCGTCACAGCGCTCACGAAACTGCCAGAGCAGCTCCTCCACCAGGGAGGGCTGGCCGACGGGATCCCCCATCACTATCCAGCTGCTGCCCTCGGCCCCGTACATAAGGAAGGCCTCGCCGCTTGGGTGGAACAGCAGGGACTTGTCCCCGAGCTGGGCCAGGTAGCCGTGGCCTCCTCCTGCCCGCATCACCAGCCCATGGGCACGGGAGAGCGCCTCGGCATCCGGCTTGCCGACGGCCAGGCGCAAGGGGGCCAGCAGATGGGCCACCCCGACCACCGCCAGCACGCCGATGACACTCCCCATGGCGCGCAGGGCGCGGGAGGCGGCCCCGGGCCCGTGGGCCGAGACGTGCAGCCAGAGGGAGGGGTCGTACTCCACATGGCGATAGGAGAAGAGCAGCAACCACAAGGCCCCCAGCAGCACGGCCCCCACCGACATCAGCCAGGAAGGGGTGAACCGGGCGTGAAGCAGGGAACCCTTGCGATAAAAGAGAGGGCGGCAGGGGGTGATGATGAGCAAGAAGCCCCCGAGCAGCAGGGCCGACTCCCAGTCAAACCCCTTGAACAGGGAGAACAGCATGCCAAGCCCCAGCAGCCACTGGGTGATCCTGAATGCCCCGTCATGACGGCGGTAGAGGCTGTGGGCCAGCAACAGCAGCAACACGCCGCTGACGCTGCCGAGCACATGGGAGAGCTCCAGCAGGTGCAGGGGCAACACCTCCAGGAAGGCTTCGATCCGCCCCCTCATGGTCGGGATCATCCCGGAGCAGAGCAGCAGGGTACCCGCCGCGAAGGTACCCATGCTCACCAGGGCGGGCACAAACTCCCGGGTCGCCATCATCACCCCCTGCAGCCGGTGCAGGCGGGCCCGCTGTTGCAGCAGCTCCTGACCTGCGAACAGCAGCAGGGCACAGAGGAAGGGCAGGAAGTAGTAGACGCAGCGGTAGATAAGCAGGGAGGCGAGCAGCTTGTCCACCGGCAGATAGTGGGCGAGCAGCAGGCTCATGCTCGCCTCGAAGACCCCGATGCCCCCCGGCACATGGGCCAGCACCCCGAGCAGACTGGAGAGCACGAAGGCACTGAGCAGCACCGGATAGGGCACGCTGCCCGATGGCAGCAGCACATAGAGCACGGCGGCGGCGGCCATCCAGTCAAGCAGGGCGATGAGCAGTTGCAGCAGGCGGTATCTGATGCGCGGCAGGAACAGCGGGTGTCCGCGCCAAACCAGGGCAGCCCCCGGCCACACCAGATATGCCAGCACCGTCAGCAGGGCCAGGCTCCCCGCCAGTTGCAACAACCCGGTCGCCCAGCGGGGCCAGTCCACCAGCAGGGCCGCCCCCTGCCCCAGCAGCAGGGCACTGCCTCCCCAGCCCAGCAGACCGAGGAAGAAGGTGATGGAGCAAAAGAGGATCACCCTGGCCACCTCCCCGGTGCCAAGCCCCAGGGAGGAGTAGAGCCGGTAGCGTACCGAGGAGCCGGTGAGCAGCGCAAAGCCCAGGGTGTTGGAGAAGGTGTAGGCGATGAAGGAGGTCATCCCCACCTGCTGCCAGGGCAGTCGCTTGTCCAGCACCTTCAGGGCCAGCAGATCGTAGCAGCAGAGGCAGCCATAGCTGAGCAGGGTGAGCAGCAGGGCCCCCCCCAACTGCGGCAAGGGTTGTGACCAGATGGCCTGGCGGATGTCGTGCCAGTGCCACAGGTGGGTCAAATGATAGAGGACGGTCAAGGCCGCCCCCAGCAGCAGCAGGCTGCACAGGGGGCCTATCCAGATCAACAGCTGACGCCGCATTCAAGATTCCTGTCAAAAAGCGTGGAGAAAGAGAGGCTCCGAAAGCGGGCGGACAAGGCGCCCTCCCGGAGTGACTCCCCCACAGGCAGCGCGTGACGCCGCACGTTCACGGGGGCAATCCTATGATTTACCAGGCCCTGCCCGCTCGCCACTTTTCTTCTGTAACCTTATGTACAGGCAGACAAAACATCCCCGTCCGGGATAGAGGCAGGAGACGCCATGACACCCTCCCCCCTGATAAGACGCTTCCCCCAAAACGCCCAGGGGCGCGATCTGGCCGTCGGCGACATCCACGGCCACTTCGCCCTGTTGCAGCAGGCCCTCGACACCCTGGATTTTGATCCCGCCCGAGACCGTCTCTTCAGCGTCGGGGATCTGGCGGATCGCGGGCCCGAGTGCAGCGAGGTGATCCACTGGCTGGCCAGGCCCTGGTTTCACCCGGTCTGCGGCAATCACGACGACTACGTCTGCCGTTACGAGAGTTGCGATCGGGAGAACTGGATCCGAAACGGCGGCGGCTGGTTTCAGCAGCTGACCCCTGCCAAGCAGGCGGCGTTCGCCGTCCACTACCGCAGCCTGCCACTGGCCATCGAGGTGCAGACCAGCCAGGGACCCGTCGGGCTGCTTCACGCCGATTGCCCCTTCTCCTCCTGGCAGGGGCTGCTGGACCAACTCGATGCCGGGGTGAGCGGCGGACGGCTTCGGGCCATCAAGAACGTCTGCCTCTGGTCAAGGCGCCGTATCGAACGGCTGGACGAGGACGGGGTCGCGGATCTCGCCGCCCTGGTGGTGGGCCACACTCCGGTGAGGGTGCCGGTGCGCCTTGGCAACGTCCACTACATCGACACCGGCGGCTGGTATCCCGAGGAGGGCGGCTACTTCACCCTGCTGGACCTCAATACCCTGACCCCTCACTTTCCCCTGCCCTGAGCCGGACCGATGGGATGACCAGGCTCAAGGACAACGCCCACTGCCCATTAAAGCGCCAGGCGAACGCCCCGGACTTCGCTCTGCCAGCGCGATGGTTTACCATGCAGGCAATTGCGGTGCATGGCACCCCCACCCAGGCGCCAGGCGCCGCCGTCATCGGATACTCCTTTCGAGCAACATGAGCACATCAGCGCACCCGGCCAGCGGGCCCACGTTCTACTTCCACGTTTTGCAATATGTGTTTTTTAATGAACTGATTTATAAAGGTTTATGCTTCTTACGCTGCTGAACGTGGTACACAATTGGGACATGATGAAATTTGAGGACCATTTCTACAGATAGTAACGGTGTTCGTTTGAGTAACTTAACCGTCAGGACTTCATCCGCTTTGGCCGCAAAAATACAAGGTAAGGCCAGTTCAGCTGTTTCATATGTGAAACACAACATGCAGAAGTTCGTGACCATAAACTGCAGAAGTTCAATTTGTAGTTATATTTCAATGCATTGAAGCAGAATTAAAACAAAACCAAACGAGTCCTCAATGCTCATCTCTGTAGAAAGCACCAATCAACAGCCCATAGACCAACCGCATTCGGTCATCCCGGCCCAGCAATACACCGAACAATATCTCGCCTCTTGCCGGGTCGACCCCATGCCAGAAACACCAAATGGCGCTTCCGCCACATCCTGCCTAGCTAGTTCTTACGCTTACTGCGAGAGATGGGTGAGACCTGTGGGAAACGCCCGATGGCACGATTAATGCGGCATGATGGTTTACATTTCACACAGGCTACCACCACCATCCCATGACTGATGGGTCGATAGGTTTGTTGATGCTTGCGCAGTTCGATAATCCCTGTTGGCGCTGGTCATCGATGGCATGGGGGCAAGAAGAGTGACCGAGCAAGCCATCAGGTCCCTCCTTACGATATCGAGTGAGCCACTTGTCAGTTGCTCGGATAGTGACTCGGCAGCGTGATCCGCCTCTTCAACACGCAGGCCCTGTTCAAGGACGCGCCCGACAAGAAGCTGTCGACCAAGGACGGTTAAGTGGACATTTTTATGGTGGTTCACTCGCACATCTCCGACGATTAGTTTGGTTGGCGCCTCCAATTCTCCGGTAATGCCCCGAGTGAACAACCTGCAGAGAGATCACAGCTAGGGAGACCATATTACCCCCGATATACAGAACCCCCGATGTACCACATCGGAGGCTCTTGGTGATTAGAAGATGCTCAGAGCATATGAACGGAGGCGGTGTTGGTGGTGCCGCTCGGTACCAGGGCACCGGAGACCATGACAACCACGTCACCCTTCACGCCCATGCCGATTTCCAGCGCGGCTTCTTTGCCGATGCGATAGAAATCGTCGGTGGAGGCGATGGAGTCGACCACGTGAGTCACCACACCCTTGGTCAGCACCAGCTGGGCAGCGGTCTTCTTGTTGGTGGTGATGGCCAGGATCCAGGCTTTCGGGAAGTACTTGCGGATGGCCTTGGCAGACTTGCCGCCTTCAGTGGCGACCACGATCAGCGGGGCGTCCAGCTTCTCGGAGGTCTCGACCGCGCCTTTGCAGACCGCTTCGGTGATGCGCAGCTTGTTGCTGTCGTTGGCGGCAGACAGGTTGGACGGCATCACGGAGTCGGTACGCTCGCAGATGGTGGCCATGATGGTCACGGCTTCCAGCGGGTACTTGCCCTTGGCGGACTCACCGGACAGCATGACGGCATCGGTACCGTCCAGGATGGCGTTGGCCACGTCGCCGGCTTCGGCGCGGGTCGGACGCGGGTTCTTGATCATGGAGTCCAGCATCTGGGTGGCGGTGATGACCACTTTGCGTGCCTTGTTGCACTTCTCGATGATCATCTTCTGGGCGAAGATCACTTCTTCCACCGGGATTTCCACACCCATGTCGCCGCGGGCGACCATGATGCCGTCGGACACGGCCAGGATCTCGTCGAAGTTGTCCAGGCCTTCCTGGTTTTCGATCTTGGAGATGATCTGGATGGCCTCGCCACCGTGGGCCTTCAGGTGCTCACGGATTTCCAGCACGTCTTCCTTCTTGCGGATGAAGGAGGCGGCCACAAAGTCGACGCCCTGCTCGCAACCGAAGATCAGGTCGCGCTTGTCTTTCTCGGCCAGGGCCGGCAGCTTGATGGAGACGCCCGGCAGGTTGATGCCCTTGTTCTCGCCCAGATCGCCGTTGTTCAGGACTTTACAGATCACTTCGCGTTCGGTGATCTCGATGACGTCCAGGCCGATCAGGCCATCGTCAACCAGGATACGGTTGCCGACGCGCAGGTCGCTGGCAAAACCGGCATAGGTGACGGCGACTTTGTCTTTGTTGCCCACCACGGTCTGGTCGGTGGTGAAAGTGAAGGTCTGGCCGGCGACCAGGGAGACGTCGTTGCCGCCTTCGAGCTTGATGGTGCGGATTTCCGGACCCTTGGTGTCCAGCAGGATGGCTGCGTGCTTGCCGGTTTCGGCCATGACAGCGCGCAGGTTGCTGATGCGACCACCGTGTTCGGCGTAGTCGCCGTGGGAGAAGTTCAGGCGCATGACGTTCATGCCGGCATCCAGCATCTTGCCCAGCATTTCTTTGGATTCGGTCTTGGGACCGATGGTGCAGACGATTTTGGTCTTTTTCATGTCAGTCTTCATGGT
>NZ_JBFODT010000025.1:0-22474 GCF_040908465.1 Aeromonas sp. R10-1
CGTTGATAGGTGGGGTGTGTAAGCGTAGCGATACGTTGAGCTAACCCATACTAATTACCCGTGAGGCTTAACCATACAACACCCAAGAAGTGTTCAGAGACTTGTAGCAGATACCGAGAACGAATAACTAAATCAGCTTTTTCAGATTGAAGATTTTGCCTGGCGGCAATAGCGCAGTGGAACCACCTGACCCCATGCCGAACTCAGAAGTGAAACGCTGTAGCGCCGATGGTAGTGTGGCATTCGCCATGCGAGAGTAGGACACTGCCAGGCACCCAATACAAGAAACCCCGCTCACTCGAGCGGGGTTTTTTATTGCCTGTAATTTATTTTTTAGATAATAAGTCTGGCTAATGCACAAAATCCAGTGTATTACATCGATAAACATTGCTATTCAGCCAGTATCACTGCCTTTCAAACGGCTCAATCTCTCTTTCTCACCAGGTTGAGCGTCAAGTATCTCCGGCTCAAACGCTATTCCCTTCCTTGATAATCACTATCGCCGGAAACGGGAGTGACAAGTACTTCAGGATCCATAGACTGTTTCTTTCATGTACAAGGAGCTGTCTATGTTGGGGATCCACGATCTGGCGTTGTTTGTCGTTTCTGGCCTGCTGCTGAACATGATGCCTGGGCCTGACTCCCTGCTCATCATGCTGCGCAGCGGCTCCCAGGGATGGCGTGCAGGGTCCATGGCGGCATTGGGTATCGGGACAGGTACCATGGTGCATGTGTTGGCGGCAGCGCTGGGACTGTCTGCCCTGTTGAGTGCCTCTGCCGAGCTGTTTGCCGTCATCAAGCTGATGGGGGCGCTCTATCTGGTCTATCTCGGCGTGTCCATGCTCTGGCAGAGTGGCACTTCAACGTCTGTGGATGGGGCTGTGGTGCTGCCTGCGCTCTCTTATGGGCGCATCTTTCGGCAGGGGTTGCTCACCAATGTCCTTAATCCCAAGGTGGCGCTCTTCTTTCTCGCTTTTGTGCCCCAGTTCATCGAGCCCGCCTCACCGCAAAAGGCGATGGCGTTTATCGTACTGGGCTGCATCTTCAATCTCAACGGCATGATCTGGTGCCATCTGCTGGCGTTTTCCACCGCGTTTGCAAGCCGCAAGGTGCGACTGCCCGCCCGGGTGGCCACCTGGCTGAATCGCGTGATGGGGGGGCTGTTCATGGGGCTGGGTATCAAGCTGGCGGTGGAGTGAGCAGGTAAACACCGGGCATAGAAAAAGGCGTATCCCATCGCTGGGATACGCCTTCGTCTGCACTGCAGCAGAATGACCGGGATCAGTTCATGCCGTAACGCTTGAGTTTCTTGCGCAGGGTGCCGCGGTTGATGCCCATCATTACGGCGGCGCGAGTCTGGTTGCCACGGGTGTACTGCATGATCACGTCCAGCATGGGAGCTTCGACTTCGGAGAGAACCATATCGTACAGATCAATCACTTCCTGACCGTTCAACTGGGCCAGGTAGTTACGCAGGGCCTGTTGCACAGAGTCACGCAGGGGGCGTTGGGTCGGCTCGGCAGCGTGATTGTGAGTAGTTGTTACCAATGCATCAGAAGTCAGGGTTTGTTCGAACATATTCGGTCGGCTCTTTAGTTATGCGTTAACCTAATCCATCGAAATACGCTTCGAGTGCCTCGAGTTGTGCGTCTGCACAATCCAGGGCATTGAAGTGCTTACGGAATTCTCGGCCCGCCTCTTCTTCATCCAGATACCAACCCACGTGTTTACGGGCAATGCGCGCTCCCAGATAGGCACCGTAAAACTGGTGCAGATTGGTGACATGCTCGTTCATCAGGGTGCGAACCTCTTCCCTGTCGGGAGGCGGCAGCTTGGTGCCCGTTTCAAGAAAATGGCGGATTTCCCGGAAAATCCAGGGTCGTCCTTGCGCAGCACGGCCGATCATCACGGCGTCGACACCGGTATAGTCGAGGACATACCGGGCTTTCTCCGGGCTATCGATGTCGCCATTGGCGACAACAGGAATCGATACGGCCTGCTTAATCGCCCTGATAGTGTCGTACTCCGCTTCGCCCTTGTAGAGGCAGGCACGGGTACGACCATGCACGGCAAGGGCCGCGATACCGCAATCTTCGGCGATTCGGGCGATCTCCTCGCCATTGCGGTTATCCGGATCCCATCCTGTGCGGATCTTCAAGGTGACAGGTACTTCCACCGCATCCACCACGGCCCGGCAGATGGATCTGACCAGGTCTGGCTGACGCAGCAGGGCGGAACCTGCCAGCTTCTTATTCACTTTTTTTGCCGGACATCCCATGTTGATGTCGACGATCTGAGCGCCCTGCTCCACGTTGTAGCGGGCAGCAAACGCCATCATCTCGGGGTCGGCACCGGCAATCTGGACCGATCGCAAGCCGCCTTCAGCAGAGTGATCCATTCTCATCCGGGTTTTCTGGGTATCCCAGACATCCGGGTTGGCCAGCAGCATCTCGGAAACGGCCATACCGGCTCCCAAACGTAAACAAAGTTCACGAAATGGTCGGTCTGTTACACCGGCCATGGGGGCCACGATCAGGGGAGTTTCAAGCGTGTGGGGACCTATCTGCATTCCACGGTTACCATCGGCTTAGGGCGGCGTATATTACGCATTTTTTAGTCAGGAGAAAAGGTTAGTATTTGAGCGTCAGCCATTTTTTTCTGAAAAAAACGTCGCGCCAAGGCTTGCAAATTCAGGAGTGCTTGAAAATCGGACATATTGTCTGTGACCATGGTCAGGGGGGCGCGAGTGAGGGGGATGGTGATTTGTGAGTCTCCCTCTCAAGCCGGTTTAGGCTATGATAGCGGGCCTGAATTGAGCAAAGGCTCTACACAATTTTATTACAAACGGATCGGGGATGTATGACGGTAAAGTTCATCAAGTCGCTCTGCCCATGCCTGCTGGGTGTCGTGCTGGGGTCGGCCCAGGCGCAGACGGTCAGCTTTACCGAGGCCTGGAGTCGGGTCATCCAGCAGGATGACGGCTTGGCGGCAGAGCAGGCCGGGGTGGAGAGGGCCCAGCAACTGCGGGAAGCGGCCAAGGCCATGTACCTGCCCAAGGTGGATGTGGGGGCCAGCTATACCCATCTCGATCAGCCGATGGAGCTGGACATGCTGGATCTCAACCCCATCGCCAATCATCCGGAATTCGGCAAGGTGCTGGGGCCTGTGATGCAGGCACTCAACCTCAGCCCGAGCGATTTTGTCACCCCCCTCACCAAGCAGAACGTGGTGACCAGTTCGGTCAAGATGCTATGGCCGCTCTTTACCGGCGGGCGCATCGATGCGGCCCAGGATATTCGTCAGGCCCAGGTGAGTGAGGCTGAGCAGTTGCTGGTGCTCAAACAGCAGTCCACCTTCGAGAGCCTCTCCCAGACCTACTTCGGGGTGGTGCTGGCGGCGCAGGTGGTGCAGACCAAGCAGGAGATTGAGCAGGGACTGGCACACCATCTGGATCATGCCAAGAAGCTCGAAGCCCAGGGGCAGATCGCCAAGGTGGAGCGCCTGTCGGCCCAGTCTGCCTATGACAGGGCACGCATCGATACCCAGAAGGCCAGGCGCAGCCTGGAGATCGCCCAGCTGGCGCTCGGCCACATGCTCAAGCTCAAGCAGGCTGAGCCCAATACCGCCCTCTTCATCAACGAAGGGATGCCAGCCTTGTCTCCCTTCGTGGAGGAGACCCTGTCGGTGCATCCCGGTCTCAAGCTGTTGACGGCCAAGAAGGAGCAGGCCCAGGGGATGATCAAGCTGGAGAAGGGCAAATACGCCCCCGAGCTCTTCCTGTTCGGCAACTACAACCTCTATGAAGATGATTCCATCGTCTCCAAGACCACACCGGACTGGCTGGTTGGTGTCGGGGTCAGCATGCCGCTGGTGAGTCGTGATGGCCGCTCCGAGACGGTCCAGGCGGCCAAGAGCGCCGAACTCCAGGTCAACCTGCTGCAAGCCAAGACCCGCCAGGATCTGGAGCTGCTGGTCGAGAAGACCTGGCGCGAGGCTGCCCAGGGACTGGAGGAGTATCACTCTCTCTCCTCGACCCAGGCGCTGGCCGAGGAGAACGTGCGGTTGCGTGACAAGGCATTCGGTCAGGGGCTCTCCACTTCCCTCGATGTGGTCGATGCCCAGACCCAGCTTGCCGGGGTCAAGACCCAGCGCTCCGCCGCCGCCTATCAATACGTGATCTCCCTGGCCCGCCTGTTGGCACTCTCCGGTCAGATGAACAGTTTCAACCAGTATCAGCATGGCCAGGCGATCGAGGTGAACTCATGATCGCGCTCTCTTCCACTCCGTTATTCATGTCCGTTTCGACCGTCAAGGGTCGCCCGTTTGCCGAGGTGAATTCATGAGTCATCCCCCCATCAAGAAGAAGATGAGCCAGGGCAAGCCCTGGTTGCTGCCACTGGCGCTGGTATTGCTTGTGCTCTGGCTTGGCTGGCGCTTCTGGCTGGCCTATCAGCCGGAGCCGGTGCGTCTGCAGGGGCAGATAGAGGCGCAGCAGTATTCGGTCTCTTCCAAGGTGGCGGGCCGCATCGACGAGGTGCTGGTGAAGAAGGGGGATCAACTGGCCAGGGGCCAACTGGCGTTCACTCTGGCGAGCCCGGAGATCGAGGCCAAGCTGAGTCAGGCCAAGGCCGGGCAGGCCGCGGCGGGTGCCATGGCCGAAGAGGCCGAGAAGGGGGCGCGAGTGCAGCAGATCGCGGCCGCCAAGGATCAGTGGCAACAGGCCAAGGCGGCTGCCCTGCTTCATGGCAAAACCTACGAGCGCATTGCCAGCCTGCATCGGGATGGCGTGATGTCGCTGCAAAAGCGTGACGAGGCCTGGACCGCCTGGCAGGCGGCGAAGTACAGCGAGGGCATGGCCTGGCAGCAATACCAGATGGCGCTGGAAGGGGCGCGGGAAGAGACCAAGATCGCGGCCCGCGAGCAGGCCAAGATGGCGGCTGGCGGCGTTGCGGAAGTGGAAGCCTATCTGGCCGATACCCGCATCGCCAGCCCACACGAGGGGGAAGTTGCCCAGGTGCTGTTGCGTAGCGGCGAGCTGGCTCCCCAGGGCTTCCCCGTGGTGACCCTGCTAGACATGAAGGATGCCTGGGCCCAGTTCCATGTCCGTGAGGACCTCTTGCCAAGGTTCCCGGTCGGTACCGAGTTTGATGCCCGTATTCCCGGCCTGGGGGATCAGCTGGTGCGCTTCAAGGTGACCCATGTGGCCGTGATGGGGGATTTCGCCACCTGGCGTGCCACCGACACCCGCCAGGGGTTCGACATGAAAAGCTTCCAGGTGGAAGCGCGCCCCTTGCAGCCGGTTGACGGGCTGCGGGTCGGCATGAGCGTGCTGGTCGAGCTCTGATGGGGCGCGAATGGCGGTTGCTCTGGCAGGACCCGTTCGGCCGGGTGCTGGCGAGCTGGGTCCCCTTGCTGCTGATAGGGATCCTGTGCTGGATCTTTTCAGCCGGCCTGGCGCGGGATCTCAAGGTCGGTCTGGTGGATCTGGATCGCAGCACCCTCTCCCGGCAACTGGCGTTCTCTCTCGATGGCTCCGCCGGGCTCAAGGTCGCCCAGCAGTTTGATTCCATCAACGCAGGGGCCAGGGCACTGCGAGGGGGGGACATCTATGCCCTGGTGGTGATCCCCCATCATCTGGAGCGGGATGCCCGCGAGGGGACCCAACCCAGGGTGACCGTGTTCAACAATGGCCAGTTCATCCTGATTGCCAAGCTGGTCAACTCCGCACTGGCCCAGGTGGTGGGAACTCTCAATGGCCAGGTAGGGGTGTTGGAGGCCATGGCCGACGGCAAGGCGCTGCCCGGCGCCCTTGGGCAATCGGTTCCCATCGCGAGCCAGGTGACGGCGCTCTACAACATCAACTCCAGCTATGCCCAGTTTCTGCTGAGTGCCCTGTTACCGGC
Source organism: Aeromonas sp. R10-1 (assembly GCF_040908465.1). Lineage (NCBI taxonomy): Bacteria > Pseudomonadati > Pseudomonadota > Gammaproteobacteria > Aeromonadales > Aeromonadaceae > Aeromonas > Aeromonas sp. R10-1. The sequence continues at coordinate 5,904 of NZ_JBFODT010000025.1, forward strand.
GGTGTGGCAGATCCTGGTGGTGCTCTATGGGCTGAACGCCCTGGCCCGCACCGATCGCCTCGGGTTGGACTGGACCACCAGAGGGGTCTGGTTCGGCCTCTGGCGTACCCTGCTGCCCCACGTGCTCATCGGCTGGGGGTGGGGGCTGGCGTGGAGTCTGCTGCTGTTCAAGGGGCTTGGGTACCCCATGCAAGGCAGTTGGCTGGTGCTGACGGCGGGGCTGGGACTGGCGTCGGCCGCTTGCGTCACCATGGGGGCCTTCTTCTACGCCATCATCCGGGATCCGGCGCGGGCGCTCTCTCTGGCCGGCGCCTACACGGCGCCGGGATTTGCCTTCATGGGGGTCACCTTTCCGGTCAGCGCCATGGGGGATGTGGCCCAGTTCTGGCGCAGCCTGCTGCCCATCTCCCACTATGTTGAGCTGCAGATCGGGCAAACCAACTACGGTCAACCGTTGACGGCGGCCCTGCCCCAGCTCGGGGCCCTGCTGCTGTTTCTGCTGCCCCTGCTGCTGGTGGTACACCGCTACCGGACGCCGTCGGGCGCGGCCCTGCCCCATGAGGAGTCCAGGCCATGATGGGATTCTGGGATCTGGTGCGCCTTGAGCTGCGCACCCTCTTGGCGGATCGCGCCATCATGCTGACCCTGTTTGGCGGCGTCTTCTTCTACTCCTTCCTCTACCCCCAGCCCTACCTGCACCAATTGCCCAGGGAAGAGCCCGTGGTGGTGGTCAACGAGGATGGCAGCCAGCTCTCCCGCCAGCTGGAGTTCATGGCCGATGCCACGGCGCAGGTGAAACTGGTGGCCCGTGCCGGTTCGCTCGACGAGGCCCGCCAGATGATGCTGACCGGCAAGGCGAGCGGCATTTTGCACATTCCCCGCCACTTCTATCGGGATCTGATGCTGGGCAGGAGCGTGACCCTGGGTTATGCCGGGGATGCCTCCTACTTCTTGGTCTATGGCACCATTGCCGAAGGGCTGGCCCAGGCAGGGGGCACGCTCGCCGCCCAGGTGAAGGTGGCCAGGTTGCTGAGCCAGGGCGAGGCGCTGCCCCAGGCCGCCATGGGCTGGAACGCGGTGGCCCTCAATGTGCTGCCGGTATTCAACCCCACCATGGGCTATGTGAACTACGTGGTGCCTGCGGTATTCGTGCTGATCCTGCATCAGGTGTTGCTGATGGGGACCGGCATCCTGGGGGCGACCCAGAACCAGCGCAGCCGCCGTGGCGAGTCAGGCTACTGGCAACATGCTCCCGTGCCGGCCTTGTTGCTGGTCCGCACCCTGGTGGTGGGGGCTCTTTTCGTCCTTCCGGTGACCTACTTCTTCGGCTTCTGCTTCGATCACTACGGTATTGCCCGCACCGCTGTACCCGGCGAACTCTGGCTCTTTACCCTGCCGTTCCTGTTGGCCACCACCTGGCTCGGGATCGTGCTCGGCGCCCTGTTCACCCGCCGTGATCTACCGACCCAGGTGGTGCTTGTCTCCTCTTTGCCGCTGGTCTTCCTGGCCGGCTTTATCTGGCCCCTTGAGCTCATCCCGGCCCCCCTCAACTGGCTGGCCCAGTGGGCACCGAGCACGCCGGCCATCGAGGGATTCCTGCGCCTCAATCAGATGGGGGCCGACTTTGCCCAGGTCTCCCGCTACTGGTGGCAGTTGTGGGGACTGGCGCTGCTGTATGGCGCTCTGGCGTGCTGGTTGCTCCGCTGGCGTCAACCGTGCCCTGCAACGCGGCCGGATGATGGGGCGACAGCGTCTTCCACCGACTAGGCGCCTTGCAACAACACGGTCAGCCACTGGGCTGACCGTGTTGCCATTCACAGGGATCATGGCTGATTCAGACCCGGATCGCCGATGGCATAGATCTGGCCGCACGCCTCCTGGTCGGTGAGCAGTTGCAAACCCCTTATCGCCACATCTTGGCGCCTGACCAGGCCATGCCTCTCTAGCCCCTGGCTCAGGATGGCCTGACCCGTGGGCTCCCCATCCTGCAACCCTGCGGGGCGTAAAATGGTCCACTCAAGGGTGCTGGTCTGCAGCCAGCTTTCCGCCAGGCTCTTGAGGCGTACCTCGTGTCCGAAGGCGGCGCGAGCCCGCTCGGGCAGGTATTGCCAGCTGTCGCCACAACCGAGGGAGGTGACCAGCAGCAGGCGGCTGAGCCCGGCGCGCTCCATCTCGTCGATCACATGGCGGTTGCCCTGATAATCCACCGGTGCACTCTGGCGAAAGCTGCCGAGGGTGGAGACTACCCGGGCATCCCTGCCCGCCAAGCGGCAAGCCTGGGCCACGGCCAGGGGGTCCAGGGCATCTCCGATGACGACCTCGACTCCCAGGGTATGCAGCTCGCTGGCCATGTCGGCATGGCGCACCAGGGCAACGACCCTGTGGCCCAGTTGCAGTGCGTGGTCGGTGAAGGCGCGGCCCAGTCCGCGACTGGCACCGAAGATGAGTGTGGTTGGCATGACAGGCCCTCTCGAACAAAAGAGCAAGCCTAGAGCCTGGATGGCTCTCTGTAAATGAGAGTGGTTTTTATTTGTGAGGTGCAGGGGATATGAAGGGCCGGACATCAGGGACGCCGGCCCGACGGGATCAACCGTTGTAATGGCCGATGCTGGGACGGCGGCTGGGTCCGCTCAGGTGGATGTCCACCGGATTGAACGCCTTGATCGCCTCATAGCTGAAATCACCGATGGCCTGATGCAGGCTCTGGGGGCTGTGGTTGGTGATGATGATGACGCTTTTGGACAGGTTGCGACGACGGCGCAGCAGGTGGCCGAGGAAGCTGGACTGACTCTCGGCCATCTTGGCGCGGTTGGCCGCCACCTCGTCGATGATCAGCAGGTCCACCTCTTCCAGGGCGCGGCGGTACTGGTTGCGCTCCTCCTGATCCTGGATGACGTTGAAGAAGAGCCTGTCCACGATGGAGGCCCACTGCTGGAAGATCACCGACTTCTGGTGGCGCGCGATCAACTCGTGGGCCACGGCGCCCGCCAGGGTGGATTTGCCGGTGCCGTAATCGCCGTAGATCAGCATGCAGCCCCCGCCGCTCTTCTCCCAGTGCTCGAAACCGCTGATGAAGTAGCGGGCTGTCTCGATGGGGTATTGCAGGGCCGGGTCACCGGAATCCATCTTGTCGAAGATCCAGTCCGGATTGAGGTCGGCCTGGGCGATCAGCTTCTGGATCCGCTCCTGGCGGGCGGCCTTCTGCAACTCGCGCACTTCGGCATTGGCCTTGGCGTCGTACTCCTTGCGCAGGGTCTCGTAGTCGTACTGGCTGCCGCCGGTTGCGGCCCGCAGTCGGAGAATACGTTCCTGCAGGCTGCTGACGTGACGCTTGAGCTCGGGATCATGAGCCCGTTGCTCCTGTCTCGCCTTGGCGATTTTCTGGCGTTTGGCCTCGATCTCTTCCAGTGCCTGGCGCATCGGGTCGTGCGGATCTGTCATGGAATTCTCCTTCTGCTAGGGCTGTGGCTGGATGGGCAGGGGGTCAATAGTGCACTTCGTGGCCGCCTGGTATCAATCATTCTCCGGCTCCTGAGCTTGTGCCAGCCGTTTGGCCTCATCGATCATCTCTTGCGCCCGGCGGCTCGGGCCAGCCTCTACCGGGGCTGGCGCGACCTGCTGGTACCCGGTGACCACGGTCGCCGGGCGGCGGGCGTAGCGCCGACTCTTGAGGGCCCGAATAAATTTCAACATCCACTGGTGCTGGGAGTCGAACACCTCGGGGCGGCCGAGCCAGTAGGCGATGAACTCCCCGAGATCCTCTTCGCTGTAGCTGGCATCGATCACCCCGCACAGGCGTGCGAGAGCAGGCAGTTCTTCGTCCGGACGCCACTGCAGGTGCATCTGGAACGGGCGTGCCGGCAGGGGGCTGCGCACCCGCTGGCTCAGCAACGGCAACTGGAAAGGGCACTGGTGGTAGTGCTCACTGTCAGCCTGGGCCTCGACCTGAAGCAGTTCGGCCTCCATCAGTTCGTCGAGCAGCTCGGTCAGCTGGCGAGCGTTGACCTGATAGCTGAAACCACCGGGATTGCCCGGATCGACGACAGCCAGTGCCCGGCCAAGCTCGGGATAGTTGAGTCGGGCCAGCCGATTTTCCAGCACCAAGCGGCGCAGTTGCAGGGTATAGAGGCTGCGGGCCGGATGGGAGAGTCTGGGATGGGCGAGGGCGCTGTATTCGGCTGGCGTCATGGTCTGCTTCACGATCTGGAGTGGAGGGCATTATCCCTCATGGCGGTGCCTCATACAATTCATGGTGCCGACCTGCGAGATAACGGCTGCCGGGCGACGGTTGCCGACCATCTCTGCGCAAGGGGGCGAGCAAAATAGTCGGACCATTTCAAACGCTTGGCAGATACCAAGGCCAGCCCGGCTCGCTGCTCGACAATATTGTGTGGCGGTATCCAGCGCCCATGATCTAGTCTTAATGCTCAAATAACCATTTGACTAATAAGAGCTTTGTCAAGATGTCAAAAGCCGGACTACGGATCTTGGTGGTAGAAGACGAAGCGGTTTTTCGCCACTCACTGGTATCTTATCTCGAGCACGACGGGGCCTGCGTCTTTCAGGCAGAAGACGGGATTGAGGGGCTCTCTGCCGCCGCGCTCTATCACCCCGATGTGGTGTTGTGTGATCTGAACATGCCGAACATGGATGGCCATGAGGTGATTGCCTGCCTCACCGCCCGCTATCCACAGGTGCCCGTCATCGTCATCTCCGGTCAGGATCAGATGGCTGCGATCGAGCGTGCGCTGCGGGCGGGGGCCAGGGACTTCTTCATCAAACCGGTGAATGACTATGAGCAGATCCGCCGCAGCATCGAGCAATGCCTGACAAACCTCGGGCATCAGAGCCAGCAGCTGGAACTGATGGAGCACATCGACTTCTTCCGTGGCCACGATCTGGCGAGCAGCCGGCTGCTCGCCTGGTTGGCCCCCCCTGGCATGCAGGAGTGGGGGCCCTGGCAGGTCACCTTTGCCGGCATGGGCAATCTCTTCATCCCGGATACCTTCAAACTGGACGACAAGCTGCTGGTACTGGTGATGGAATTGCCCATCCTCGGTGTGGATGCGGCCTTCTGTGGTGCCTTGGTGCGATCCCTGATGAACGGCCCCTATCGCCAATACCAGCAACAAGAGAGCCTGCTGTTGACCCAGCCACACCGATTGCTGGATTACCTCAACCTGCAACTGCTGGAGTCGGGCCTGCGTCACTCCTTTGCCATGGCGGCCCTGCTGTTCGATCAGGAGGATGGGCTGCTTTTTGCAAATGCCGGGCTCACCTCACCTCACTGGTTGATGCGTGCAGGGGGGTTGCCGCTCGGCTTGATGCGCAGCAGTCGCTACACGTTGCACAGGCGAAGCTGGCACGAGCCCTTTGATCTGCAGTTTCGCAGTGACAGCGGCAGCGCCCTGACGATGCAGGTTCGTCACCACTGACGCCGTGAAGTGAACACATGCAAACAGGGCGCCCATGGGCGCCCTGTTTGGTCTCTGCTGTCCTGACCGGTCAAACGGTCGCAGACTGCAGTTTCTGCTCTTGTTCTTCGGGCTCTTTGGCCGGGCCTTCGGCACCGTGCATCCAGTAGACCAGGCGGTTGGCCATGGTCAGCAGGATGAGGGCGCTGATCACGGCGGCCAGTGCGATGCCACCGAAGATGGCCATGGCGCCGGATTCGCCGACGAAGGAGCCGATGAAGCCGGCGGCATAGTTGGCCAGGGCCACGAAACCGAACCAGGCACCCATCATCAGGGAGGCCAGGCGCAGCGGAGCCAGCTTGGTCACCATGGAGAGACCGATGGGAGAGAGGCAGAGCTCGCCCAGGGTATGGAACAGGTAGGCACCGACCAGCCAGAACATGGAGGTCTTGACAGCCTGATCACCACCTTGCTCCAGCACGGCACCGATCATGAACAGGAAGCCGACGGCCAGGAACAGCAGGCCCATGGCGAATTTCACCGGGGAGTTCGGCTCTTTCTTGCCGAGCTTGATCCAGATGGCGGCCACGACAGGGGCCAGGGTGATGATGAAGAAGGGGTTCAGGGACTGGAACCAGGCGGTCGGCACTTCGAAGCTGCCGATCATGCGGTCGGTATACTCCTGGGCATACAGGTTCATCAGACCACCAGCCTGCTCGAAGCCGGCCCAGAAGATGATGGTGAACAGGCCCAGTACCAGGATCACCTTGATGCGATCCACTTCCTGTTTGGTCAGGGGCGCTTTTTGCTCCTTGGAGCGCTGCAGGGCGGCACGCTGGGCGGCGGGCACACGGCCGATGTCGCCAAGGAAACGCTGGGCCATGGTGGCCTGCACGACCAGGGAGAGCAGCATGCCGATACCGGCGCTGACGAAGGCGGCTTGCCAGCCATAGGCGGTGGCGGCGGCGCCGCAGATCACGCCGGCCAGCAGGGAGCCCAGGTTGATGCCCATGTAGAAGATGGTGAAGGCGCCGTCACGACGGTGATCCCCTTCTTTATACAGGTCGCCCACCATGGTGGAGATGTTCGGTTTGAACAGGCCGTTGCCCACGATCAGCAAGCCAAGGCCGGCATAGAAGACGGTGTTGACCATGTCAGGGAACATGGCGTGAGGCAGTGCCAGGGTAAACTGGCCGGCGGCCATCAGCACGGCACCGAACAGGATGGCACGGCGCTGGCCCAGGAAGGTATCAGCGAGCCAGCCGCCGATGATGGGGGTGATGTAGACCAGACCGGTATAGATGCCGTACAGCTTGAGGGCGTCGGCCTGGGTCCAGCCCATGCCACCGTTGGCGGTCAGGTCGGTCAGATAGAGGACGAGCACGGCACGCATGCCGTAATAGGAGAATCTCTCCCACAGTTCGGTACTAAAGAGCAAAAAAAGCCCTTTAGGGTGACCTAAAAAGGTCCCTTTGGACGGGTTATTCATTGGAACTTCCACCTGTGTCTTATATTTTTTTAGAAATTTTATGCAAGGGCTAGGAACAAGCCTTAATCCTTATAGAACAAGCGACTTTAAATTACAATATTATGATTTAGCGATATTTTATCTATCAATGGTTGAATATTTGTTTATAAAATGAAAAAGGGCATCGAATGATGCCCAGTTTTTTATTCTGCTTATCTTGTAAATATTCAGAGATTACAGCTCTTTGGCAAACTGCTTCAGCCAGCTGGTGAATTCTTTGCTGAGTTCCCGATGGCGCACGGCGTATTCCACATTGGCCTTCATGTAACCGAGCTTGCTGCCGCAATCGTGGCTGCGTCCCTTCATGAAGTAGGCATTGACCTGCTCCTTTTCCATCAGCATGGCGATGGCATCGGTCAGCTGGATCTCGTCGCCGGCGCCGGCCGGGGTTTTTTCCAGCAAGGGCCAGATATTGGCGGAGAGCACATAGCGACCGACCACGGCCAGGTTGGACGGGGCTTCATCCCGGGGCGGCTTCTCGACGATGGCCTGCATCGGCAGGGACATGCCTTCGCTCAGGGCCTCCCCCTTGATGTCGGCGATGCCGTATTTGTCCACTTCGCTCTCGGGGACGGCTTCCACCATGATCTGGCTGATCTGCTCCTCTTCGAACAGATGCACCATCTCCGCCAGGTTGTCCTGCTTCAGATCGCTGGCCACCTCGTCGATGAGCACATCCGGCAGCAGCACGGCGAAGGGTTGATCCCCGATGAGGGGGCGGGCACACAGTACTGCATGACCCAGGCCTTTTGCTTCCCCTTGACGCACGTGCATGATGGTGACGTCTTTGGGACAGATGTGCTGAACCTCTTCCAGCAGTTGGCGCTTGACCCGCTTCTCCAGGGTCGCTTCCAGCTCGAAGCTCTTGTCGAAGTGGTTCTCGATGGAGTTCTTGCTTGAATGGGTCACCAGGATGATCTCCTTGATGCCGGCGGCGATGGCTTCGCGCACCACATACTGGATCAGCGGCTTGTCGACCACGGGCAGCATCTCCTTGGGGATGGCCTTGGTGGCGGGCAGCATGCGGGTACCCAGACCGGCAACGGGGAGAACGGCCTTGCGAACAACGAGCGGTGTCTTTTTCATGGAGTGAGTCCGAAGATACAAAGTGGGCTCATGATACCCGAAGAAAAATAGGGCAGCCACAGGCTGCCCTTGGGATGACAGGGATTCAAACCGGTTACTTGACGATAATCATGTCCCGGTTTGCTTCCAGCGTGGCAGGTCCGATGCCACTGACGTCCGCCAGTTGATCGACGGAGGTGAACTTGCCCTGCTTCTCCCTGTGGTCGATGATGGCCTGTGCCTTCTTCTCGCCAATGCCCTTCAGGGCGGTGAGCTCGCCGGCACTGGCGGTATTGAGATTGATCTTGCCGCTCTCCTTGACTTGGGTGGTGGCCACAGGCTTGGTCGCCGCCTTGTCGGCGGCCAGCAGAGGTTGGCTCAACAGGGGGAGGCAGCCCAGCAGCAGTGCGGCGATCAGGGTCTTTCTGTTCATGGTCTCACGTCCTTATGTAGTGCCGTATGGCTATAGAAAGCTAGTCAAGGTGCGCCACTTTTCGTCTGTTAGAATTAGCAGGGAATAACTCAGGCGAATCGGCTATAAGCCGAAGATACTCACTCGGTTACACTGACCAACCCTTTGAGCGAGAACTCTTTTCCATGTATCTACCCGCCATTTCCGAACTGGAGCCCATCGCCCGCGCCGCCGGTGAGGCCATCATGTCCATCTACAGCCAGCCCTTTGCGGTGGAGTACAAGCAGGACGAGAGCCCGCTGACGGCGGCGGACAAGGGGGCTCACGAGGTGATCGTTCAGGCGCTGGCCCGTCTCACTCCCGATATCCCGGTGTTGTCGGAAGAGTCCTCCCCCGAGGTGATGGCTGCGCGACTCGGCTGGTCCCGTTACTGGCTGGTGGATCCTTTGGATGGCACCAAGGAGTTTGTCTCCCGCAACGGCGAGTTCACGGTGAATATCGCCCTGATTGAACAGGGGACCCCGCGCTGGGGGCTGGTCTATGCCCCGGTACTGGACAAGCTCTGGTATGGGGGCAAGGGGATTGGCGCCTGGCGTGTGGCTGATGGCAGGCACGAGGCCATCCAGACCCGCCCTCATGACGCTGGGCAAGTGTGGCGCGTGGTGGGCAGTCGCAATCACCTGTCGCAGGAGACACTCGAGTATCTGGCCCGTTTTGGCGAACTGGAGCGGGGCGAGATCGAGCTGGTTTCCATGGGCAGCTCTCTGAAGTTTTGCATCATTGCCGAGGGGGAGGCCGAGCTTTACCCGCGGCTCGCACCGACCTGCGAGTGGGATACGGGGGCTGCTCAGGCGGTACTGGAAGGGGCGGGGGGCAGCGTCACCCAGCTCGATGGTTCGCCGCTTTGCTACAACAAGCCCGATATCCTCAATCCCTGGTTTGTGGCCAGGGCATGAGTCAGAAGATGCAAAAAGGCCGGACAGTGTCCGGCCTTTTTCTTGTCAGCCTTGATGGGCTCAGAAGACTTTCTTGAACGGTTTGATGGTCACCCTGGCGTAGACCCCCGCCGCGACATAGGGGTCCGCATCGGCCCAGGCCTGGGCGTCGGCCTGGCTGGCAAAGTCGGCGATGACGGTGCTGCCGGTGAAGCCCGCATCGGCCGGATCCTCGGCATCGATGGCCGGGTTGGGGCCGGCCGTCAGCAGGCGGCCCTCATCCTGCAAGGCTTGCAGGCGGGCCAGGTGGGCAGGGCGTGCCAGCTTGCGCTGGGGCAGGCTGCCCGCGACATCTTCGGAGTAGATCAGATACCACATGGAACAATCCCTTTCTGGTTGCGGTTATTTTTTCTGTTCTGCGTTCTGCTCGGCCGGCATGTGGCGATAGAGATAGACGCCGCTGAGCAGGGTGAAGACCAGGGTCATGCCCAGCAGGCCGAACACCTTGAAGTTGACCCACATCTCCTGGGAGAGGTTGAAGGCCACGTAGAGGTTGAGCAGGCCGCACAGGGTGAAGAAGCCGACCCAGCCGAGATTGACGTTGTCCCAGACCCAGTCGGGGGCTTGGAGCTCCTTGGCCAGCATCTGCTTGATGAGGTTCTTGCCAAAGCCATAGCGGCCGATGAGCAGGGCGAGGGCAAAGAGCATGTTGATGACGGTCACCTTCCACTTGATAAAGGCATCGTCGTGGAAGAAGACGGTGAGGCCGCCGAAGAAACCGACCAGCACGAAGGTGAACAACTGCATCTTCTCGACCCGGCGATAGCGAAGCCAGCTGTACAGGAGTTGCAGGCCAGTGACGACCACCAGGGCGCCAGTGGCGGTGTAGATGTCGTAAAACTTGTAGACCGCGAAGAAGACGATCAGGGGGATGAACTCGATAAACTGCTTCATGCTGGGCTCTAACCTCAAAATTTCACTCAGTGTACCTGCCCGTCAGACAACGGCAAATGAATAAGACCGTCCATTCTGCAGGCAGTTCCTTCCCGGGGCTGCGGGTTACTCGAACAGCTGGCTGGCAATCTGGTTGCCAAGGCGCACCTGATCGTCCAGCAATGCGCGTATGTCTGCTTCCTCGATGAGGGGGTTGAGCAGGACGGCGCGCAGCAGCGTGAGTGGTTGCTCGCCATAGCGGGAGACTGCGCGCTGGGTGCGTGAGACGAAGCTGTGCCCTTCGGCGCGCTGGGCTTTTTGCAGGGCGACGTTGAAGAGATTGATCTCTTCGTTGGCCGCCACATCGGGCACCTGACCTTGCAGGTGGGGCGGAATGCACCGGTAGGAGAGCAGGTTCATGACAGGTGCCGACATCAGCTCGAAGGCGGGGCTGGCGTCGATGAGCGCGGCCATTCGCCGCGCCCTGTCGTAGTTGGCGTCGATGAGTTGGGCATAACCCTGCTGCCCCAGCATCTGGAAGGCGGCATCCAGATAGAGCGCGTTGGCGGGACGGGTCCCCTCCAGAGTGAAGCGACCCTGATCGAAGGAGGTGGCGCGGATGGCGTAGGGAGCCTCGCGCTTCACCGTCATCATCAGGTCCGGTTGGCGGCAGAGCAGCATGCCGGTACCGAGCGGGACCAGCAACTGCTTGTGACCGTCAAGGGTGACGGTATCGGCGTGCTCTATCCCCGTAAGCAATCCCTGATAGCGGGGCGAGAAGAGGGTCGGCCCCCCCCAGGCCGCGTCCACGTGGAAGTGGATTTGCTCGCGCCGGGCGATGGCGGCCAGTTCCGGCAGCGGGTCGACGGAGCCAAAATCCGTGCTGCCAGCCACGCCGACCAGCGCCAGCACCTTGAGCTTCTGCTCCCTGCATTGTTGAAGGGCCTGTTCCAGTGCCGCCAGACTGAGCCGATTGTGCTCGTCTGTGTCGAGACGCCAGACGCTGCGAGCCCCGAGTCCCAGCAGATCCATCCCCTTGTCGAAGGAGTAGTGCATCAGCCGCGAGCCCAGAATGACGGCGCCGCGATAGCCCTGCTCGGCGAGGGCGAACAGGTTGTCGCCACAGGCCCGGTTGCGGGCCAGCCAGAGGGCGGTGACGTTGGCGATGGTACCGCCACTGGTCATGACGCCGAGGGCTGCATCCTTGGCATGCATCTGGGCTGCATAGAAGGCGTCGTCCTGGCGGTAGACCAGACGGTGCAGCTTGGCCAGCACTTCCCGCTCCAGAAAGCTCAGCAAACGGGAGGACTCCATCTTCATCGGGTTCTGGTTGAGCATCACCAAGAGCCGGGAGAGCTCGGCGGTGAAGGCCGGCAGCGGCGCCGTCATGTGTCCCATGTAGCGGGGAGAGGTGAGGTGCGATGCCCCGGGTACCAGGGTGGCGAGCCGCGCCAGATAGTCCCAGGGAGAGATGCCGATGGCGGGCATGCACGACTGATCGAGCTGGTGGGTGAAGCTGCCCCGCTGATAGGGGGCCTGACTGTCGTCGGAATGATGGAAATGCTCCAGCAGGGCCGTCATGGCCTTGCCGAAATCAGGATCCGGTTGTGTAAACAGTTCAGTGAGCTTCATCGGGTTCTCCAGACCAGATTGTCGGGCAGACGCGGCCATCCGCATGGGCGGCGTCGGCGGCAGAGCATACACCAAAGGGGCGGGGGGCACAGCCATCTCTGGCCCTCCCTCTCCTTGCTCCTTTATTTTCAGCTAACACTTGTAGCCTGAAACGTCCGCCGCTAGAGTGGGCCGGTAATGGGTTGGAGGTAATGATGGATGTGACGGGGTACTCCCCACGGGAAGAGTGGGCGAATCGCCTCAGCCATGGGCTGGGGCTGCTGCTGGGCGGGCTGGGACTGGTCTTGCTGCTGCACAAGGGGTGGGATCAGGGGCCCAGGGTACTGCTGAGCTACGGCGTCTACGGTGCCAGCCTTGTATTGCTCTATCTCGCCTCGACGCTCTACCACAGCGTGAGCTCGGTGGCGGCCAGACGCTGGAGCAAGCTGTTCGATCACTGCGCCATCTATCTGCTGATCGCTGGCACTTATACCCCCTTCCTGCTGGTGGCGCTCGATACGCCGCTGGCGCAAGGACTGATGGTGGTGATCTGGGGGCTGGCCCTGGCGGGGGTCGTGTTCAAGCTGATCTTCATCAATCGCTTCAAGAAGGTGTCGCTATTTACCTATCTGATGCTGGGCTGGTTGTCGTTGGTGGTCATCTACCAGCTCTATCTGCATCTGGATGGTACCGGGCTCCTGCTGCTGGGGCTGGGTGGTCTCATCTACAGCCTGGGAGTGATCTTCTATGTGGCCAAGCGCATCCCCTACAACCACGCCATCTGGCACCTGTTTGTGCTGGGGGGCAGTCTGTGCCACTTCATGGCCATTTATGGCTACATCTGATGGCTAACCCTTAATTGGTATTTTTGTGCTCATGAAAGCCTGAATTCGTGCGGCACCCCACAGTTGCCCCCTTCGTTTGCTGACAAGCTAGTGCCAGTTCAGTTTGGAAAGGATGCAAACGATGAGTGAGATCGCGCTTTCCATCAGCATGCTGTCGCTGGTGGCAGTGCTGGGGCTCTGGCTGGGAAACTGGCGAGTCTATGGCGTGGGGTTGGGTATTGGCGGGGTGCTGTTCGGCGGCATCATAGTGGGCCACTTCGCCGGCTTGTCCGGCTTGAAGCTGGATGAGCAAACACTTCATTTTATTCAGGAATTCGGCTTAATCCTGTTCGTCTACACCATAGGCATCCAGGTCGGTCCCGGCTTCTTCTCCTCCTTGCGCAGTTCGGGTCTCAAGCTCAATGGCTTCGCTGCCCTGCTGGTTCTGCTCGGCTGCCTGGTGGCGGCAGCGTTGCACCAGCTGTTCGATGTACCGCTGCCGGTGATCCTCGGGGTCTTTTCCGGGGCAGTGACCAATACCCCGTCCCTGGGGGCTGGCCAGCAGATCCTGGCCGAGCTGGGGGCGGATCCTGGATCCACAGGCCTGATGGGGATGGGCTATGCGGTGGCCTACCCGTTCGGGATCTGCGGCATCCTGCTCACCATGTGGCTCATCAGGATGTTCTTCCACATCAAGATCGAGGAGGAGGCGGTCGCTTTCGAGCAGCAGGCTGGCAAGACCAAGGAGAGTCTGCAAACCATCAACATTGCCGTGCGCAATCCCAATATGCATGGCCTGATGCTCCGCGAGATCCCGAGTCTGGACGAGGCGGACGTCATCTGTTCCCGCCTCAAGCGTGGCGACGAGCTGATGGTGCCAAAGCCCGACTCGCGCATCGAACTTGGCGACCTGCTGCACCTGGTGGGGGAGCGCCATGCCCTGCACAAGGTGCTGCTGGTGCTTGGAGAGGAGGTAGACACCTCCCTCTCCACCCGCGGGACCGATCTGCGGGTCGAGCGGGTGGTGGTCACCAATGAGCAGGTGCTCGGAAAGCGGATCCGCGATCTCGACATCAAGCAGAAATACGATGTGGTCATCTCGCGCCTGAATCGGGCCGGCATCGAGCTGGTGCCGACCAGTCAGACCAGTCTGCAGTTCGGTGATATCCTGAACTTGGTGGGGCGGCTCGATGCCATCGAGGCGGTCACCAGCGTGGTGGGCAACGTGCAGCAGAAACTGCAGCAGGTGCAGATGCTGCCTGTCTTCATCGGCATCGGGTTGGGGGTATTGCTCGGATCCATTCCCTTCTACCTGCCGGGTTTCCCGGCGGCGCTCAAGCTGGGGCTGGCAGGGGGACCGCTGGTGGTGGCGCTCATCCTGTCTCGTATCGGCAGCATCGGCAAGCTCTACTGGTTCATGCCGCCGAGCGCCAACCTGGCGCTGCGGGAAATAGGTATAGTGCTCTTTCTGGCGGTGGTAGGATTCAAGTCCGGGGCCGGCTTCATCGACACCCTGATCAACGGCGACGGTCCCGCATGGATGATGTACGGTGTGGCAATCACCCTCATCCCGCTGCTGCTGGTGGGTGTGCTGGCACGCCATTATGGCAAGCTCAACTACCTCACGCTGTGCGGTCTGCTGGCCGGCTCGATGACGGATCCTCCCGCTCTGGCATTTGCCAACGGCATGCACCCCACCAGTGGCGCCAGCGCACTCTCTTACGCGACCGTCTACCCCCTGGTGATGTTCCTGCGGATCATCTCGCCCCAACTGCTGGCCATCCTGCTCTGGGCCGGTGTCTGACACCTCACGAGACGGGAGCCGATGAGGCTCCCGTCTTCGTTTTGTCACAATTGATGCTATTGATTTAATTAATTTTATTCATCTTCGGCATCCCTTCGTTTTCACCCCGAAACCCGGCTTCATTTCGGTCTGTTCATTCGATTTTTCTCACTGGTTTATGGCCTGATAAACGGGCACATTGGAGGCTGGAGCAATATGCCCTTCGATATTTCAGGAGAAACCATGAGCAATCAGCGCATCGTATTGGATCAGGATGTCGTCGTTACCCACTTGCAAGGCAAAATGTATCTGGTCGCCGCCGACGGGAGCCAGAGACTCGTTGCAGAAGGCGATGTACTGCCCAAGGATGCGGTATTGCTTGCGCCCGAAGGGGCCAGTTTCCAGGGAGGGGAGACCACGTTCACCCTGGGTTCCGGCGAGCGCCCCGAACAGGGTGACGCCGTGCTGGCGAACGCGGGTACGCCCGATGACATCGCCGCCTTGCAGCAAGCGATTCTGGACGGGACCGACCCCACCAAGGCATTCGAGGCGTCGGCGGCGGGCGGAGCCCCGGCCGCAGGCAATGCGGGGGGCGTGGCTGGTGCCAGCGGCAACGGCGGTTTCGTCACTATCGATCGTACCGGTGATGCAACCATCTCCAGCGCAGGCTTTGACAGTGCGAACCCGGCTGGCGCGGCGCCGCTGGTGGATGCGCAAAGCAGTGAGGATGAGCTGGTCGACCTCACCGCTCCCGTCATCACCGTCTCTGCCCCCGACAACACCAACGATCGGACGCCGACCCTGACCGGTACCACGGATGCCCCTGCTGGCAGCACGGTGACTCTGGTGGTGACCGATGCCAATGGCAATCAGCAGACCCTGACCGCTACGGTACAACCGGATGGCAGCTTCAGCGTGGATGTCACCACACCGCTGGCCGAAGGGGGCTATCAGGTGACGGCCTCCGTGACCGATCCGGCCGGCAACACCGGCACCGCGACCGATGATGGCAGCGTGGACACTACGGCTCCGATCGTGACGGTGAATGCACCGGACAATACCAATGACAACACCCCGACCATCACGGGGACCACGGACGCCGCCCCCGGCAGCACGGTGACCCTTACGGTGACCGATGCCAACGGCAATCAGCAGACCCTGACCGCCACGGTACAACCGGATGGCAGTTACAGTGCGGATGTCGTGACGCCGTTGCCAGATGGGGGCTATGACGTGACTGCCAGCGTGACTGATCCTGCTGGCAACAGAGGCACGTCGAGCGACGATGGTAGCGTGGACACCACGGCGAACATCACGGTGAGCCTGGATGACGTGAACGCGGCCAATGTGGCCAACACGCCCATCAGCGGCACCTCCGATGTCGGCCCGAACCGCACCGTGACCCTGGTGATCAGCGATGCCACTGGTAAGAGCGTGACAGTCACTGCCGTCACCGATGCCGACGGCAACTACCAGACCCGCGCCGATCTGAGCGGGCTGGCGGATGGCAACCTGACCGTGGTGGCCAGCGTTACCGACGCGGCGGGCAACCCGGCCAGCGCCACCGACGACACTACCTTGCTCGATACCACTCCACCGAATGCCAGCATCACCCTGGATGGCAACATCACCCCTGACGATGTGATCAACGCGGCCGAGTCCAAGCAGGACATCGCCGTGACCGGTCGCGTGGGTGGCGACGTGAAAGAGGGCGACACCGTCACCCTGACCGTCAATGGCAAGGCCTTCACCGGTCTGGTCTTGGCCGACAAGACTTTCAGCATCAATGTGCCGGGTAGCGACCTGGTGGCCGATGGGGACAAGGTGATCGACGCCAAGGTGACCACCACCGACGCGGCGGGCAACAGCACCACCGTGACCGATACTGAGGGTTACAGCGTCGACACCCAGGCCCCGAGCGTGGTGGTCCACATCGCCGACGACCAGCTGACCGTGGGCGAGACCAGCGACGTGACCTTCACCTTCAGCGAGAAGGTGACCGGGTTCGAGCTGGATGATCTGACCGTGGTGGGCGGCACTGTTACCGACCTCAAGACCACTGACGG